>JAIPBB010000110.1 GCA_021739805.1 Saprospiraceae bacterium | reverse complement strand
TGTTTGGGATTTGAGTGAAAATATTCCTATTTGGAAAAAGAAAATAAGCTCAAAATAAAATTTTTAAAATTTTAAAATATTTTATTGCTGATTATATCTAATTCTTTTTTATCTTTAGGGTTCATTTTTAAACTTAAAAATTTAAACCCATGAAAGCATCATCAAAATTCTTAGCACGAATCCTTTTCTCTGTATTATTTATTTTATTCCTATTTAATGGAAGCTCATTTTCGCAAGACCTTAATCCAAACGATTGGCCTAATCTTGTAGGATATTGGAAGTTTCAGGACACCAGCGATTTAACCAAAGCAACAGTTGGTAACGATTTAGTTTTAATTGGACATCATCAATGGATTGAAGGAGCAGCTTATGGCGATACTGCAATAAGAATTGACACAAGCAGTTATTATAAATATTACCACGGCATTGCTCCAAATGGTGGTGGAGATTCAGTGAACCAATGGACCTTGATGTTTGATTTTAAGATATTAAACCTTGACAGATGGCATTGTTTCTTTCAAACTGATACTACAAACGATAACGATGGAGAATGCTTTATCAGGCCAAATACAACAGACAGACCTGGAAGGTTGGGTGTTGGTGATACAGACTATTCAACTGACAGTATTTTGCCAAATCAATGGTACAGATTGGTAATTTCAGCAAATTTAGGCATCTATTACAACTACTATCTAAATGGAGTATTACTGCACATGAGTGATACTGATGAGATAGGAATAGATAGTCGTTTTGCACTAACCCCGGCAATTCTCTTTTTTGCAGACGACCATATTGAAGATGATACTATTGATATTGCTTCACTTGCAATTTTCGATACTTGTCTGTCTGCTGCACAGATTGCACAAATTGGTACAATTGAACCTTGCATTGCTAATCCACCAAATGTAAATCTTGGAAATGATACAACTTTATGTCAGGGCAATACACTTCAATTAAATGCCGGTGCGGGTTTTAAAACATATCTTTGGTCAACAGGAGACACAACATCAGCAATTGCTTTAGATACAGCTAATTTCGGAATTGGACCTGATACAGTTTGGGTGGCAATTACAGACATGACCGACTGTCAAACAGCAGACACTATGATTGTTACATTTGTTGACTGCACAGGTTTTGATGAAAATCACACAAATCAATCTACAATACTGTTCCCAAATCCTTCTTCTGGCGATTTTAACTTAATGCTTTCCCATAAAGCTTCTTTAGTTTCAATCTATAATTCATCAGGACAAAAAGTAAAAGAATTCACAAATCTTAAAGCCGGAAATCATGAAATTAATCTTTCTGAATTGCATGATGGGATTTATTTTGTAAGGATTCAGGGAGATAAAAATTGTGTGAATCGGAAGGTTTTGATTGTGAGATAGAGATAATCTTTCGAGTTTAGCGTAAACTAACCAATCACAAAAATGAAACGAACTTTAACATTAATTCTAATATTTTCAACTATTTCAGTATTTAGTCAAAATCATTATCTTGGAATTTCTGCTGGTGTCCACAATTCAAAAAATTCATTAAACACTTCTATAAGTGAAGATTATGGTCAAGCATTTTCTGGTGGATTTTCATATGAATACAGAATGAAAAAACACTTTCATATTTGCACTAACATCAAATACTCCCAACAAGCTTTTTCAACCCCATCTCTAATTTTCCCAGACAAATATGGCAATGTAATTCTTGATAAAAATTTTGATTTCAAATTTGATTATATATCATTACAAATTCTAGGAGGATTTAATTTTGGAAAAAAATTATATGGAATTACAAACTTTGGTATTGTACCATCATTAATGACAAGTGCAAAAAACTCATATAATTATTTAGATATTAATGAAACTGTTAATGTTATGGATAAATTTCCAAAACTTAACTATTCAGCACTATTAGAAATAGGTTGGGGTTATGAATTTAAGAATAGTTTAACGGTAGTCTCTTTTTTATCATATCAACATACTTTAACATCAAGCACAAAATCTGAGTTCAGGGTAACACATAGCGTTACAACCTTGTCAATAGGATTAAAATATGCATTAAAAAATAATAAATAAAAATTTGAAGAACATAAATGAACTTGAAAAAGAATTTGACGAATTAGAAAAGTCTGATAGTCTGATTTACATTCGATTTTATGAGAAAAACAAGGAATCGATTGATAATATTGATATCACCAAAGATGAAAAACATTATAATACTAAGCTTAGGTTACTTTCCGAATTTGGACTTAGTTTAGTAAGTAGTGGGCAATATACAAAAGGAGTTGAAATACTTGAGCAAGCAATTTCGATGTTTGAAAATGATACAAATCAAGATTTTGAGAAGTTAAATGAAATTCCATATTTTGAGCACTTATTATGGCATTATGCCCGGACACTTTTTGAAATAAAACAAGTTAATAAATCTATTGAAGTATTCACTCGATTGGTAAATTATTATCCGAATAATGAAAAATACAAGAAATGGCTAGTTGGATTGAAGGCAAATAAAATTACCAAATTTAGAACACCATTATTGATTATTTGTTTTGTTTGGATAATTATTGAAATAATGTTTTATAATAGTTTTAATGCACCTTTCAAGTTAATTTATTCTTTTCTAGGAGTGCTTATATTGTTGACTTTGATATTGTTTGAACTATATGTTTATTTGAAAAAAAGAAAGAAATTCAAATCTTAAAAAACTCGTAAGGGAACAAATAACAAATCTAATAATGAAGTATAATTTATTTTTGATATTACTTTTTATCTTGTTCAGTTGTTCTAATTATAAAAATAATTCTGATAGCGAGGCAAATGTAAATCAAGGTGAGAAACCAAAATTAAACTCATCCATTTCAACATTAAAAGACACAATATTTTTTGATTATAATTCAAAAATTAATTGGAAGGATTATGAAGTTGAAATTGATTTAGAAACAAAGAATAAATTTCTTTCAAAATTCGATTCAATTTATAATTACGTTAAAAACGATGATTTTTATGGCGAAAAATATGATTCTATGTTTCATTTCTTACATCTAAATGGAGACACATTAATTGATGTAATTTTTGAAGGCTGGAGTGGTGGAGAACCTGATATTTGCGAGTTTTATTATAATACAGGAGATACATTCAAATTAAAATTTCAAGCATTACAATATATTTCTCAAATAACCATTCAAGATAGAAAACTAAAATCTTTTAAAATGCTTGATTTTGGATGTTGTGCCGAATTTGTTGATTGGGAAACTTTGTATGAAATCAATAATGACACATTAAACATTTTGCGTAAAAGAGCAAAAGTAAGTGAAACCATAAAACCGGAAAACTATTATAAAACTCCTGTAAAATTTATGGTAAATAATACACCCTACTTTTTGCGATTTGAACCAAAAATCAATAATGATGAATTATATGCTCCATATTATGAAGGAGAAGGAAATAAGGTGGCAGAATATAAAGAAGGCGATTTAGGTATTGCTTATGCTGAAAAAATTGATAGCACAGGAAGGAAATGGTGGTTTGTCGAAATGGAATCAAAAATTCAATTTAATTACAATATTATGTACAACACTGATAATAATAGTGCTAAATGCATGGGGTGGATGAGTAGTCGATTTTTAAAGGAAATAAAATAGAACATTGTTTTTCTCTTTATGAAACATCATCTTTATCAAACATTAAAAGATTAGCGCACTATTGCATAATCCAAATTGTTTTAATTAACTTTGTGAAAAATATAACAAAATGAATATACAATCAGAGAAACTAGTATTAATTGAATGGATTACAAAGCTTAATGATTTGTCAATAATTGAGAAATTAAAAAAAATTCGTGATGATTATTCAAAAACTGCTGATTGGTGGGATGATATTTCAATAAGCGAAAAAGAATCTATTGAAAGAGGAATGAAAAATATCGAAGAAGGCAAAGTACATTCTCATGAAACAGCCAGGAAACTTTATGAAAAGTACTTATGAACTCATTTGGACAGAGGAAGCACTTGAAGGATTAAGAGAAATTATTTCATACCTTGAACATAAATTCTCCGAAAAAGATACTAGAAAATTTGTTAAAAAATTTGATGCTCAACTTAAAATAATACAATCAAATCCATTTGCTTTTCCAATTTCTAATAAATCTAAAACAACAAGGCGAACAATTGTCGCAAAATTAACATCAATTTATTATTTTATTGAAGATGAAACTATAATATTAGTTTCTGTTTTTGATAATAGAAAAAAGCCAATAATCTAAATTAAGATGGATTCTGTCTTGACTGTGTTACAAGCTATTCAAAATTTTCCATCAACATAACTATGAAAACATTAATGTTTAGTTTTGGTTAAAAACCAAAATAACGAGCACAAGTAGTTTTATCATAATATATTTTGTTAATAAATCTATTTGTATTAATTTTAATCCAGATATTGACACAAACAAAATTTCAGGATTAATCTATCATTTTCTAATGCCAAATCTTACCAGACAAGAAGCAGAAATAAAACTTAAAAATCTCTTTGGTTTTGAAAAGTTTTACGATAAACAATGGGAAACTATTAATATGCTTCTTCATGGGAAAAGAATTTTACTTATTGAAAAAACAGGATATGGAAAATCGCTCTGTTTTCAATTCCCGGCAACACAATTTAAAGGAATTACGATAATATTCTCACCTTTAATTGCCTTGATGCGCGACCAGGTTAATATTTTGAATGAAAAAGGAATTGCCGCTAAACATATTAATTCCGAACAAACACCCGAAGATAATTCACAGGTAATTCAGGATGCAATAAATGGCAAAATAAAAATTCTTTATATCGCACCTGAGCGACAAGAAAATCAAGAATGGATTGAAGCAACCAGGAAAATGGATTTATCAATGATTGTTATTGATGAAGCTCACACAATTTCTGTCTGGGGACATGATTTTCGTCCTGCTTTTCGCCGAATTATAAATTTAGTACAATTGCTCCCTAAAGAACTTCCCATCTTAGCAACCACAGCAACGGCTACAAAAAGAGTACAAGCAGATATCGAACAACAGATTTCAGGTAATTTAAACACAATCCGGGGAAATTTACTTAGAGAAAATTTCAATTTGTTTGTGATTGAAACAAAATCGGAAGATGAAAAACTTTTATGGCTTGCTGAAAATATTAATAAACTTCCCGGAACAGGCTTGCTTTATAGCGGAACAAGAGTAAACACAGAAATTTATGCAAGATGGTTTGATTTTATTGGGATTGAATCAACATATTATAATGCTGGTCTGGATGGAGATTCAAGAAAAGATATTGAAAAAGGCTTCATGAATAATAAATGGAAATGCATTGTTTCCACAAATGCTCTTGGAATGGGTATCGACAAAGCGGATATTCGATTTATCATTCATACGCAAATGCCGGCATCTCCAATCCATTACTACCAGGAAATTGGCAGGGCAGGAAGAGATGGACAAAGAACCTTCCTTATTTTGTTTTACAATTCTCAAAAAGACGACAGTGGAATTGAAGAAGATTATAAATTACCAAAGGCTTTTGTTGACGGCGGCAGACCTGACATTAAAAAATATCGTAAAGTAATTGATGCAATAAAGCAGGAGCAACTTGGTGAAAGACAATTGATAAAAAAACGAATCTGAAACAAACTCAAATTCGGGTAATAAAAGCAGATTTGATTGATCAGGGGATTATAAAAGAAGTAATATTTGGTAAGTCTAAGATGTATGAATACCAATTTAATGCACCGGAATTAAATACTGCTAAATTCGATGATTTAAGAAATGCTAAACTTAAAGATTTAGATTCGATGTTGGATTATGTGTTTACAAAAGAGCCTCGCATGAAATTTTTATGTGAGTATCTGGGTGATGCAATGCCGTGCAAATTTGATAATTGTGATAATACAAAATACAAGAAAAGGCTAGTAAATCCGCAGCAATCGACAATTGAAAAACTAAACGAATTTAGAGAAACCTATTTCCCTGTTCTTGATGTTGAAAGTAAGTATTCGAATATTGAAAAAGGAATTGCATCCTCATATTATGGAGTTTCAAATGTTGGTTCAAGTTTGCATCGTTGCAAATATGAAAATGGAGGAGATTTCCCCGATTTCTTATTAAAACTCACTTTAAAAGCATTTAGAAAAACTTATGGAAATAAACATTTCGATTTGATTGTTTATGTTCCTCCAACAGATTCAGGAGACTTGGTTAAGAATTTTGCAGAAAAAATTTCTTATGTACTCAAAGTTCCAATTAGCCATAAACTCATAAAACAGCATGAAACAAAGCCTCAAAAAATATTTCAGAACAGACCTTTAAAAAATGAAAATGTTTCAGGGGCATTTAACTATACAGAACCCAATGAAATTAATAAAAAGAGCATTTTATTAATAGATGATATTTTCGATAGTGGTGCAACAATTAGAGAAATTGGAAAATTATTAACTAATTTTGGAGCAGAAACAATTGTTCCATTAGTTATTGCAAAAACAGTTGGTGGAGATATTTAGTAGAATATGATAAAACAAGAATACGCATATTGGATGGCATTAGCACATCTTCCAAAAATGAAGATTGCAAAAAAGAATGAGTTAATTGTCCGGTTTTTTGAAGAAGGACAAAGCATTGTTGATTTTTTTCATTGTGAAAAAACACGTTGGCAAACAATATATTCTTTAAATGAAAATGAAACCGAACTTTTAACCGAAGCCAAAACTGAACTTGCAAACTACTCATTTCTTGCTGAAGATTTATTAGAACAAGGTTATGATATAATTCCTATCACTTCTCCCGATTATTCACTAATAATGAAAACCAACCTGAAGCGTGCATATTCTCCTCCTTTAATTTACATAAAAGGGAATAAGCAAATAATGAAAGAAAATTCAATTGCAATTGTTGGTTCACGAAAAGCAGATGATATTTCTTTGGAATTTACTGACAATATAGCCAGAAATGCGAGTAAAGATTATAAAGTTGTAGTCAGCGGATTTGCCAAAGGTGTTGACAAACAAGCACTGGATTCTGCAATTAAATACAAAGGGCAATCTATTATTGTTTTACCCCAGGGAATAACCACATTTAGCACAGGATTTAAAAAGTATTACAAACAAATTATTGATGGTGATGTTCTTGTTCTCAGCACATTTCCACCCAAAGCTCCCTGGAGTGTTCAGCTTGCAATGGGGCGAAATCCAATTATTTATGGATTAGCTAAAGAAATTTATGTTGCAGAATCAAGCGACCAGGGAGGAACATGGTTTGGTGTTATTGATGGATTGCGAAAAGGACGAAGTATTTTTGTGCGAATACCAAATAGTACTGAAAAAAATGCAAATAATATTCTGATTCAAAAGGGAGGAATTCCAGTAGATAGCCAAGGGCAGGAAATAAGTAATTATTTAGTTGATGAAACAAAAAATTCAATCCTGGGCGAACCATCTTCAAGCATTGATGAGGTTGATTCAAATATTATTAAATTATTATCCCAAGGAGCTTATTCTTCCACTGAAATAATAGAAAGATTAAAAATTGACTGGACTACCAGAAAGCTAACTAACTATCTTAAAGAAAATAAAAACATTGAAGTTGTAAAGAACACTTCACCGATGAAATTTACTTTAAAAAGACAGCAAGAAGCACAGCAATCGTTATTTTGATATATTGTCCATTTTAAAATACGATTCAATCTCAATAGACCTGAATTAATAAAATATCTCAATTTGCCCTGACTTTGTTACAAAATATTAGAGAATTTGCCCTGACTTTGTTACAAGAATTCCGAAAAACTGCCTTGACTTTGTTACAAGAATTCCGAAAAACTGCCCTGACTTTGTTACAAGAATTAAGGAAAATTGCCTTGACTTTGTTACAAAATATTCATATATTTGCCCTGACTTTGTTACAAAACACAATTAATCACAAAATTTATTACTGATGTTTTATAGAAGTGCGTTAGAATATTTAGTCCAATGGAAAGCAAGTACCAGACGCAAACCGCTAATTATTAGAGGGGCTCGTCAGGTAGGGAAAACTACATTAGTAAAGCAATTTGCTCAAACATACAAGCAAAACATATTACTAAATCTCGAAAAAACTCCTGACCGAATTTTTTTTGAAACAACTGATGATGTCAAAAAAATAATTGAATCATTATTTTTAGCTAAAAATCTTTCTCCGAATATTGAAGACACTTTATTATTTATTGATGAAATTCAGGAATCACCTAAAGCTATACAATTACTTAGATATTTTTATGAGGAATTTCCTAATCTTCATGTAATTTCTGCTGGTTCATTATTGGAGTTTGCGATGCGTAATGTACCAAGTTTTCCAGTTGGCAGAGTTGAGTTTTTATATCTTTATCCTCTTAATTTTTTTGAATACTTAACAGCCATTAAACATACTGCTGCACTAGAACAAATAAATCAAATTCCAATAAAACCCTTTGCACATAAAGTTCTGACAGATTTGTTTAATCGTTATGCAATTATTGGTGGTATGCCGGAAGTTGTAGATGTTTTTATTGATAATGATAATAGCTTGCTTGGTTTACCAAAAGTTTACAACAGTATTTGGGGTACATATCAAAATGATGTAGAGAAATATGCCAGAAATGAAATGGAAAGAAAGGTGATTAAGCATATTATGGCAACTGCATATTTCCATGTGGATAAACGTATTAAATTCCAGAATTTTGGCAACTCAAATTATAAATCCCGCGAAATTGGTGAAGCTATGAGAAGCCTGGATGATGCAAAAATTATTCAAATTATTTATCCAACTACTGATGTTGAGATTCCGATTAAACCAGATTTTAAAAAGTCTCCGAGACTTCAGTTTTTAGATACAGGCTTAGTGAACCATTCATTAGGATTACAATCTCAAATGATAGGATTACAAGACCTTAGTTCTACATATAAGGGTGCAATTATTCCTCATTTAATAACTCAGGAACTTATTTCACTGAATACAATGAGTAGTAAAAATCCGCATTTTTGGGTACGTGAAAAAAAGCAGTCATCATCCGAAGTTGACTTAGTACTACAATACGAAAATAAAGTTATTCCGGTTGAAATAAAATCAGGAAGCACTGGTAGTTTAAAATCATTACACCAATTTGTTGAAATAGCTAATCATCCTTATGCAGTAAGAATTTATCAAGGTGAATTTAAAATTGAAAAAACAAAAACTCCTTCAGGAATACCCTATTTATTGATGAATCTACCATACTATCTAGGAACTAAAATTCCTGAATACCTTGATTATTTTGTAAAGAATAATAACTTATAATTTTTCTATTCGAGATTGAAACTATAAAAGAATCAATCATTAAAAGTTTTTCTACTCCCTTGAAAAACCCAAAAAATTATTATCTTTGAAACTTTCTTTGAAACTAAACAACAATAATATATGAACAAAGTAGTTGAAAATGCTAAAGAAGCTGTGAAGGATATTACAAGTGGTTGCTCTATTCTTTTAGGTGGTTTCGGTTTATGCGGAATTCCTGAAAATTGCATAGATGCTCTTGTTGAAAAGGACATAAACGATTTAACCTGTATTTCAAACAATGCCGGAATTGACAATTATGGTCTTGGAAAACTTTTGCGTAAGCATCAAATCAGAAAAATGATTGCATCCTATGTTGGCGAAAATAAAGAATTCGAACGCCAGCTTCTTAGTGGTGAACTTGAAGTTGAGTTAAATCCACAGGGAACTTTAGCAGAAAGAATTAGAGCCGCAGGTGCCGGAATTCCTGCCTTTTTTGTTCCTGCAGGATACGGAACCGAAGTACAGGGCAATAAAGAAACCCGTGAATATAATGGCAAAATGCACATTCTTGAAGAAGCTCTTGGTGGAGATTATGCAATCGTGAAAGCATGGAAAGGCGACACACACGGAAACCTAATTTATCGTGCAACTGCAAACAATTTTAATAATATGATGGCTGCTGCCGGGAAAATCACAATAGCAGAAGTTGAAGAACTTGTTCCTTTCGGCGAACTTGAACCAGCACAAATTCATACACCCGGAATTTTTGTTCAAAGAATTTTCCAGGGAGTTGATTATGAGAAACGAATTGAGTTTGTTACGACAAGCGACTAGAGTTGAGTTATGCAAAACCTGAAACATTAAACTTTAAACATTAAACCTGAAACAAAATGGCTTTAGATAAAAACGGAATAGCAAAAAGAATTGCCCAGGAATTAAAAGATGGATATTATGTAAACCTTGGCATCGGAATACCAACTTTGGTAGCAAATTATATACCTGAAGGAATGGATGTCATTCTTCAATCAGAAAATGGAATGCTTGGCATTGGTCCATTTCCGACAAAAGAAAATGTTAATGCAGATTTAATAAATGCAGGAAAGCAAACGGTTACAGTTTTACCGGGTGGTTCATTTTTCGATTCAGCCACAAGCTTTGGAATGATTCGCGGTGGTCATGTTGATTTGACCGTTTTGGGTGCTTTTGAAGTATCAGAAAAAGGAGATATTGCAAGTTGGAAAATTCCGGGAAAACTTGTTAAAGGAATGGGTGGAGCAATGGATTTGGTTGCAGCAGCAAAAAATATTATTGTCGCCACAACTCACACCGACAGAGATGGAAACTCCAAATTAATTCCTGAATGTACACTTCCTTTAACAGGAGTGAAATGTGTTACAAAAATTGTAACTGACCTTGCTGTTGTTGAAGTAGTTGAAGGCGGTTTCAAACTTATTGAAAGAGCTCCCGGAGTTAGTGTTGAAGAAATTAAAAATGCAACATCAGGAAAGCTGATTGTTGAAGGGGAAATACCTGAAATGGTGATTTAAAATTACAAATAACAAGCAATAAATAATAACATAACAAGCACCAAATAATAACATAACAAGCACCAAATAACAAATATCAAATAACAAATAAATCACAAAATACAATGTCCAAAATTCAAAACTTGACGATAAACACAAACTGCAAAAAAAACAAGCATATCAATTGAAAGCATCAAGTTTGGAATTTAAAATTTGAAAAATTGGAATTTATTTGAAATTTGTTTTTTCATTTTTGGAATTTATTTAAAATACTAAATCCTATTAATAAACAAATAGGCACATAAAATAACTGAAATCAAAAAGATAAAAAATAGAAAACTAACATTTTAAATTTATGAACTATCCCAAAAAAGTAACAATAGGCGACATCACAGTTAGAGATGGTTTCCAACATGAAGAAAGTTTTATTTCAACCGAAGCAAAATTATGGGTTTTGGAGCAATCCATTTTAGCCGGCTTCAAACATCTTGAAGTAACAAATTTTGGTAATCCTTCGGGAATGCCTCAATTCAAAGATGCTGATAATTTGTTCAAAAAAATCAGAAACAGCAAAGTCGTTAAAGATAAAATTAATGACGTTAGTTTAACTGCCATAACAATTAGAGAACGAGCTATCGAAAGAGCAATCCAGGCAAAACTTGATGGCTATGGACCTGACAGAATTTTAGTTATGGTTTCTACAAGTGAGGCTCACCACAAAACAAATTCAGGAATTTCACTTGCTGAATATTGGAAAATGTGTGAGAAATATATTCCAAAATGCCATGATGCGGGAATTACAGTAAATGGAACTGTTAGTACAATTTGGGGTTGCCCGATTGCAGGGCCAACAAAAATGGAGACTGCAATTGAATTTACTAAACGTTGGTTTGATATTGGAGCCAATGATGTTGAACACGCCGACCATGATGGTTCTGCTTCACCAGACAGAGTTTATAAATATTTCTCTATGCTGTTGGATGCTGTTGACAACCCTCACAAACAGATTGCACATTTCCATGTTACACGTGGATGGGGAAATGCAAATGTTCTTGCTGCACTTCAGGCAGGAATGACAAATTTTGAAAGCTGCTTTGGCGGTCTCGGTGGACAACCCGCAAATTTTGTTGATAATACTCCGGTTTCAGGAACAGGAAAATATTATTATAAGGATCCAAGTGCTGTTGGTTTGGTAACAACTGAAGATATGGTTGTGATGATGGACGAAATGGGAATTGATACAGGACTTGATATTGATAAAGTTTTAGAAATCGGAACAATGGTTGAGAGAATTGTTGGACGCAAATTAAGGTCACAGACAATTAATAATGGCAGGATTCCAAAAAATCTCTCTGGAAGATAAAGTCTAAGTAAGCACCAAATCACAAAAGACAAATAACAAAAAAATCACAATTTTCAAAAATTCAAATTCCAAACTGTTTTGAACAATTATTTGGAAAAATTTTGAACATTTAAAAATTTGAATTTGTGATTTATTTGAAATTTGATGCTTGAATTTTGGAATTTTTACTATTAACATAAATATTAATGCAACCTTAAATCTTTGGTTGCATTTTTTGTTTCATCCCTTCCATTTCAATAATTTGTTAATTTTGATAATTAAAAAAATTGGATTAATTAATTCGACATATCTTTGAGAAACTCTGTGTTTCCTTTGTGAAACTCCGTGATATAGCTATTACACAAAGTTTCACGGAGATGACTCAAAGATTCACAGAGAAATAATAAAACTATGATTGAAAACGAATTATCTAAAAAAATTATCGGTTGTGCGATTGAAGTACACAAACAATTAGGTCCGGGCTTATTGGAGTCAGCTTACCAGGAATGTTTGTTTTATGAATTAAAACAGGCAGGTCTAAAAGTTCAAAAAGAAAAACCTATGCCTATTGTTTATAAAGAAATCAAACTTGACCATGGCTATAGGATAGATTTATTAGTTGAAGACAAAGTCGTTATTGAGATAAAAACTGTTGAAGCACTAAATGAAGTCCATACTGCCCAAGTTCTTACTTATTTAAAATTAGGAAATTATAAACTTGGTTTGTTAATGAACTTTCACACTAAAATACTCATTAATGGTTTAAAAAGATTTATTAATTAAAATGACAAACAAACTCTCAAAAACCGAGATTACTATTTTTATTGCTTTATCAGCTTTAATTTGGATTTATTTGTGGCTTAGAGCTTATTATATTCCTTTGATTCATGATGAAGCTGCTACATTTTTTCATTATATTCATCCTGAAAGTTGGTTGCCTTATAAAGCTCATTTAGATGCAAATAATCATTTTCTCAATTCTGCTCTTGCGATTGTTTCTTATCGAATCTTTGGTTCTTCAATGTTGGCAATAAGGCTTCCAAATTTGCTTTTTGCTCTTGTTTTCTTTTTTTATACTTACAAGATTTCGACACAAATCAACAGCAGAATTCTGAGATGGGTTTTCATTGGGTCTTTATTAACAGCATCCTATTTTATTGAATTTTTTGCTTTGGCTCGTGGATATGGAATTTCAATGGCTTTGCTAATAGCTTCTCTTTATTATTTGATTTTAGTGTTTAAAGAAAACAAATCAGTCAACTATTTCGCAACGCTAATTATTCTGACTTTAGCCATTTCAGCAAATCTGACTTTATTAAATTCTGCAATAATCATCAATGTTTTATTACTTATCAAAGCATTATGGAATTTTAAAAATGATAAATTAAAAGCTATTCTTTCAAAACTATTTTTTGTTATAGTTTTAGGAATTATTCCTTTAGCGTTTTTCGCAGCATTTTCTTTTAAACTCCGTGAATCAGGTTCTTTATATTATGGTGATAATATTGGCTTTTGGGAATCAACTGTCAGAACATTAATTAAAGCATTCGCCGGTGGAAATTCAATGTTTTCTGAAATTATTATTGTTTTTCTTTTTGTATTTTCCACCCTGATTTTCATCATCAGGATTTTTAGAACAAAGCTCACTGAAACTTTAAATGATTTCCGAATTATTTTTCCAATCTTGCTTATAGGAAATCTTTGTGCAATTTTGATTTTATCCGGTTTATTTGAAGTAAACTATCCAGAAGACAGAGTTGCTCTTTATCTTTTCCCGCTTTTGATTGGAAGTTTGGTTTTTGCTTTTGATAAAATTGAAAATCAAAGGATTAAAATTGCGGGACTAATCTCACTTTTTCCGTTATTATTTCTACTGATTCATTCGATTTCGAATCTTAATTTATCATATTCGTCTTACTGGAAAAGCGAACATTTACCCGAAAGTTTTTATAAAATTGTTGAGAAAGAATCAATCGGAAAGGAAATTAATCCAACAATTGGAGGCTATTTAATGCGAGAGTTATGCTGGAACTATTGGGATTTTCGCCATGGTGGCAAATTAAATAAAATTCAAACATTGGATTATCCGGGTAATATTGCCGATTTTCAAATTTCAGATAAAGATAGTCTGCCAAAATTTCTTGATAATTATTATGTTCTTGAAACTGATGATTATTCGAAATTATCATTACTAAAAAGAAAAAATGATTTACAAAAGACAAGTCTGATTTCTTTATATAATATTAGCACTAAAGGTGAAACAAATACAGAATTTTTCGGATTTTATGAATCGAATACTGATACTTTAATTGGAAAGAAATTTCTGATTTCTTATGATTTATCCGTATTTAGCAAGGTTAAATCTTTCGATGCTTTTATTATTATTTCTGTAATTGATAAAGATAGAAATTCATTACAATATATTTACTATTCTCTTTACCGTGCAAAAACTTATTGGACAGGCGAAAAATCGAATCTAAAAATTTGTTTATATGTTCCTGAACTTTCGAGGGAATCAAGTTTGCTTACTACCTATCTTTGGAATGTAAATCAAGTTCCTTTTGAAATTAAAGATGGAAGTTGTGAAGTTTTTGAATTGAAATAAGGAGAAGGTGAAGGTGAAGGTGAAGGAGAAGGCAAAAGTATAAAGGCAAAAGTTGAAAGGCAAAAGTTGAAAGGCAAAAGTCAAAGGTGAAAAGTCGGAAGTCGCAAGACAGAAGTCCGAAGTGATTGTCAGACCGAGTGCCACGCTTTGATGAAATTAGAATTTTTGTACAACTTAATTGCGTGGCGTATCGAGGAATGACGGAAAGATAAAAGTAAAAAGGCATCCTACGGACTTGCTTCGCTTCGAAAGTAAAAAG
>JAIPBB010000109.1 GCA_021739805.1 Saprospiraceae bacterium | reverse complement strand
AAAACGTGAATATTGGTGACGGTACGAAAATCTGGCATTTTTCTCATGTTCAGAGTGGTTCAAAAATTGGCAAAAAATGTGTACTTGGGCAAAATGTTAATATTGGAAATAATGTCACGATCGGAAATTTTGTCAAAATTCAGAATAATGTTTCGGTTTACGAAGGTGTAACTTTAGAAGATTATGTCTTTTGCGGTCCATCGATGGTTTTTACAAATATTCTTAATCCGCGAAGTAAATATCCTCAAGTTGGAGCTGAGTTTTATATTCCAACTTTGGTTAAGGAAGGTGCGTCATTGGGAGCAAATTGCACGATTGTTTGTGGGAATACAATTGGAAGATTTGCTATGGTTGGAGCAGGATCTGTTGTAACCAAAGATGTCCCGGATTTTGCTTTGGTAGTTGGTAATCCGGCTAGGATAATCGGCTGGTACTCCGAGGCAGGGAAGAAGTTAATATTTGATGAAGCAGGTATCGCATTTTGTGAAAGATCAAATAAGAGATACAGATTTGAGAGTAACTTAGTTCACGAAATAAGCTGATTTATCATGATTTGTTTTAGACAAATTTTAATGGGTAATTGTCATCCCGAACCTACCTGCGGATTAAAAGTCATGTTTCGGGATCTTGTTTTGAGAATCAATATATGATAATATAGATGTGTAATCTAATTGCGGTTATCTAAAATAATTTAGACACATGTCGCATCTACGAAGCTTGATAATGATTTTTTGAATAGATTCCTATAAACATGTCGTGGCTATGCCACTTTTTAATTTAGTTTGAAATGAGTTAGGACTGTCTCAGATCAATATTTGTTTGTGAAAAAATTATGATTGTGTCAAGATCAAACTTTTAGATTTCAGTTTTCAGCTCCAGAGGAGCGGCATGTTGATAGATCAATTTAAAAGTAATAACAATTGAGTTCCAATCGGAACGGCATATGCTTCTGCATTTTTGAGGCTGATGGAGTTGTCTTCATATGTAGCATCTACGAAGCTCGTTTGTTAGTAATTGAATAGATTTCTATAAACATGTCACGGCGCTGCCGCTCTTTTGAAAAGATTGAGATAACGTAATTGTTGAGATGCTGAATCGCGCCTGCCGTTAGCAGACAAGTTCAGCATGACAAAAAAGAAAAATGGTTCAGCGAGACAAAATGTAATGATGAATTGTCATCCCCAACCTGCTTACGGCAGGTAAGTTTGTTTCGGGATCTTCGGAATCAGCAAAATTGAGATACTGATCATGGCACATCGTGACAGCATGACTTACTGATAGAACTCAACGACTATGATAAATTTGACAAGATAAAAATTCAAAAATTATGAAAATACTAATAACCGGTGGTGCCGGATTTATTGGAAGTAATTTATGTGACCACTTTCTTTCGAAAGGGCATGAAGTTGTATGTCTTGATAATTTAGCAACCGGATTCGAAAACAACATAAAGCACAATTATTCTGATCCAAAATTCAATTTTATTGAAGGTGATATTCGAAATTTAGCAACTTGTCAAGAAGCCATCTCCGGGTGTGATTTGGTCGCTCATCAAGCCGCGTTGGGTTCGGTACCGCGTTCAATTAAAGACCCGGCAACTACAAACCAAGTAAATATTGATGGTTTTCTGAACATGCTTATTGCATCCCGTGATGCAAAAGTTAAACGATTTGTTTATGCAGCAAGTTCAAGCACTTACGGTGATTCTAAAAAACTACCAAAAGTCGAAGAGGAAATTGGGAAACCACTTTCTCCTTACGCAATAACGAAATATGTAAACGAGTTATACGCTGATGTTTTTGCTAAAACTTATGGAATGCAATGTATCGGTTTGCGTTATTTTAATGTGTTCGGAAAAAGGCAAGATCCAAATGGCGCATACGCCGCTGTAATTCCCTTGTGGGTTAGTAAACTGATGAATCTTAAGTCACCGGTTATCAACGGTGATGGAAATTACAGCCGGGATTTTACTTTTATAGATAATGTTATCGAAGCTAATGAAAAAGCACTATTTAGAAGTGACGAAGATATTTTAAAGGGACTAAGAGAATATTATAATTTAGATTTAGATGAGCATAAATACTTGCTTCAAGATAAGAGCTCAACCATACCTGCCGGCAGGCATGATGAAAAAGATAAAAATGATCCACCGCGGCGGACTAAACGCGGAACGCTTTTTGCTGATACCTATTTCTTTTCGGAGGTATTCAACATAGCTTACGGCGGTAACACAACTTTGAATAATCTTTTTATGGCTCTGCGGAATAACTTATCAAAATTTGAAAAAAATATATCATCCATTGAGCCGGAATATGGACCTTTCAGAGTCGGGGACATTCCTCATTCCCAAGCAAGTATTTTAAAAGCGCAGACAATTCTAGGATATGAACCTAAATTTGACGCTAAAACGGGATTTAGCATGGCCTCTGAATGGTATTTTAATGAGTTTGGAATGAGTAGTGATGAGTGATGAGGGAAAAGTGAGGTAGGAAGGGATGATGCTATATATAACACCATCCCGTGATGAAGTTAGTTTGAGATGTACAATGTGTACGAATAATGAATAGGATTGTTTAAAGAATCTACCGTTAGTACTACTGATACTGCGGTATGATTTTGATAACCGGCGTATAAACCGGAATGTTGATCTAACAGGATATTTTGAACGACAATATTGGAATTGAATTTATATAATTAGTAGATAAAAGTAGAGTTAAGGAATTATGTCTAAAATATTAATAACCGGAACAGCCGGTTTTATTGGCTTTCATTTGGTAAATAAACTACTTAAAGAAACAGATTGGGAAATTATAGGGCTCGATAACGTAAATGATTATTATGATGTTAAGTTAAAATTTGCCAGGCTAACTGAAACTGGAATAGATAGAGCGAAAATCGAGAACAATACAATCACACAATCATACATCCATTCAAACTATTGTTTTATAAAACTTGATCTAACTGATAAAGAAAATTTAATCAATTTATTTAAAGAAGAAAAATTCGATTATATTATTCATCTTGCTGCTCAACCCGGAGTAAGATATTCATTAGAAAACCCAGAAGCTTATATAGAGAGTAATATAACTGGATTTCTAAATATTTTGGAATGTTGTCGTCATTACCCTGTAAAACATTTAGTTTTTGCTTCTTCAAGTTCAGTTTATGGAAATAATAAAAAGGTTCCTTTCAGTGAACTTGATAGTGTCGATCATCCAATATCTTTGTATGCTGCGACTAAAAAATCAAATGAGTTAATGGCACACACATATTCCCATTTATTCCAGATCCCCATGACAGGATTGAGATTTTTTACTGTTTATGGTCCTTGGGGTCGGCCTGATATGGCTGCATTTATTTTTGCCAGAAAAATTATGGAAGGTGAGGAGATCGAAGTTTATAATTTTGGAGAAATGGAACGAGATTTTACTTTTGTTGATGATATCGTCGGGATACTACCGAAGATATTGGAATCACCTTCAGTTGGGAATTCAGACTACTTATCCAATACTGATGCAAAATTTGGGGTTTACAACATAGGCGGTAATAATCCTGTAAAAATAGATTATTTTATTCAACTATTAGAAGCCGCACTGGGAAAGAAGGCTAGAAGAAAATTTTCAAGCATTCAACCTGGAGATGTTAAAGTTACATATGCTGATCTTGAGAAGATATCAAATGATTTTGGTTATTCGCCCAAAGTTAATATCGAGGAAGGAATATCAAAATTTATTCATTGGTTTGAAAGGTATTACGCCGATTTTCTAGATGTGACCGAAAATTGATTCCAATGAAAGACAGATTTATATCGAATCGACAGATTTCAAATTATGGAAATGACTTGCTAGACGGTTTTAGTAAAAAAAGTATTTACGCTGAAATATTTCAGATGACAATGCTACTTATTATCTCTGCTTTAGTTGTAAATGTCTTTACTCCAATTAGGGGGCCGTTCTTTTTCTTTCTTTATATTTTTGTCTGGAGGACACGAAGAGATTATTTTTGGTTTGCCTTTTTTTTTGCTATTTCAAATGAACCTGCTAATCTGTTTTTGACCTCATCTGTTGAATCAACAGCAAGACTACCTATTTTTAATATTTTACCTTCAACAAGTTTTTCAGTTTTCGATTTGTATTTTTTTGTAATTTTATTTAAAGCCCTTCATTTAAAAAAGCTCCAGTGGCCTATCTTATCTGACCCATTTTATAAATTTGTGTTTTTTAGTTTTCTATTGGGCTCTTTTTCAGCAATTCTTCTTGGGACTCCATTTACAGTCTATATTAAAAATATAAGGGCTATATCATATTATCTAATTGCGCTTTCCCTGATTGGATTATTTAAGAATTTTACTGATATTATTAAGATTGGATATGTTTTAGTTCCATTTTTTATAATAGTTTTATTCGATCAGTTTTACTCTTTATTTGCAGGGTCATTAACGATAGCGGAAATTATTAATCCAGTTTATGTTGGGTCCGAAAAAGTTACAGATATTATGACTGGAGCGATAAGACCCGTTATGAGAGGTGTATATATTGTATTTTTCGAATTAATTATAGGACTAACTCTTCTTGGTAATCGTCAATTTAGATTGACAAAAAATATTGCTTCTATATTTATTGGAGTCTCGGTTCTGTCCATTATTCTATCTGGAACAAGGAGCTGGATTGTAATATATTTTGTAATCGTATTTATTTATTTCAAAAATACTAAGCAAATAAAAGCTCTCTTAAGTTTAACGATTCTTACATCAATCGTAGCATTTTTGTTCGCTCTTCTTGGAACTTTTGATTTTAACTTTGTAATAACTAGAATATTTTCTTTTGTGGATGCTATCATCAGTGGCGAACTTCTAAATTATAGTACTTTTGGTAGCCGAATAAATAACGAACTTAAATATTTACTCGCTGGTGTCAAAATTAGTCCCATTTTCGGTGTAGGATTTTCAAATTATTTACTGATTTACTATACTGATGACCTGGGTGTTCCAAACACACTTCTAGCATTTGGAGTTGTAGGTTTAATACTTTTTATCTTAGTACTAATACTGATGATTTTTAAGATTAAAGCGCTCCTTAACTCTTTTACTGATTCTAAAAGTGAGTTTAAGAGCTTGCTGCCTTTCTATGGAGCTTTTGTTGGAATGCTATTCGGTTATTTTACAACACTAGATTTTTTTAATTTTTTTATGCAAGAAAAAGTATTTTTCATTGTATTACTCTTTGTTGGAATGGAAATGATACTTAAAAAAAATATATATATATTTAAATAAGGTGGCTCGATGAAAGTAATTATCTTATGCGGTGGGATGGGAACTCGACTAAGGGAAGAAACCGAATACAAACCCAAACCCATGGTAGAGATTGGTGGCAAACCAATTCTCTGGCACATAATGAAAATTTATGCTTCATATGGTTATAAAGATTTTATACTAGCTCTGGGATATAAGGGAGACATTATACGTGATTATTTTCTTAATTATTACTCCTATAACAACGATTTTACAGTACACCTTGGCAATGAAGAGAAAATTGTTGTTCATAACAAGCATGATGAGCGTGACTGGAAAGTAACTCTGGTGGAAACTGGTGATGAATCAATGACTGGATACAGAGTTAAACTTGCAGGAAAATACGTGTGTGAGAATAATTTTATGCTTACATATGGCGATGCAGTTGCTGATATCAATATCAAGGAACTTGTTAACTTTCATAAAAAACTGAACACAATTGGCACTGTCACAGGCGTTTATCCTCCTTCTAGATTTGGTGATTTAGAATTAAATGAAAATTTCGTTAGCAAGTTTAAGCAAAAAAAGAAGGACGTTTTAAATCAATCTCCAATAAATGGTGGATTTTTCGTCTTTAAACGAGAATTTTTAGATTTACTGCCCAATGATCCTACTGCTGACCTTGAGGGGCAAGCTATGCAAATAATTACTGATACCAACCAACTAACAGTATATAAACACAAAAGCTTTTGGCAAAGTATGGATACTTTTCGTGAGTATAAGCTCTTGAATGATATTTGGAGAAATGATCCAATATGGAAGGTTTGGTAGAAACATGTTTCTTGATTATAAAAATAGAAATATCTTAGTTACTGGACATACTGGATTTAAAGGATCATGGCTGACAATATGGCTAGAAAGATTAGGAGCAAATATCTCAGGATTATCCCTGGAACCTTATACTTCAGATGATAATTTTGTATTAAGTTCATTGGAAAAAAGAATTAATCACCATATTGGAGATATCCGAGATTCCCAAAAAGTGAATGAAGTTATTGAAATAGAACAACCAGAAATCATTTTTCATTTAGCAGCGCAACCTTTAGTGCTCGGGAGTTATAAGAATCCTTTGGAAACCATCGAAACAAATACCTTGGGTACGGCAAATATTCTTGAAGCTTTTAGAAATAGTAAAATAGCACAAGTCTTAATAATAATAACTACAGATAAAGTTTATCAAAATAATGAATGGATTTGGGGATATCGAGAGAATGACATTATCGGAGGCAAGGACCCTTATAGCGCAAGTAAAGCTGCATGTGAGATTATTACGGAGTCTTATATCTCTTCGTTTTTTACTACCGCTAGTAATAAATACGTTGCTTCAGCCAGAGCTGGTAATGTAATTGGGGGGGGAGATTGGTCAGAAAATCGTATTATTCCAGACTGTATAAAATCAATAGAAAAAGATGAAGTCATTAGTATCCGAAATCCACGTGCAACCAGACCTTGGCAACATGTGCTCGAACCTCTTGCTGGATATTTGATGTTGGGCCAAAAGTTATTAAATGGTAAGTCTGATTTTGTAGGTGCGTGGAATTTTGGTCCAAACTACGAAAATAATAAATCAGTTGAAGAATTGGTTGAAAAGTTTCTTGTAGAATATGGTAAAGGTAGTTTTGAAATTCGCCAAATCGCAAATTATCCCAAGGAATCAAATTATTTGTTCTTAGATATAACCAAATCGAGGAATATACTTAAATGGGAGCCTATCTTTACATTTGATAAAACTTTGGCGCTTACTGCTGACTGGTACAAGAATTATAAAACTGAATCAGTAATAAATATTGTAAATAATCAAATATCAGAATATGAAAGTAAATGGAAGTCGAATCATGAATAAAGAGAACACAACTGCTATACGAAATGAAATTCTTGAGCTAACAAAAAAGTACTATTTTGAAAAGTTCAGAAACGTCAAATTTGAAAAGGGAGTTAGTCATGTTAACTATGCTGGAAGAGTATTTGATGAAAAGGAATTAATCAATCTAGTTGATTCATCTTTAGACTTTTGGTTGACCGAGGGTCGTTTTACAGAAGAGTTTACTGAAAAAATTTCGGAGTTTTTGGATTTAGAATATATTTTTTTGGTGAATTCGGGTTCCTCGGCTAATTTAGTGGCGCTTTCTGCATTAACATCAAAACGGTTAGGTGAACGAAGGCTTCAACAAGGTGATGAAGTTATTTCAGTCGCAGCAGGTTTTCCTGCAACTGTGACACCGATAATCCAGAATAACCTTGTGCCAGTTTTTGTTGATGTTGACATTCCCACTTACAATATCGATACTGAGAAATTAAAACATGCAATTAATGAAAAAACTAAATGTATATTTATTGCCCATACTCTTGGTAATCCCTTTAATCTGGAAAAGGTTATGAGAATTGCAAAGGACAACAAACTCTGGGTTATCGAAGATAATTGTGACGCTTTCGGAAGCAAATATAAAAATAAATATACTGGCACTTTTGGTGATATCTCAACTATCTCTTTTTACCCGGCACACCATATAACCACAGGAGAAGGTGGTGCCGTTTGTACGAATGATGATTTATTGTCGAAAATTATCAAGTCATTTAGAGACTGGGGAAGGGATTGTTATTGTGCTTCAGGTGAGAATAATACTTGCGGTAAAAGATTTTCACAGAAATTTTGTGATTTACCTTACGGTTATGATCATAAGTATGTTTATTCAGAGATTGGTTATAATTTAAAAATGACCGATATGCAAGCTGCAATAGGTGCTGCCCAAATGGATAAATTGTCAAGTTTTACTCATGATAGAAAACTGAACTTTTCGAAGTATAATGAGATATTTGCAAAGTATAAAAAGTATTTTATACTTCCTGAAGCAACAGAATATTCAGATCCTTCATGGTTCAGTTATATAATAACCGTGAAGCATGATGCTCCATTCAAAAAAGATGAGTTAGTACGGTTTCTTGATTCCAATTTGATCGAAACTCGGAATTTATTTGCCGGAAATATGACCAAACAACCGCTGCTTGAAGATCAGAATTATCGAATAGCATCAGATTTAACTAACACTGACTATATTATGAATAATACGTTCTTTCTCGGCACATTTCCTGGTAATACTAGTGAAAAACTAGTTTATATCGATGAAAAAATTAATGAATTTTTGGAAAAATTTGAATGAGTTTAATTAAAAAAACTATTTCAAAAGTAGAAGATATAGAAAATAAAATAAAAGATATATACACTATAACTCTTTCAACAAGGAAGAAAATTAAATATAAACCTGGTCAGTTTCTTCATCTCTCTTTGGAACAGTATGATCCTTCATTCCCTTGGCCCGAATCTAGATGTTTTAGTTTTCAATCCAGTCCTTCCGATGAACTTTTGAAAATTACTTACTCTGTTAAAGGAGCATTCACTCAAAGAATGAGTAATACTCTCTCCATCGGGGATGAAATATGGTTGAAATTACCTTACGGTGATCTTTTTCAAAGAGGTCATTCTCTTGATAATTGTGTTTTTATTGCGGGAGGCACCGGGGTTTCACCTTTTCTTTCCCTTTTTAACAGTTCTGAATTTGTGGAATATCATAATCCCAGATTATATATAGGTTTTCGAGGAAAAGAATACAATTTATTCGAAAACAATTTTGAAAGAGCAAAAAATATAAATGATTCTTTAGAGATTAATTATTTTTATGAATCAATAAATGGTATTTTAGATATCGATAGTATTTTGAAGGAAAACGGACCACAAACCTATTTTATTTCTGGTCCTCCTCTTATGATCAAAAAATTCAAAAATTATTTAACCGAGTCAGGTGTTCCAGAAAATAAAATTTTAATTGACGAATGGGAATAGCTTGAATATCTCTCAGCTTTCGATTACTGATTTATTTCTGATCGAAAATTTTTGTTATGATGACAATCGTGGTAATTTTGTAAAAAATTATAATAAAGAAATCTTTTCTAAAATGAAAATCAACTTCTCATTAGCTGAGACTTACTATTCAGTTTCCGCAAAAAACGTGATTCGCGGTATGCATTTCCAGTTGCCTCCTTTTCAACATTCAAAAATAATATCCGTTGTTCAGGGTAGAATCTTGGATGTAATTATTGATTTGAGGAAAAATTCTCCTACATATTTGAGAATAGAATCTTTGAATCTTTCCGAGAATGTAAATTCTTTATTTATTCCACCTGGATGTGCGCATGGGTTTAGATCTTTACAAAATAACTCTATTGTGCTTTATCAACAGTCGACCATTCATTCCAAGACACATGATTCTGGCATCCGTTGGAATTCAATTGGATTTGATTGGGAGATTGATGAACCAATCATTTCGGAAAAAGATAGATTTCTACAAGAGCTCAATAAATTTAATACACCTTTTATATACAAGGAAAATATTCAATGAATATCAGATTATTCAAACCTAGTGTTGGAAAAGAAGAGCTTGGAGAACTACAACATGTTTTTGATAGACAATGGTTAGGATTAGGCCCAACAGTTTCTAAGTTTGAAACTGAATGGTCTAGATATATCAATGTAAATGAATCAGTAGGTGTGAATTCCGCCACGGCTGCTCTTCATTTGGCGTTAACGGCATTCAATTTCCCTAAAGGGAAAAAAGTGCTTGTGCCGGCAATTACTTTTGTTTCAACTGCTTCAGCTGTAATTTACAATGACTTAGAACCAATTTTTGTTGATGTAAATGAAGACACTGCGTCAATTTCAATTTCTGATCTTGAAAAAAAATATACTAAAGATTGCGTAGCTATCATTCCTGTCCACAATGGCGGTTACCCGGCTAGTATGGAGAAAATAATTGAATTTGCAAGAATTAATAATCTAAAGGTAATTGAGGATTGTGCTCATTGTGCCGGAGGTGATTACAATGGGAAGAAATTGGGCACTTGGGGTGACATTGGTTGTTTTAGTTTTGAAGAAAAAAAGTGTATGACAACTGGCGATGGTGGAATGATTTCTTCAGATGATTCCGAACTTATCAGCCCTTTGCGAGCTCACCGATGGATCGGAATAGATAAAGACACTTGGCGAAGAAATATGTCTAACAATGATGATAGAAATTCCGACCCTATGCATTGGCATTATGAAATTTCAGTTTTGGGCTACAAATATAATATGAATGATATAGCTGCTGCAATAGGTCTAGCACAGCTAAAAAAATTAGATTCCATGAATGAGGCCAGAAGGAAAATTATTGAGAAGTATTTAGTCGGCATTAAGAATCTGAATCATATCAAACCAATATTTCCTTACAGTCTCGACTCGAATGAGGCCTATTGGTTTTTTGGGATTCGGACGCAAATGCGTGACGAACTTATAGTTTATCTAAATAGTAAGGGAATCGCTAATGGTGTTCATTTTTATCCGATACCTTTGCACCCTTACTTTAAAAAATATGATAATGGTTGTGATATTTCTAAAAAAATTTGGAAAGAATTTATTACACTTCCATCCCATGTCGACTTAACAGACGAGGAAATACAATATGTCCTAGAACATCTTAGTAAATTCGAAAAAAAGAATTTTTGAATAGCCTAATGAAGATTGAAAAAGAGCGTGATTTTTCAAAAATAACAGATTTTCTGCATAACAATTTTTCTTCTCCGACACATTGGCCTGATTGGAACCTTGTTATTAGTAGTTATTTTAATACTGAGTTCTATTATTTAGTTGCGATTGAAAATGCTGAAATTATAGGAGTATGTCCAATTCATTTATTGCAGAATGGATTTCTTAAAAATTCTTATTCTGGACAGTTTCATTTTATTCCTTTTGGTGGTTGGATTTTTAAGAGAAAAGTTAAACTTTCAAAAAATTTTTTCCCTCTTGACTTTTTCTCGAGTTATAAAACTTTCAGCCTTCCGTCAATAGCAGAATTTGGTAGTGATTATGGTAATTTCTCTTATATTCAGAAAAAAACGCTGATTGTTGATCTCAATAAAGAGATTCAGTCAATTTGGAAAGAAGATATTCACTCTAAACGTAGAAATATGATTAGAAAGGCAGAAAATAAACAAATAGATATTCAAATAAATCAAGATTTTAACAATTTTTATCGGATCTACGAAGAAGCAACTATCAGATCTCAACTTTCTATTCTTCCTAAAGAATTTTTCAAAGAGTTATTTGTAAAAGCTCAAAATATTGGTTTTGATATTCTAACGGCAGAACTTGAGGGGCAAACTTTAGCAAATATTGTTATATCTTACGATAAATTTTACTCAATTTATTGGCTAGGCAATAATGCAAATGGAGTTCCAAATTTAGGACAAGGCGAACTATTACAATTTGAAGCAATTAAACTTATGAAATCCAAAGGTTGCCGATATTATGATCTATGCTATATTGAAAAAGATGAACTACCACATATTTATAAATTCAAAAATGGTTTCACTAAATCTGAAGTAGATGTGCCTTTAATCTTAAACAAAAGTTTTTTATATAAAGTCTATAATAAAGCGATGAAATGGTTTTAGGTTTTTATAAATATATTTTTAAAACAAAAGTATCACAATCGATTCTTAAATATAAATACCGAGTGAAAAATCAGATAGGTAGACACGTATATTTATCTCCAGATATTAAAATTGGGACTAATTGTCAAGTTCGGGATTATGCAACTCTTGGTCCAAAAGTAATCTTAGCTAATAACATAATAATAGGAAGTTATGCAAAAATTAATAACATCAGTATTGGGGACAATAGTCATATTGAAACGGGTGTTATATGCACTGGATACGGCGAAGGGAAGATTGAAATAGGAAGGGAAAGTTATATAGGGGTCTATAATATTTTAGATTGGAGCAGTAAAATCTCTATTGGAAATTACGTTCATATTGCTGGTCCTTCTACTGGTATTTGGACTCATAGTTCTGTTGGTCAAGCAATTACCGGTTTGAGTCTCAGAAATAAAGACCCCAAATATAGACCAACTGCACAAATTTCTATTCAAGATAATGTATACATAGGTGGAAACTGCACAATTTATCCTGGAATAACTATTGGTCACCATTCAATTGTAACACCAAATTCTGTAGTCACTAAGGACATTAAACCATATTCAATGGTTGGAGGAGTTCCTGCAAAGTTTATCAAAAATATTTATGATGAATATTTTAATTGAAATTATTGAGTAATCGGATTTCACTTCTTTGGGTAGTAGTCTTCACCTCAATTGAGTTCCTAATATCGTCCTACACATTGTTAATTTATACAGCCTGTAGAAAAATTGTTTTCCTACTAAAGTGACAAGAAATCAACTTAAATTCGCTAAAATTAGTAATAGAAAAGACCAAACTAACCTGATTTGACCTTAATTTGTAATATGCATAATACTCCAAAAGTCATCGTGATTATTCTTTCTTATAACGGTAAAGAATTACTGGATGAAGCCGTTTCATCCTACCAAAGCAATAACTATCCGAATTTTGAAATCATCGTTCTTGACAATGGTTCAATAGATGATACTTATAGCTGGATGGGACAAAATTTTCCGGAAATTGAAGTTTTAAGGACTGAGATCAATCTGGGATATTCTGGAGGCCTTAACTTTGGCATGAACTATGCGTTTAGCGAAAGATCAGCAGAATACGTATTGATAACAAATAATGACGTTAGAGCAGATATAAATGTCATTAGCTCTTTAGTTGAAACTGCAACATCCTTTTCCGATTGTGGTTTTGTGATTGGGAAGGTTTACTATTACGATAATCCCAAAATTTTACAAACAGTTGGTAAAAAAAGCGATCCAATCCGGTGGAACGGTGGGCATATAGGCAATCGCGAATTTGATAATGGCCAGTATGAAACTATTGAGACGAGAGATTGGTGTGATGATATATATTGGTTAGTTAAAAAAGAATTATATGAAAAAACCGGTGGCTATGATACTACTTTTTTCTTGCAATCGGAAGATTATGATTGGCAAGCACGAGCAAAAAAAATAGGTTTTAGAATCTATTATACTCCTAATGCTAGACTTTGGCATAAGGACAGTTTTACAATCGGTCAACAATCTGCAATTAAGTATTATTACAACGTGCGTAATCCGATGATAGTTATTTTAAAGCACCGTGAACCTAAATATTTTAAAAAATATTTCTGGTTGCATTTCCGAAAAGATGTAATTCTTACGTCGATAAAAATATTAATTAAATCTGGCGAAATAAAAAAATCATATTTTATTTGGAAGGGTTTTCTGTCTGGAGTTCGTTGGGGATTTAAAAATAAACTATTCTCAGTTCGCCATTTTATTTAATGATAATAATTTATAAGTTGATGAGGTAATATGGTCATTTCAATTTTTGGGTTAGGATATGTAGGGTGTATTAGTCTTGCTTGTTTAGCTGATATGGGATTTAACGTAATTGGAGTTGATATAGTTGAGGAAAAGGTCAATTTGATCAATAGTGGTAAATCTACAGTCGTTGAGGAGCAAGTTGAAGAATTAATAGAAAAAAATAGGAATAAAATTGAGGCAACGGTGAATACGGAATTGGCGTTTTCGCGTTCCGATGTTTCTTTTATTTGTGTTCCGACTCCAAATGAAAATAACGGTGCATTGGATTTATCTTATTTGAGAAATGTAATATCTCAGATTGCTCAATCAATAAAATTAAGTCAGAAGTTTCATACTGTAGTAATTCGAAGTACTGTCCCTCCGGGAACTAACAGAGAAATGTGTTCGTTAATTGAGCAGATTTCTTCTAAAAAAAGTGGCGTTGATTTTGGAGTAGTATCCAACCCAGAATTTTTACGGGAAGGATCTGCAGTAAAAGACTTTTTCAATCCTCCATATACATTAATAGCGTCTGAATCTGAACTTGCCTTGGCAGCGTTAAAGCAAATTTATTCACATTTAAATGCTGAAATTATTGTCTCAAAATTAGAAGTCGCAGAAATTTTGAAATATGTTAATAATACATTTCATGCGTTAAAGATATCATTCGCCAATGAAATAGGAAATATTTGTAATTCCTTGAAAATTGACTCGCATGAGCTAATGGATATTTTTTGTAAAGATGAAAAATTGAATATCTCAAGCGCTTATCTTCGGCCCGGATTTGCATATGGTGGGTCATGTCTTCCTAAAGATTTGTCGGCACTTTGCGAACTCTCCCGAAGAAATTACCTTCGGACGCCTGTTATTGATTCTGTTTCTGTCAGCAATGGCTTTCAAGTTAGTCGTGCAATCAAAATTGTTGAGCAATTCAAAAAAAGGACTATCGGATTTTTAGGTATTTCATTCAAAACCGGAACAGATGATTTAAGAAATAGTCCTTTATTAGATATAGTAGAGTACTGTCTTGGAAAGGGATACAATGTATTAGTATATGATAATAATATTAATTTATCGTTAATATCTGGTAAAAATAAAGAATATTTGAATTCTAAATTACCTCATATACAGAAATTGTTATCTGATAGTTTATTAACCGTAATTCAAAGTTCTGAGATATTGGTAATTGGTAATAAAAATGTTGAGTTCGAAGAAATAAAATTAAGTCAAAATAAATCTATTTTAGATTTAATCAGAGTTCCTGAATTAGAAAATATACCTGGATATCATGGTGTCAATTGGTAAAAAAATATTATTAGTTTATCCATCCTCATTATTTCCAATTAAAATGATGAGTCAAAAGCATACTTTCAACTTAATAAAAGTGTTAAATCAATCACATCATCTTGATGTTGTAACATTTGTGAAAACAGAATCTGAGCTTCTAAAAAATAAAAATGAATTGCGAGGCTATTGCACAAACTATTTTCCTATGTTCGATGGTAGAA
>JAIPBB010000108.1 GCA_021739805.1 Saprospiraceae bacterium | reverse complement strand
AAAAAAAGATACTTTTTATATGTGATAATTAAAATTAATATTGTAATTTTGATATGATTTAAGAAAATCGTTTAATGGGTTCTGTGATTTTTTTAAATCTAAAGAGAAAAAATGAATTTTTAGAACCCACCTAAAATAAAATGGGCTATAATCTTCGTTCAAAATCAGTAACACGCCGTATTTCTCACGGAACAGGATTTAATAAATCAGGAGGAAAAAATAATCTTCGAAGCGGCGGCAGAATTAATAACAGGCAAATCCACCAGTATGATTTGCACTATCTTACTTACAAACGATTTGGTATGCTTAATGAATTTGCAAATATTTTGCCTTTCATAAAAGCATCATACGATGAAAAACTTAAAGCTATTATCCTACTCGATTATCTTTTTAAATCAGGAAAATCTGAACAAATTTTAAATGCTGTTAAACAAGAACTAAAACAAAATTTGACTGTTAAACTCATTAGTGAAAACCTAAGCCCAAACAAACAAATTCATTTATTAGCACATCTCGAAAACTATACTTATACGCATGAGTTTGAAAACTCAAAACAAATTGAAAATTACAAAGCTCCTAAAACAAAAAATCTATGGAAAGTATTGAAAAAAACTGCTGTAGCAGCAAGTATTTTAATACTTTCAGCATTGACAACTTTTGCACAAGCCCAAAAAGATAGTATTGCTGTACACGATACTGTTTATGCTGAAGCATCAGGGGACGTCTATAGAATTACTCCTCTAACAGCAGTCGATGGAGCAAAAGTAACCTTCACACCTTCTTTCCATCCTTCACATAAATTTATTACAACAACAGGACCAACATTTAGTCTAGACAGTCTCCCCATTCCAACGGTGGACAGCATACCAGATACCATACCAGATACGACAGGAATGGAAGAACACCAAACCATTGAAACGGTCATTGCCAACAACGGAGGACGAGGTATTTCCATCAGCGGAAGTCGTAAGATTGATGACGTTATTATTTACAACATAGCAGGACAACGAGTTACAACCATCGATGTAGATGGAAATTCATTCTATTGGGACGGGACCAATCAATCGGGAGCAAGGGTGAGCACAGGAGTATATGTGGCACAACTTATAGGAGAAAATAAAGAAGAAGGAGTTGTTAAATTATTCCACAACGAAGCGGCAACATTAGAACAACCACAAACACCGCCTCAACCATCCACCACATCACGACTGGCATTTTCTTCACCATCAACAACATCAAAAACAACTTCTCCTAAAGGAACGGTATCGGCAACATATAACATCCATATTGAACCGACAAGTCAAAGCATCACATTCATACCCTACGATACCACAGTCACATTAGTTGAAGGATTTAACAATCTAGGAATTATTAGTGTCAAACCAATTCCACCTCTTCCCCAAACGAAAGACGTTAGCGGAACAGTAGAAGAATACTTCACATCAAACTCACTCAATAATGTAAAAGTACGATTCCGAAACACACAAACGGGAAACATTATCGATTCAGCATTCACCAATGCCAACGGAGACTTCGCAGTCGAAGACTTACCAACGAACACACCAATAGTTTTAGAATACGGAGGATTGTCAACACACTTCGCAAGAAAAGACGCTATCACCTTCCCTCTCGTCATAACCGCTTCAGACACAACACTCACAGGATTCGACCTTATGTTACCAAGAAAATATATTCCTGTACCCCATACTGTAAACGATACCATAACGCCAGACAGTATTCAAGTGACTGCGCAACAGATTAAAGCACGGATACAAGGACCTCCTTTTTACAATAGATTTATTGACGATATTGAAGAAGCAATGGGACGACCAATACTGCTTCATCTGGATCCAACATGGACGACAGCACAGACAAATGGTTTCTATCAACTCTTAGCACAAGGAGATAGTTTATTCTATGGACAAGAAGCATCACCTTGGCAAATAGTTTCAACAGCTTTTGATTTAAGCACATCATTTTTACACACAGTTTCAAGTACATACAACAAAGATACTAATTATTTTTCAGGACAAATTGGTTATAATATTAGAAACGGACCTGATTACACATATAATAAAGCTACATCAATCGTACCACAATACGGTCTTCAAGTATTAATTTTTGGAGGACAAATAGATCTTTCTCTTGGAGCGAATGGATTCAATAAAGAAATGTACGGAAGACGTGTGGGACATAATGATGTTACAATGGAACCAAGTTTTATGAATCCTATCGGAATCCATCCAACCTATACTGACAGGGCACTCCATAAACTTCTTAGGGAAAATAGAAAGCAACGATTCAACACTACTAATGATTCTTTCACTCTCAAATATGTGTATGAACAATTATAGGATTGTAATTAACATTTAAACATTTAAATCATAAACAATCTGCGAGAATCCGCTTCAAAAAAATTAACCATAAAAGGCATAAAAGGACATATAAGTTTATAAAAGATTTGAAGTTAGGATTAACTATTTAACTCCCGATAGTAATCGGGATTAGCAATCTTTACCAATCATCTCCTTAATCTCCTTCAACTCATTTTCAAGATTTCTAATTTTCTCAACATAATAAGTAAAGTTTTTAAAATGGAATAATGACCTTTTGTGTTCTGCAATATCAAAAGCAGGAGAACCCATAATTGTAACACCTTCTTTTTTAACATGAGAGCCAATTCCTGATTGAGCAGCTATTTTAACGCCATCCGCTACAATTAAATGTCCTGCAACACCAACCTGACCACCAATCATACAATTTTCACCAATTTTTGTTGAACCGGAAATACCTGACTGAGATACTAAAACTGTGTTTTTGCCTATTTCAGCATTATGTCCAATTTGAATTAAATTATCAAGTTTCACTCCTTTTCTTATAATAGTTGAACCCATGGTTGCCCTGTCAATTGCACAATTTGAGCCGATTTCAACATTGTCTTCAATAATTACATTTCCTATTTGAGGAATCTTCACATATTCTTTACCTTCAGGTGCAAATCCAAAACCATCGCTTCCAATCACAACACCAGAGTGAAAAATGCAATTTTTACCAATCACTGAATCGAAATAGATTTTAACTCCGGGATAAATAATACAATTGTCGCCAATCGTGGCGTTTTCGCCTATATAAACCTGTGGGTGAATTTTTACATTTTTGCCGATTTTAGCATTTTTGGCAATATAAGTGAACTCACCAACATAAACATCATCGCCAAGCTTTGCCTCCTTTGAAATGAATGATTGCTCTGAAATTCCAGAATAATTGAATCTTACACTTTCATAAAATTCAAGCAATTTCGCAAAAGCAACATAGGAATCTTCAACTTTAATCATGCTTGTTAGAACAGTTGCTTCCGGCTCAAAGTCAGCATTTACAATCACGGCTGATGCTTTTGTCTCGTAAATGAACTTATTATATTTTGGGTTTGAAAGAAAAGCAATTGCACCAGCTTCACCTTCTTCAATTTTAGCAAATTTGCTAATCATTATGTTTTCGTCTCCAACAACTTTTCCGTTTAATACTTCGGCAATTTGTTTTACTGAAATTTCCATTTATTCTATTATTGATTATTGATTATTGACATTATATCATTACATCATTGCATCATTACATCATTCAATCATTATCGCATTATCGCATTACAGCATTTCATCATTATATCATTACATCATTACATCATTACATCATTTAAGCATTTACAACCTGCAATCTTCAGGATAACAAACAAAGTACTTTGACACAGTTGTTGCAAGAGCAGTTAAATTCAATTGGTCGGAAGCATTTGCTATATCCATAATATCTCCATTTTTATATAAAATATTAATCTTATCACTTTTCAAATTGTATGCATTATTTTGTGTGTTGGATGAAATCACAAAATAATCAACATCTACTTCGTCAACTTCATATATTTTCTTTGCTTTTACTTTGATTTGTGCAATATAGTCTTCTTCAAAAGGAGCATTTTGAATTTGGATTTTATAAAGCTTTCTGTTAATGATACTTTTGCATAAAAACGACAAAATTTTATCATCAGAATCTGACCAAACTTTAATCGAAGTTAAAATATCAAAATCGTCTAATTTGGCAAATTTGTCTAAAACTTCATTATCAAAGTTGTCTTTTGAAATATTATGACTTAGGAAAAATTTCAGTGCCGGTGTGGCAAAAAGTTCTTTTCCATTTCCCACCAAACACTTTGCCCGTTGTAAAACTTTCACCATCATATATTCGGCTGAAATAACAGTTTTGTGCAGATAAACCTGCCAATACATCAATCTTCTTGCAACAATAAATTTCTCAATCGAATAAATTCCTTTTGCTTCGACTACAATTTCATCATCAACCACATTGAGCATTTGAATAATTCGTTCTGTGCCAATAACCCCTTCCGAAACACCAGTGAAGAATGAATCCCGTTTAAGAAAATCAAGCCTGTCCATATCAAGCTGGCTCGAAATCAATTGATGAAGAAACTTCTTAGGATATTCATTTCGAAATATTTTTATTGCCAAACTTAGTTTTCCATTAAACTCTTCATTTAGTTTTCGCATAAATAATTCCGAAAGTTTTTCATGCGGCATACAGCAAACAAGAGAAGATTCCAGTGCATGCGAAAATGGTCCGTGTCCAATATCGTGAAGTAAAATTGCAGCTAAGGTTGCCTGAGATTCTTCTTCAGTGATTTCTTGTCCTTTTGATTTTAAAACCAAAATTGCCTGATTTGTTAGGTACATTGCCCCAATCGCATGATGAAAACGGGTATGCAAAGCTCCGGGATAAACCAAATGAGTTAAGCCTAATTGTTTGATTCTTCTTAAACGCTGAAAATATGGATGTTCTATGAGTTTAAAAAGTAATTCGTCAGGAATCGAAATAAAACCATAGACGGGGTCGTTTAATATTTTTCTTATATAAGGTGATGATGTTTTCACTTATTACTAACTTTGTAAGATTATCAAATTCACATACAAAATTATTCATTTAAATCAATTTCTTAAACTAAATGTCAATTAAAAACAGATTATGGACAAAATAAAAATATTATGGGCTGATGACGAAATTGACCTTTTAAAACCGCATATTCTTTTTCTCGAGGCAAAGGATTATCATGTGGTAACTACTAATAACGGTGACGAAGCATTGGATTTGATTAAAAGCGAACTCTTTGATATAATATTTCTGGATGAAAATATGCCCGGTTTATCAGGACTTGAAACTCTTTCACAAATAAAAATTCTGCATCCAAATCTTCCTGTAATAATGATTACAAAAAGCGAAGAAGAATCCATTATGGAAGAAGCAATAGGTTCAAATATTTCAGATTACTTGATTAAACCGGTTAATCCGAATCAGATACTTCTTGCGATAAAGAAGAATCTTGACAATAAAAAACTTATAAGCGAAAAAACGACTCATTCATATCAGCAGGTTTTTGGGCAGATTGGCATGGAGATTAATAATAATCTTGACTATAATGAATGGAAAGAGATTTACAAAAAACTAATTCGCTGGGAGTTGCAACTTGAAAAGTCAGATGACTCAGGAATTATCGAAGTTCTTAAAATGCAAAAAAGCGATGCAAATAATTTGTTTTCGAAGTTTGTAGAAAGAAATTATATCGACTGGCTAAAGGGAAATTCAAACGATAAACCTGTACTTTCACACACATTATTTAAAGAAAAAATATTTCAAAAACTTAATCCTAATAAACCTCTATTTGTTATAATCATCGACAATTTCAGGTACGACCAATGGAAATCACTTCAGAATGTTTTTGAAAATTATTTTAGAATAGAAGAAGATGATATATTTTTCAGTATTCTTCCATCAACGACACAATACTCAAGAAATGCAATCTTTTCAGGTATGCTTCCATCTGAAATTGAAAGAAAATATCCAAAATATTGGACCAATGAGGATGAAGAAGGAACAAAAAATCAGTTTGAAGAAGAGCTTTTAGTAGAATTATTAAAAAGATATGGAAAAAATATTAAACACTCATACCATAAAATCTTAAATTTAAGTGCAGGTAAAAAGCTGATTGATTCATTGCCAAACTTATTAGATAATGACTTGAATGTGATAGTTTACAATTTTGTGGATATGCTTTCACATGCCCGAACAGAAATGGAAATCATAAGAGAACTTGCTGACGATGAACCTGCATATCGCTCCTTAACTAATTCATGGTTTAATCATTCACCTTTGTTTGAAATAATAAAATATATTGCAGAAAAAAATGCCGACCTTATCGTAACAACAGACCATGGTTCGGTTAGAACTACAAATGCTGTGAAAGTTTTAGGCGACAAAAACACTAACACTAATCTTAGATATAAATTTGGCAGAAGCCTTCAATACAAACAAAAGGAAGTTTTTGAAGTAAGAAATCCGGCTGATATTTTTCTTCCGAAAACCAATATAAGCACTTCCTATATATTTTGCAAAGAGAATGACTATTTCGTTTACCCGAATAATTATGCTTACTATGCAAATTTTTATAAAAACACATTTCAGCATGGTGGAATCTCAATGGAGGAAGTTATGATTCCATGCATTTATATGAAGGCGAAGTAAATAAATCATCTGCAAAAAACAGTACAGCTATGTTAAATAAATTTTAACGCAATGAAGCATTATTATGAAATTTGAAATTTGAAATTCGAAATTCAAGAACAACCCAATTTCTTATAAAATCATAAATATTTAAATTTAAACTTATTACTAAAGCACATACAAACCGAAATAAATCAAATGCACGATTTCACACATAAAATAATCTGTAAATCCGAGAATGAATTGGAAGCAATAGCCGAGCAACTTATAAATTCTTTTTCTGACAAAAAAATCTTTGCATTTCAGGGAGAGCTTGGAGCTGGTAAAACTACTTTTATTAAATCAATTTGCAAATTTCTCGGGGTGATTGAAAACATGACAAGCCCTAGCTATTCAATTGTTAATGAATACCTAACAGTTGACGAAGAATCAATTTATCATTTTGATTTTTACAGAATAAAAAGCATTGAAGAAGTTTATGATATTGGTTATGAAGATTACTTTTTTAGCGGTAATTATTGCTTTCTTGAATGGCCCGAAAAAATTGAAAAACTTTTACCCGAAAACATCGTATATGTTTGCATTGAAGAAGCTGAAAACAAGATTGAAAGAATTATAAGTTTCTGATTTATTGAAAATTGTCATTAAGTTGTCATTAAGTTGTCATTCAATAGTCATTCAGTGGTCATTCAATAGTCATTCAATTGCTAAAATTACAAATAATGACGCAAAGCAAATGACTATTAATGACACGAAGTAAATAACGTCCGAAGGACTAATGATGCGAAGCAAATGACGTCCGAAGGACAAATGACGCCGAAGGCAAATGACACCCGAAGGGTTAATGACGCGAAGCAAATGACAATCTTTTTGACAATAATTAGTAAATTTGTTATTGAATACCAAATGTAATTAATAAACGGAACTGAAAAAACCAAAATTATGGACTTATCAAACTCTGAACAGTTGTTGCCTCAGGAAGAAATGCTTGAAGTAACTAAAAAGAAAAGTAGTTTAACAATTGGGGTTCCAAAAGAAACATCTTACCAGGAACACAGAGTAGGTCTTGCTCCCCAAATGGTTGCACTCTTAGTTGAAAATGGTCATGAAATTTTCATTGAGTCCGATGCCGGAAAAGCTGCTCATTTTGATAATAAAGAATACTCAGAAGCCGGAGCACAAATAGTTTATACTGTGGATGAAGTTTTTAAATGCGATATAATTTTAAAAGTTGCTCCACCTTCAATTGATGAAATTAATCTGGCAAAACCACGTCAAACAATTTTTTCGGCATTGCATTTAACTGCACAAAACATAGATTACTTTAAAGCTCTTAGTAAGAAAAAAATCACAGCAATATCTTTCGAACATATAAAAGATAAAACCAATTCCTATCCCATAATGCGGTCGTTAAGCGAAATTGCGGGGACTACAGCTGTTCTTATCGCTGCCGAATATTTAAGCCATCCTACTTATGGAAAAGGGAAAATGCTTGGTGGATTTTCAGGAATTGCCCCATCGGAAGTTGTTATTATTGGAGCAGGAAATGTTGGTGAATTTGCTACCCGTGCAGCTTTGGGATTAGGAGCTTCCGTAAAGGTTTTTGACAATGCAATTTATAAACTTAAAAGCATTCAGAACAATCTTAATACTAGAATTTACACCAGTGCTATTCAACCCGACAAACTTGCTTATGCAATTTACAGTGCTGATGTTGTTATTGGTGCTATTCATGCTTTAAATGGTAGCAGTCCTTTAGTTGTTACAGAAGCTATGGTAAAAGGAATGAAAGAAGGTTCTGTTATTGTTGATTTAAGCATTGACCAGGGAGGTTGTTTCGAAACATCTGAAGTTACTGACCATAAAAATCCCGTTTTTCAAAAATTTGGAGTAACTCATTATTGCGTTCCAAATATTGCTTCAAGAGTTCCGCATACTGCAACTTATGCACTGAGTAATTATTTCGGTCCGATAATGCTGAAAACCGGGGATGAAGGTGGAATTAATGCAATGTTAAAGGCCGACCCTTGCGTTCGAAAAGGAGTTTATATGTTCAATGGAACCCTTACAAATAAATACATAAGCGATTATTATCGTCTCCCACATAAAGATATTGACTTATTAATGTCACCATTTCTGGGATAAAAAAAAGCTCCTTCATAATTTGAAGAAGCTCTATAAAATATATTTCTAAACCTATTTTACCTCTCTAAAATAATTATCAGATGCTTTAATTCTTTTAGATGTTTGGGTTACCGGCAAAACTATTACTTCATAAGTATAAGATGTTTTTGGTGCCCCGGAGATATTATCAATTGTAACTGTGTATTTTACATCTGAGCTTGAAGTAGTGTTTATTCCACTAGGTTCCCAAACAATTCTTGAACCGGGAATAACATTAGGTGATGCACGATGAATAATGCTTGTACTAATATTTCCTCCATTTTCATCAGTCATAGTTACAGTTGCACCACCAAAATCACCGCCATCAACATAAAAAGACCATCTTGGAAAAACTAAAGGAGCAGGAACATAGTTAGCAGGTGGATAAGCAATAAATTCTGGCAAACCTGATGTAGAACCATTAAGATTATCACCCCACATTAAACAGTTTGTGGATAAATTATTTTGACTTGGAACAAAAACAGAGCCATGACCAATTGCACTAAGAGTGGGAAATAATATCCATGCACGGTGACCAACTGGAAGATTATTTGAACCTGAATCCTCAATGTAGTTAGTTACACCAGTTGCAGAATGACTGGATTCTTCAGGTGAGTATCCTGAACTTATCCCTAAATTGCCATGACTAGCTGCATCATAACCATCTGCAGTATAACAAGTCATACTTGCTGAAGGTGTATGTGTCAAGGTGTGATTAGCAGCCATTATTAAAGCAGCATCCTGACATTTTTTATTTTGAGATGCATTATGAGTAACATTACTTGGCAAACCACAAATTTTTCTAAAATAATTAACTCTTTGTACTACTTTATTATGAGAATCATTACTTACGTCACCGCTCACACAACCGGCAATAGAACCAGTCCAGGCAGGATCAACAACAGAAGATCCTAAATAATTATCAGTATAATCCTTTAAAGCCTGTTCTTGTGGGTTTAATTTTGGTGAATCATCATCATCATCTTTATCTTTTTTACATGATGTAATTACGACTAATGCTAATAATACAAACATTGTCGAAAACAATAATTTTACTTTCATTATATTTTTTTTGGGTTAATAATTAGATAATTTGCAAAATTAGAAAAAAAATCTATCTATCAATTTATTTAACAATTTAAATAGACTAAAAGGTCTAATTTTTTTCTTCGTACATCATAATTGTCTTAGAAACACTTTTTCCATCAACTTTAATTGGAGTTTCACAAAAACCATAAGTATCACCTATAGTAGGATCGCCGCTATTATCAAGATCTTCCCATGCAAATGCGTAATAAGTTCCATTTGGCACAGAAGAAAAGCTAACAGAAGAACTGCTTGCAGAACCGGATGCTTTCGCTGTTTTATATGAAAGTTCAAAAGTTGCTTTTTTATGAAGTTCAACAGTTAGATTACTAACATCAACAGTTTCGCCTGCTAGAGGAACACATGTGATTTTAATATCTCCCTCTTCGGGTTCTTCTTCTTCTTTTTTGCAAGCTGAAGCTATAACAACAACTAAAAGAATTATTATTCCGGATAAAATTACAATTTTATTTTTCATCATTTTTTTATTTCTATTCCTTAACAAATTTCTTAACAACTATATCATTTTCTGATTTTATGGTGAGAAAATACAATCCTGAATTTAGATTTTCGATTTGAATTTCACTGGAGAAAATGGCTTGAGTTTTAATAATGCTAATTTCTTTTACAATTCTACCGCTAAGGTCTCTAATGCTTAATTCCATATCGTTTTGAAGATTATTAATTTCAAGATGTAAAGCATGATTTGCCGGATTTGGATATATAGAAATGGAATTAGATAATTCGTCATGGCTTATGCATCCGGTTGAACCCGCCTGAGTTGATGGAAGTGCATTACAAATTGCAGCTTGATTTTGAGTAAAATTTCCTGAACTCGGATTTAGGGCACTTATAAAAAAATAGCCATCGCCACTGCCACTCCATCCCCAATTAAAATGGAAATGATCAGGATATTGAAATCCATCGCAGATAAAAGCATGACCTCCGCTCCCTTGTCCTCTATACATGAGTGGACGAGAATTTATTAAGTCGGCACGAATTAATATTTTCCACTGTAAATCGGTATATGAACTTCTCTCACCATAAAATGTTGAAGGAGAATAATTAAAATAATTTACCAAGGCATCTCTGGCTATTGATGATTGTGCTCCAGACCCATAAGGACCATAGTTCATTTCAACAGCAACACCACAATGATACATCAACTTAGCAACCTCCGCATTCTCAGCTGTTAATTGATCCGGCATACTTTTATAATTGTAGGTTGTTGAGCCAAAATCAGCACTTAAAGTACCATAGGAGCCAGCATTATAACTATTTGAACCACTTCCTTTTTTTGGATATTCATGATAATTAATAAACTGTGCCATCGAAGTAGCAACACAACCTGTTAATACATAACCGCACGGACCCGCTGCTGCTGCCGGACATGCAGTATTATAATAACAATCCTGGTCCCATTTTGTGGTTACTAGCGGCCCTACATCCTTAGATGTTGATTTGCTTAAATTTGTGTTTCGATTTGAATAATAAATCCACTGCTCGTCAATTTCGGATGTGCCCGGAAAATTATTTGATATTATATGATAAATTTGTTTAGAATACATTTCCATCCAATCGTAAAAAGCAGGAGCATAACCATTTAAAGAGTAATTGCCTTCAAATGCATAAGAAAGTATAGGATGAACCCTATCCTCGGCGGCTACAACAATATAGCCATTTTCCTCATCCAGGTTAAATGCATAATAAACCACTTCGTTATTATAATTAATTGTAAATTCCTGAGAGAAAACAATCTCAGAATATGATATATCTTTATAGGCACTTAGCTTTTCATAAAATGCATTCTTAGCTATGCTGCGTGCTTGTCCTATAGGTACATATGCTGCAAATGAACTAAAACTGCAAATTAATATTAGGGTAAAAAAAATGGAAATTTTTGCTCTCATAATTTATTTTAGTTTAATAAAGTTCTCGAATTGGTTATTACTAATAAGTTCGTTTAATTCTGACACTAAAGATTTATACTTATATTTTACGCCACAGTCATATAATTCGACAAGTGGGTCTTTATCAATTACTCTTTCCAATAGTTCTGCTGCTGATGGAGTTTTTTCAAGATTCCTATACTCTTCATAGGAATAATTTGTAAATGCTACATCTTTATTTATTCCCCTATTATCTAATAAAAATCCATTTGCCAATTGCTCAGGTAGAGCAAGTTTTCCATTTGTATAAACATCTTTTATGTCAGGATATGAAACGATCTTGGTTTTATCTTCAGATAATATAACCGGAACATTGTTAGAGTAATCGCCTGATGTTTTGTAAATTAAAACATGCGGTCCGGCATAGCTTTGCTGAGGTTGTGTTTGAATATCTTCAACTTTGATTTCTTCAATCGTAGTTACGGTTGGATTTGTTCTCTTACAGCAAGAATTATTAATTAATGTTATACATAAAAGCAATGCTAAAACGAAAAATCTTCTCATCAATATTGGTTATTTGTTCTTTATAAAATTTAAATTATTGAGTATAAAATATAATCGCTTGTGCACACCTAAAAATATACTCGGTGCAACAAAAATAATACTTCCCATAAGATTGAGCAAGCCATTTTCACAAAATTATTCACATAATTACATTTATAACTATTTTGCATAAAAAAAAACCTATTCTCTTTAAACTAAGTTTTCCGGCGAGAATATTTTATTACTTTTGTTTGAATGAAAATAAACCGCTAATGATTTCAAACTTATATATAGGTGAGAATAATTTTTCAGAATTAAATAAAAAGCTTAATGATTTTAATGGCTCACGGGTTTTTATTCTGGTTGATGAAAACATCAAACAACATTGTCTTCCTATTTTAATTCAAAATCTTCCTGTTCTTAAAAATCATATTCTTATAAAGATTAATAGTGGCGAAGGAAATAAAAATTTAGCAATATGTGAAAAAATTTGGCAAAAGCTTCTTGATTCAAATGCTGATAGAAATTCATTGCTAATTAATTTAGGTGGCGGTGTGATTACTGATATCGGTGGTTTTTGTGCTTCAACTTTTAAAAGGGGAATGAATTTTATTAATATTCCAACTACTTTGCTTGCCCAGGTTGACGCTTCTTTTGGTGGTAAAACAGGGATAGATTTTAATGGAATAAAAAACCAAATTGGTACTTTTTGCAATCCTACCGGAGTTTTTATATTTCCTGAATTTCTTAAAACTCTTCCTGAAAATCATTTGAAAGCCGGATATGCCGAAATGATTAAACATGCCCTGATATCTGATAAAAAACAATGGAATGAATTGAATCAGAAATCATTTAAAGAGATTAACAATTGGGAAATATTAATTAAACAATCAATTGCTATTAAAACAAAAATCATTACTGATGACCCTTTTGAAAAAGGAGACCGAAAAGCATTAAACTTCGGGCATACTATCGGACATGCCATTGAATCATATTCGATGGAAAATGACAGTTCTCCCCTACTTCATGGTGAAGCCGTAGCAATAGGTTTAATTTGTGAAAGCTGTTTATCACAAATGGTTAACAATTTCAACATCAAGCATCTTAATGAAATTACAACTTATATCAACAGCAATTTCCAACCATATATAATTTCAAATTACAAAAAACTAATTGAAATTATGTTGCACGACAAGAAAAATGAAAACGGGAAAATTAATTTCACTTTAATTTCAGAACCGGGAAAATTCACAATCAATAATTTCGTTGAAACTGAACAAATAATCAGAAGTTTAGACTATTATCAAAATTCATTAATGCCTGTGAAAAATAAGGTTTATAAATTGAATAAATAATGAAACCCATAGACTTAAGATTAAATAACAGGAGTTTTGAAGGAAGTATTTTTCTTCCATCTTCTAAAAGCATTTCAAATCGTGCTTTAATAATAAGTGCTTTATGTGACAACAAATTCCAAATCAATAATCTGTCGGAAGCGGATGACACTAAGCTTCTGAACTTTTTGCTCGAAAAAATCAAAAAAACAGATTCCAAATCAAAAAAAATCACCGAACTGGATGCAAAAAATTCAGGAACTACTTTTAGGTTTCTCACCGCATATTTAACAACAATTGAAGGAAAATGGCTGCTCACAGGTTCCGAAAGGATGAAGCAACGCCCAATTGGAATTCTTGCTGATGCACTAAAAGAATTGGGAGCAAAAATAACTTATAATGAAAAAAATGGCTTCCCCCCCCTACTTATTGAAGGTCAAAAACTTGAAACCTTAAACCTGAAACCTGAAACTTTAAACCTGAAACCTGAAACCTTAAACCTTAAACCTGAAACCTTAAACCTGAAACCTGAAACCTTAAACCTGAAACCTGAAACCTTAAACCTGAAACCTGAAACCTTAAACCTGAAACTTGAAACTTTAAACCTGAAACCTGAAACCTTAAACCTGAAACTTCAAACCAGTGTAAGCAGTCAATTTATTACAGCCCTACTCCTAATTGCACCAACCTTGAAACAAGGACTAGAAATTGAACTGGAAGGAAAAATAGCATCAGAGCCATTTCTTGATATGACTATCAAAATGATGAAAGAATTTGGGATAGAAGTTTTAAGAGAAAATAATTCTATTGAAATTAAAAATCAAAACTATACTCCAATTAATATAAATATTGAATCCGACTGGACATCTGCTTCTTATTGGTATGAGATTGTCGCTTTTTCAACTGATGCAAAAATTTGCCTGCCGGGTCTTAAAAAAAACAGTTTACAAGGCGACTCCATTATAGCACGGATATTTAAAAACTTTGGAGTTCATACCGAATATCATGAAGATCATATTATTTTAAAAAAGACTTATTTTGTTGTTGATGAGTTTAACTACGATTTCTCAAATTGCCCTGACCTTGCTCAAACAGTTGCAGTTACATGTGCAGGACTAAATATTAATGCTGAGCTAAGCGGATTGGAAAATTTAAAACATAAAGAAACCGACAGGCTTTATGCTTTGCATAGCGAACTGCACAATTGTGGTTATAATAGCGAAATCAAAGATAATTCAAAACTTCTAATTCATAAGCCTGAGGATATTCATACTATACGAAATAGCATACTCCTAAATACCTACGATGACCACCGCATGGCATTGGCTTTTGCTCCATTGGTTGTTTTAAATAAATCATTAATAATTCAGGATTCGGAAGTGGTAAACAAATCCTATCCGGGTTTTTGGGAGGATTTAAAAGCACTTGATATAATTGAGTAATTAGTAATTAGAAATTAGAAATTAGAAATTAATTACTTCACTGACTTCCGACTTCTGACTTCTGACTTCCGACTTCTTTACATCTGACATCTGACATTTGACATCATCACTTCTTCTTATTCGCATCAATA
>JAIPBB010000107.1 GCA_021739805.1 Saprospiraceae bacterium | reverse complement strand
TAAATATGGACAAATCTCTTTTTTATTATACTTTTGCTTAACAACATTTTTTTTTTTTGAAAGAATGATACAAATTATTGACTTTGAATATTATTGTATCATTCTTTCTTTTCAACATTCAACTTTTGACAACTTCATTCTAATAAATAATCCAGATAGTAATTATTTTGATAAAATTTTTATGCTTTTATAAGAAAAAAATTCGGAAGATTAACCAAATAAATAACCAGTCTAAATGATTGATTTTTAAATTATTTAGAATTTATTTGCATTCGTCAAACATCTTATTCAACTATCAATTTTTTCGGAGCTAATTTTTTTTTTATTTTTTTGTTGGAAAAGTAGTTTTTGTGCTTATATTCGCCTCCGGTTTTCCAAATAGATATAATAATTTTTAAACAGGTGTAAAGATATTTTAAAAATTTATTCTAAACGGTGTATTAAGAAATAAATGTAACCTATGGGCATGTTCCTATTAAAAATCTCCCGAGATTTTTTATTTTGGTGTATTAAGAAAATAAATTATCATTTAACTGTTTTCTTACAAAAAATCTTACAATATATACTAAACGTTCAATTCGCCTTTCTACTGAAATAATTTCATACAAACTTATATTTCCAAATAAGCTCAAACAGTAACTGTTACTTATTTGTTGAAGATATATCATGTATTTATCATTTAATATCATGTGTTCTAAAATCATATTATCTCATAAAAAAATCAAAACATTAAAAAAATCAAAACAAATTAAAATCAAAATTATGAAAACATTTACCAAATTTTTAACAGCATTCGTTGCAATAATTTTAATTATTTCATCGCATAATGCTAATGCACAATTATCCGGTTCATATACGATAGGACCATCTGGCAATTACACTAGCTTTGGAGCTGCTGTTACTGCTTTAGGCTCTGGAGTTAGTGGTCCGGTAGTTTTTAACGTTGCATCAGGAACCTACACTGAGCAGATTACTATTGGCACTATTACCGGGGTATCAGCCACAAGCACAATTACATTTAAATCTGCATCGGGTGATAGCTCTACTGTAGTTATTACAGGAAGCGGTGCATATATCCTACAGCTAAATGGAGCTGATTATATTACTATAAAAGGAATGACAATTCAAACAACAGCAACCTCCTCAACAAAAGCAGTTGAACTTTTAGGAGGTGCAGATTATAATACAATAACTAATTGTGTAATTGATGTTCCTGTAACTACTACTTCCAGTGCATATGGAATATATAATTCTTCTGGTCTTGATGAATACAACACAATTTCAAATAATGTTATTAAAAACTCCTACTATGGAATCTATTGGTATGGATCAGGCACCACCTCCATGGAAAAAGCAAATCAAATCCTTGATAATGTTTTAACTGGTCAGTACTATCGTCCAATGCATGTTTATTATCAGGATAGTATTTTAATTGATGGTAACTTATGTGACTTATCCGGAACAGCCTATTCGTCACCTTACTTGTTCTATGGTTATTACTTAAACAATGGAAGCATTATAACCAATAACAAATTCGTACGTTCTGATGGTTTCTACTATGGCTTATATCTAAGTAGTTGTGATGGCAATTCTACAAATTATAACCTGGTTGCCAATAACTTTGTTGCAGGTTATCATAGCAGTGGCACTGCTTATTATGGAATTTATGCAACTTCATGTGATTATGTTAATTTCTACAACAATAGTATTAGCTTAACAGGTTCAGCAGCATCAACAAGTTCAAGATGTTTCTACCTAAGCTCAGGAACAAATCTTAATCTTTATAACAATATCTGCCTGAACACACTTGGAGGATATGGCATTTATACTTCCTCAACGACAAATATTACAGCTTCGGATTATAATAATATTTATTCAAATGGAAATGCAGGCTATTGGTCTTCGAATCAGATAACATTAAACGATTGGCAAACAGCATCAGCAATGGATGCAAATTCTTTGTCAGTTGACCCTGGGTTTATTTCTGCAACCGACCTTCATGCCACAGCAGTATCTCTTGATGGTGCAGCAACACCAATAGCTGGAATCACTACAGATATTGATGGAGATTTAAGAGATGCAACAACTCCAGACATTGGAGCAGATGAGTATGTTTTAATGAATCGTGATGCGGGAGTATATTCACTTGATGCACCAATTGCACCATGCCCCGGAAATAATAATGTTATTGTTACTGTTAAGAATTATGGTGTACAATCTCTAACAAGTGTTAATGTAAACTGGGAAGTAAATGGAGTTTTACAAACTCCAGTGTCATATACAACAACTATAGCTGTTGCCGGTGATGCTTCTGTCACTTTAGGTAGTTATAATTTCCTAACAGGTGTCAACTATATTATTAAAGCTTGGACAAGCAATCCTAACACATTATCAGATCAGGATAATAGTAATGATACTTTGTTGTCAGGAACAATTATAACTGCTATGTCAGGCACATTTACAATTGGAGGAATAAGTCCTGATTACACCACTTTTGCAGCAGCAATTAGTGACCTTAATTCAATTGGTGTTTGTGGACCGGTTGTATTTAATATAGCAAATGGAACATATACTGAAAATGTTTCAATTGGCTCGATAGTAGGAGTTAATTCTACAAATACTATTACATTCCAATCAGTTTCCGGTGATTCAAGCACTGTAATATTGCAGTATGCCGGAACAGCAACTGCTGATAACTTTGTGGTTTTTCTTGATGGTGCAAATTTCATTACTTTCAAAAATATTACAATTAAAAATACAACTGCTTCAACTTATGGAAGAGTTGTTGTATTTGGTAATGGTGCATCTAATAATGCTTTCCTAAATAATATTATCGAAAGTGTCGTAAGCACATCAACAAATACAGCATGTTTTTATTCCGGAACTACAATTGACGAGTATAATTCAATAGCAAACAATGTAATTAAAAACGGCTACTATGGCATTTACTTCGATGGAAGTTCATCAGCTATTGAGCTAAATAATTACGTTGCCAATAATAATATATCCGACTATTATTATTATGGTATTTACATGAAATATCAGAATTCTCTTAACATTTATAATAATTCAATATCAAATACACCTACAACAACAAATTACTTAATAAGAACTGACTATTCTAAGTATTCAAACATTGAACAAAACAATTTAAATATTTCAGGGTCAGCAAGCAGTCTCTATGGGATTTACGTCTATTATTGCGATACAAATATGATTGTTTCTAACAATAATATTTCCTTACAAAATACTTCCACACTTTATGGAATCGATCTTTATTATACTGATAATGGTGCCATTGTCAACAACAATAATTTAATATTGAATAGTACAAGCACAATTTATGGGCTATACTCCTATTATGCAGATGGCTCTGCCGCCTATCCTATTCAGATTTACAACAATATGGTTGCTATAAATGGAAGTACAACTAACTCAATATATGGAGTTTATCCCTACAATTGTAATTATGTATATCATTATTTTAACAGTGTTAATGTTGAGGGAGGAAGTTTAACTGCTGGAAGAGCATTCTACATAAATTCATCCTCAACCGGAGCCTATGGTAATATTGTAATGAAAAATAATATTGGTGTGAATAATGGTGGTGGATATGTTGTTGAATTTTCTGCAACAGCTAATACCTTGGGATATGTTGTTGGTTGTGATTATAATGATTGGTATGCACCTGTCACATCAGCAACTTTATGCAGATTTGGGACTACTAATTGCTCTGATATTTCTACATGGAAAACAACAAGTAGTTTAGATGCGAATTCTTTATCAACTGATCCCGGATTTTTATCTACAATTGACCTTCATGCTACCGGTATTTGGCTTGATGGAGCAGCAACTCCAATAGCAGGAATCACTACTGATATTGATGGTGATGCAAGAGATGCGACAACTCCTGATATTGGTGCTGATGAATATTTTCTTATGCAGCGTGATGCAGGTGTTTTATCTCTTGATGCACCTATTGCACCATGTCCTGGAAGCAATAATGTTGCTGTAATCGTTAAAAATTTTGGTGTTCAGTCACTTACAAGTGTTAATGTGAATTGGGAGGTAAATGGAATTTTACAAACTCCTGTAGCTTATACCACAACAATAGCTGTTGCCGGTGACGCTTCTGTTTCTTTAGGTAATTATAATTTTTTAGCAAATGCGAGCTATATTATAAAAGCCTGGACCAGTAATCCTAATGCTCAAGTTGACCAGGATAATTCTAATGATACTATGACATCAACAGCATTTACTACCGCAGTAACTGCAGGCACTTATTACATTGGAGGAACTAGTCCTGATTATATTAATTTTTCTGCTGCAGTGAGTGATTTGTCAGCAAAAGGAGTATGTGGAGCAGTTACTTTTAAAGTTGCTGATGGAACTTATACTGAAACAGTTTCAATTCCTGAAATCCTTGGTTCATCAGCAACAAATACAATAACATTCGAATCTACTTCCGGTGATAGCACAGCTGTTGTTCTTACAGGAAGTGGAACTTATATACTGCAATTAAATGGAACTGATTATGTAACAATAAAAGGAATAACAATTCAATCTACTTCAACATCTTCAACAAAAGCAGTGGAAATTCTTGGTGGTGCCAATTATGTTACTATATCTAATTGTGTGATTGATGTAACTGTTAGCACAACATCAAGCCTTTATGGCATTTATAATACTTCTGGTCCGGATAACTTTAATACTTATTCTAATAATAAAATATCAGGAGGCTATTATTCAATGTATATTTATGGTACAAGCTCTACTATTTGGGAAAAAGGAACAGTGATACAAAACAATGAAATAGTGAATTCATATTACTACCCGATAAATGCCTATTATCAGGATTCAATTCAAATAGTCGGGAACTATATTCATGATGGAAATGCCCCTTATTCCTATGGAATTTCTGCTTACTATATTAATAATGCTTATAGAATTATCGGCAATAATGTTGTTATTGTAGGAACATCAGCAACAGCTTGTTATGGTATTCGTGACGCTTATGGAAATTATAATACCTACAACGCTTCTCCAAGTGGATATGGATTAGTTGCTAATAATTTTATTAGCATATCCGGTGGTACAGGAATAAATTATGGTTTATACGCTTATGATGCTAATGGAACTGAGTATTATTACAACACAATTAATATAACTGGAGGTTCAGCAACAAGTCGTGCATTGCATCAATATAATGTATCCACTAATACTCTAGGTCAAACATTTAAAAACAATATTTTTGTGAATACTGGAGGTGGATATTCAGCTTATTATAGTACAATAGCTCAAGTTACAGCCAGCGACTATAATAATTTTTATACTCCTGCAACTCCTCTTGCATATTGGGGTGGTGACTTAGCTGATTTAACAGCTCTTCAAACAGCTAGTAGTATGGATGCAAATTCTTTAAATGTTGACCCTAATTTTAGCTCACCAACAAACTTACATACAACTGCATTTGCTCTTGATGGTGCTGGAACACCTATTGCTGGTATCACTACAGATATTGATGGTGACACCCGTGATGCTTCAAATCCTGATATTGGTGCTGATGAGTTTTTTCTCGTTGCCGATGATGCAGGTGTTTATTCAATAGATTCTCCTTTACCACCCTGTCCTGGAATCAATAATGTTGAAGTTACAGTTATGAATTTTGGAACTAACGCAATAAGCACACTTAATGTTAATTGGGAAGTGAACGGGGTGATTCAAACTCCATTTGTTTATAATACAAGCATTCCAATAAGTGGTTCAGCCTCAATTACAGTTGGAAGTTTCAATTTCCTTTCAGGAGGGACTTATATTATTAAAGCATGGACTAGTAATCCAAATGGATTGGCTGATAATGAAAATAGTAACGATACTATGCAATCAGGCACAATGTTTACTGCTATGTCAGGAATCTATACTATTGGGGGAACAACACCTGATTTTTCAACATTTACTGATGCAGTTATTGCACTTATAACAAAAAGTGTTTGTGGACCAGTTACATTTAATGTTGCAAATGGTACTTATTCTGAAACAGGTTCAATACCTGAAATTAACGGAGCATCTGCTAGCAATACAATAACGTTTCAGTCGGCATCAGGAGATAGCTCTGCTGTAATTATTACAGGTAGTGGAGCTTATATACTGCAATTGAACGGAACTGATTATGTAACAATAAAAGGAATAACAATTCAATCTACTTCAACATCTTCAACAAAAGCAATAGAAATCCTTGGTGGAGCAAATTATAATTCTATTACTAACTGTTTTATTGATGTTCCAACAACTTCAACTTCGTCAGTTTATGGAATTTATAATGCAACATCACTTGATAATTATAACACTTATTCTAACAATTTGATAAGTGGTGGTTATTATGGAATGTATATTTATGGAGCAAGCTCATCAAGTTGGGAAAAAGGAAATGTTATCACCGGAAATGAAATAATCAATTCTTATTACTATCCTATGTCAGTTTACTACCAGGATTCTGTGCAAATAGTTGACAATTATATTCATGATGGATTTAGCCCTTATTCTTATGGTATTTATGCCTACTATATAAACAATGGTTATAAAATTACAGGTAATAGAGTTTTTATTACTGGAACATCTTCTTCTGGATGTTATGGAATACGTGATGGTTATGGCAATTATGTGTCATATAATGCAACTCCTTCAGCCTATGGATTGGTTGCAAATAATTTCATTAGTATTTCCGGTGGAACCGGAACTAACTACGGTTTATATGCATATTACGCTAATGGTACAAAATATTATAACAATTCAATTAATATTACAGGTGGTTCGACATCTGCCCGTGCTTTATACCAGGCAAATACTTCAACCAACCTTTTAGGTCAAACTTTTAAAAATAATATTTGTGTAAATACAGGAGGGGGTTTAGCAGCATATTTCAGTACAACAGCACAGGTTGCTTCAACAGATTATAACAATTATTATGCAACAGGTAGTTATCTTGCTTATTGGGGTGGAAATCGTGCAGACCTTTTAGCTTTACAAACAGCAAATAGCATGGATGCGAATTCAGTTTCAATTAATCCGGAATATTCAAGTGATATTGACCTACATGCCTTCAGCATGGCTATGGAAAACTTAGGCACTCCCTTAGCTGAAGTTACAACTGATATTGATGGAGAAGCACGTCATGCAACAACTCCTGATATGGGTGCAGATGAATACACACTTCCGGCAAACGATATTGGAATTATTGAAATACTATCACCTGTAAAATCAATTTGTTTACCATCTTCAGATTCTATTGTAGTAGTTATAAAAAACTTCGGTACAAATACACAAAGCAATGTTAGCGTTGGAGTTAAATATACTGACCCATCAGGAACTACAATTTATTCTACATCACTAGCATCTATTGCAGCAGGCGGAAAAGATACTATTACTGTCACTAACCTGACTTCCTTTTCATTTGGTGCATATAGCATTAAAGCATACACTTCTCTTTCAGGCGATATGAATGCAAATAACGATACAACTGTATCAGTATTTACCTTCGATTCTCCTCAAACTACACCTTTCACAGAGAATTTCAACACATGGCCACCTGCTAATTGGAGCTTTGATGGAAGTCGAAACTGGGCACAAGATGCTTCTAGCAATTCAGCCTATGCAAACTTATGGAGTTGGTCTAATGGTAATGCTGAAATGTACACACCTTTGGTTAGTCTATCAGGACTTTCAAATGCACAATTAAAATTCGACAGGTCTTATTATTATAATACAAGCTATGATGACACCTTAAGAATATCTATTAAAACTTGTGGAGGAAATTGGGTAGCAATATATGATAAACATGGACAGGAACTTTCAACTAATGATGGTGCAGGCAATACTTCTGCCGGCTCTTTTGAAGCAACTAATGTTAATATTCCTCAGTCATTTATTGGTCAGAATATACTTGTAAAATTTGATGGTATTTCTGATTACGGTCCTAATTTGTATATTGACAATGTTTTAATTGGTGAAGCTCCAATAGTAAATCTTGGTAATGATACATGTGTTTGTTCAACACATGATATTATTTTAGATGCTGGTGCAGGAAGCGGATATACTTATTCCTGGTTCACAACTGCTTCATCAAATGTAATTGCAACTACTCAGACTATTACAGTTGATTCAGCTGCAACCTACTTTGTTAAAGTTCTTGATGCAAATGGATTATTCACTTTCGATACAATTAATATTTGTATTAATCCTCTTCCGATTGTTTCTTTTTCAGGTTTGAATTCTGACTATTGTATTAATGCTGCATCTGTAACCCTAACTGGAAGTCCAACAGGTGGATCATTTTCAGGTACAGCTGTGTCAGCAGGAACTTTTAGTCCTTCTATAGCACTTGCCGGAACTCACAGTGTTAAATATATTTATACTAACGCAAATGGATGCACAGATTCTACATCACAATCAGTCATTGTTAATCCTTTACCTGTTCTTACTATTGGAACTCTTGCTGATAAATGTTTTAATTCTCCTGCTTTCGCTTTAAATTTTGCATCACCAATTGGTGGTACTTACTCGGGTGTTGGAGTGAATGTTTCAGGTAATTTTATAGCTGCAAATGCTGGTGCCGGAACACATTACGTTAAATACACATATACTGACGGTAATGGATGTACATCTTTAGATTCAACAACCCAAACTGTTAATGCTTTGCCTGTATTAACTACTTCAGCAACACCCGATACAGCATATTTCGGAACACCTACTACCCTGAATGTGTCTGCAACAGGTGGCTCATCTTATAGCTATTCATGGACACCAGTTGATTCATTATCAGGAGTTGGACAAGCAACATTGCAATCACCCACAACTAAAAACCTTTACAATTTAACTACCTTTACTGTTGTTGTTACAGATAATACAACATCTTGTACCAAAAGCAAACAGCAAATTGTACCTATTAAAGGTGGACCTTTGTCAGCATCCCCTACTGCTACACCTGACACTATTTGCCCAGGTGTATTGGTTCAGTTAGATGCCCAGGCATATGGTGGAAGTGAGTCATATACTTATACATGGATTTCAAGTCCTTCAGGATTTAGCGCGAATACTGCAACTCCAACAACTAGTCCCAATACTACTACTATGTATTATGTTACTGTCGATGATGGATTTAACACTTACATAGATTCTGTTGAAGTTTATGTTAGATCACTTCCTAATCCTTCATTCACAGGTTTGGCTAATAATTACTGTATTGATGCACCATCAACTACTTTAACAGGTATTCCTACTGGTGGAACATTCTCAGGATTAGGCATAACAGCTAATTCTTTTAACCCTGCTACTGCAGGCGTTGGTAGTAAGATTGTTACTTACACTTATACTGATACATACGGATGTACTAATTTAACAACTGCATCTTCAACTATTAATGCATTGCCTGTTGTAAGCTTTACCGGACTTCTTGCTAATTATTGTGTTGATGCCTCAGCAGCAACACTCGTTGGTAATCCTTCCGGAGGTACATTCTCTGGCTTAGGTATTTCAGGAAATTCTTTTGACCCTTCTAATGCGGGCATTGGAAGTAAGATTGTTACTTACACTTATACTGATGCTAATGGATGTTCAAATTTCACAACTGCATCTTCAACCATTAATGCATTACCTATTGTTAGTTTTTCAGGCTTAATGTCGGATTATTGTATTGACGCAACAGCATCTACCCTAGCAGGAACACCTATAGGTGGTACATTTTCAGGAACAGGTATTACAGGAAATTCTTTTAATCCAGCAACAGCAGGTTCAGGTGTCCATCAAATTATTTATACATACACTGATGGAAATGCTTGCGTTAATTCAGATACAAACACTACAATAGTTAATACATTACCAATAGTAAGTTTTACAGGTTTAATGACTGATTATTGCGTTGATGGAATGGCCGATACATTAGTTCCTGTATTACCAACTGCAACATTGACATATTGTAGCTCAAATTGTGCAATCCCAGCAGCATATTGTGTATCAGGAAATAGTTCGTCTGTTGATGAATATATCAACAATGTATCAATCAATGGACAATCGAATCCGAGTATAGGTACTCTTTATACTGATTACACATCAACTCTGCTTACAACCTTAATTATAGGACAAAGCTATTCAATGGGTGTAACTGTTAATGCCGGAGGATATACAGAATATGTTTCAGTATATATTGACTGGAATAGAAATGGAACATTTGAAACAACTGAAGAAACAAGTTTTGGTTCGAATTATGTCAGTGGAAATTTTGTATTTACTCAAAACATTATAGTCCCATCAACAGCCGTTTTAGGAAATACTTTGATGAGAGTTGTTAATAGATACAATGCTGCAGCTATTTCATGTGGGACATATTCCTATGGTGAAACAGAAGACTATAGAATTGAAATTGTTAGTACTTCTTTAGGTACAGGAATATTCAGTGGAATGGGTATTACCGGAGATGTTTTTAACCCTGCAACTGCCGGAGTTGGAACACATAGTATTATTTATACATATACTGATGCCAACTCATGTATAAATAGTGATACAAACACAACTGTTGTTCATGCTCTTCCTACACCAACATTTACAGGCTTAGCTGCTGCATATTGTGTTGATGCTCCTGCTGTTACTTTAACAGGAAGCCCAACGGGTGGAACTTTCAGCGGAAGCGGTGTTTCAGGAAATACATTTAATCCTGCAATAGCAGGTGTTGGAAGCAAGATTGTTACTTACACTTACACTGACGCAAACGGATGTACAAATTTCACAACAGCAACAAGCACTATTTATGCTTTACCTACTCCTTCATTCACAGGACTTGCTGCATCATATTGCGTGAATGCATCTGCTGTTACATTAACAGGAAGTCCAAGCGGTGGAACATTTAGTGGAAGCGGTATTTCAGGAAATACTTTTAATCCTGCAACAGCTGGTCTTGGAAGCAAGATTATTACTTACACTTATACTAATGCAAATGCATGTACAAATTTCACAACAGCAACAACAACGATTTATGCTTTGCCTACTCCTTCATTCACAGGACTTGCTGCATCTTATTGTGCTAATGCATCTGCTGTTACTTTAACTGGTAGTCCTAGTGGTGGAACATTCAGTGGAAGTGGTATTACAGGAAATACATTTAATCCTGCAACAGCAGGTGTTGGAACCAAGATTGTTACTTACACTTATACTAATGCAAACGGATGTACAAATTTCACTACAGCAACAAGCACTATTTATGCTATACCTACTCCTTCATTCACAGGACTTGCTGCATCATATTGTGCAAATGCATCTGCTGTTACATTAACAGGAAGTCCGACTGGTGGAACATTCAGTGGTTCTGGTATTTCAGGAAATACCTTTAATCCTGCAACAGCTGGTGTCGGAACTAAGATTGTTACTTACACTTACACAAATGCAAACGGATGTACAAATTTCGCTACGGCAACATCTACTATTTATGCTATACCTACTCCTTCATTCACAGGACTTGCTGCATCATATTGCGTGAATGCACCTGCAGTTACTTTAACTGGTAGTCCTAGCGGTGGAACATTTAGTGGAACAGGTATTACAGGAAATACTTTTGATCCTGCAACAGCTGGTGTTGGAACCAAGATTGTTACTTACACTTATACTAATGCAAATGGATGTACAAATTTCACAACTGCATCTTCAACTATTAATGCATTACCTGTTGTTAGCTTCACAGGACTTGCTGCAAATTATTGCTTAGATGCATCTGCTGCTACTTTAACTGGAAGTCCGACTGGTGGAACATTCAGCGGAACCGGTATCACAGGAAACACATTTAATCCTGCAACAGCTGGTGTTGGAACACATCAAATAATTTACGCTTATACTGATGCAAACCTTTGTATTGGATACGACACACAATCTACTGCCGTAGTTAATCCTCCACAGATTAACCTTGGTCCTGATACCACTGTTTGTGAAGGAGCAATAGTTGTATTGGATGCCGGTGCGGGTTATACTTATTCTTGGTCAACAGGTGGCACTACTCAAACAATTTCTGTTGACAGTAGTATGCTTGCGGTTGGAGATTCAATAGTTTCTATAACTGTGCTTATAACCGATTCATTAGGTTGTACTGATTCTGATACAATTGACATATTATTTACTGATTGCTCAGGCATTAATGAAATTGTTGATGCTGTTGGAATAAATCTTTATCCAAATCCATCAAAAGGTAAATTTAATATTGACATCACAGGATTTGATAAAAACTCTATAAATATGTGTATCTATAATTTGACAGGACAACTTATGTATTGTGAAGAACTAATAAATATCAATTCAAGCAAATTCACAAGAGAAGTTGACCTTGGCACATATCCGAAAGGAGTTTATTTTATCAGATTAACTACTAAAGATATTGTTCTTACTGAAAAAATTCTAATTCAATAAGGCAATTTTGTAATACACTGGAAAATCAAAAACGGTCGCGATTTCTTCGTGACCGTTTTTTTTAAATCTGTTTAAAAAAAATTCAAATTTTGAATTAACAATTTGTATAAAACCTATCTTGCAGACACTAATTAGTTTATTAAAAGGCTTTTTGTAAGAAGGAAGTAATTCATTATTTATTCTATATCAGAAGAAAATGAAATATAAATAAAACTTCCTTATTTTCTTTATTGTAAAATTAAACTTCCTAATTTTGCAACGAACTATCAGATTAAAAATATCCTTAAATTTCAGGAAATAATGATTAAAAATTTATCTTCTTTAGTTGAAATGGCCAAAAGCAAAAGCACCAGAAGAATTGTTGTTGCTGCTGCCGCCGACCAGGCCGTTTTAGAGGCTGTTAAGTCTGCAATGAATGATAATATTATTAGCCCGATTTTAGTTGGAGATAAAGCTGAAATTGAAAAGATTTGCAAAGAAATAAATCTTGATTTATCAGTTGTTGAAATAATTGATATTCCTAATCCGGTTGAAGCTTCTGTTAAAGCTGTTTCTTTAATTAAAGAAGGCAAAGCAGAAATACTAATGAAGGGTTTAGTTAGTACAGGCCCACTTTTAAAGGCTGTTTTAGATAAAGAAAAGGGTTTACGAAAAGGAGGAACTTTAAGTCATGTTGCTTTTTTTGAATCTCCATATTATCATAAATTACTATGTGTTACGGATGCAGCAATGAATGTTGAGCCGGAATTTGATGACAAAGTAGCAATATTAAAAAATGCTGTTGAAGCATTTCATAAACTTGGTGTTAAAGAGCCAAAAGTTGCTGTGGTTGGTGCAGTTGAATCTGTAAATTCTAAAATGGAGCCAAGCGTTCATGCTGCCTTACTTACGATGATGAATAAAAGAGGACAAATCACTGGCTGCATTGTTGATGGTCCATTGGCACTTGACAATGCTATTTCGAAAGAAGCAGCCGAACACAAAGGAATTAAAAGTGAAGTAGCAGGTGAAGTTGATATAATTTTAACTCCTGATATTTATTCGGGAAATATTCTTTATAAGTCTCTTAATTTTTTAGGTGGTTCTTCTTCGGCAGCAGTTATTATGGGAGCAACAGTCCCTATAGTTTTAACATCAAGGTCGGATACTGAAAAGAGCAAAATGCTCTCAATCGCACTGGCTGCGGCAATGGAATAATATTAAACAAGAATATTTTTGAATTACAGATAATGGAAGACATTTTAATTTTAGCTATTAATCCGGGTTCTACCTCAACTAAAATTGCTGTGTTCAAAAATACGACTGCAATTTTCATTAAAACAATCAGGCATTCGGTTGAAGAAATTGATAAGTTCGATAAAATTACTGATCAATATTCATTTCGTAAAGACATAATTTACGAGCAACTTCAAAAAGCTGAAATTGATATAAATAAGTGCAAGGCAATAGTGGGTCGTGGCGGTTTAGTTCACCCGATTCCTTCAGGAGTTTACATCGTAAACGAAAAAATGAAGGAAGATTTACGAAATAGTCCGATTGGAGAACATGCTTCAAATCTTGGAGGTTTGATTGCTGATGATATTGCCAAAACTATTCCGGGAGCTCAGGCATTTATCGCTGACCCTGTTGTTGTTGATGAACTTGCTGAAATTGCAAGATTTGCCGGACATCCATTATTTGAAAGAATTTCAATTTTTCATGCTCTTAACCAGAAAGCTGTTGCCCGTTCACATGCAAAATCCATTATGCAAAAGTATGAGGATTTGAATTTGATTGTTGTTCATCTTGGAGGCGGAATCACTGTTGGAGCACATAAAAAAGGAAAAGTTATTGATGTGAATCAGGGTTTAGATGGTGAAGGCCCATTCTCACCGGAGCGAAGCGGAACTCTTCCAGTGAGAGCATTAGCTGACCTTTGCTTTTCAGGAAAATACACCCAAAATGAAGTCCATAAAATGATACAGGGAAATGGTGGTTTATATGCTTACCTGGGAACGAATAGTGCTTATGATATTGAACAAAGGGCAATTGAAGGCGATAAAAAAGCAGCCGAAATTCATGAAGCAATGGCTTACCAGGTAGCTAAAGAAATTGGTGCTATGTGTGCAGTTTTAAATGGAGAAGTTGATTCCATACTAATTACCGGTGGAATTGCTCATAGCAAAATGTTTGTTAACAATATAATTAAGCGTGTTTATAAATTTGCTCCTGTTCATGTTTATCCGGGTGAAGATGAAATGAGAGCTTTAGCCGAAAATGCTTTAATGGTATTACGAAATGAAGTCCAACCTTTAGTTTATAAAGGGAAAGAAAAAATGAAGTGATATTTTAAGGTTCTACAAAGTTTTCAAGGACGTGAAGATATTCTGCTATTCAATACCTGCCAGACATTAGTCAAATTCCAATATTAAAAAATCCAAACAACACTTTTATTAAAGTTTTACAGTACCTGAATATTATATACAAATTATGTTTGGAACTATTGAAAACAAAGCAAAGTAATTTGCCTTTTGCATAAAAATAATTAAACTATTTAGGCTAAATTCTACTTCAATGTGCCAGAATAGTTTCTGAAAGCACTCTATGTTATTATCATTTTAAAAAAGATATTAGTATTTTCCGAATATTCTATATTTTAAAAGCATTTTACTAATTTTAAGAAACTTAAACAATAATGAATATAAAAAATAAATTAAAAATTATCTAAGTACATGACAAAAAATCACAACACTCTTCAAACTTATCTATATCACTAGAGAACAACACCATTGCAAGATATGTCAACCCATATTTGAAAAAGCTTTTAGCTTTTCTGCCATGCTTTTTGATTTTAATA
>JAIPBB010000106.1 GCA_021739805.1 Saprospiraceae bacterium | reverse complement strand
TATTAAAATCAAAAAGCATGGCAGAAAAGCTAAAAGCTTTTTCAAATATGGGTTGACATATCTTGCAATGGTGTTGTTCTCTAGTGATATAGATAAGTTTGAAGAGTGTTGTGATTTTTTGTCATGTACTTAGATAATTGAATTAAAGAAAGAAAATATTGAGATAGAAAGAAAAATTAGTCTATTGAGTCAAGATAAATACTAAAGCTAAGAACTGTACAAAATTTAATTATGAAACTCAATATTCAATTATTATATTTGTATCATACACAGAAGCAATAAACTAAAACATCTACTAATGAAAACGAGAAAAATTATATCAAATACGACACTAAGCATTATTATCATCTCCTTGTCATTAATTTTTTCCAATTGCAAAAAGAAAACCTATTACCCAATACCACAGGAAGCAATAGATTATTTTGCCTGTTTTGGAGATGGAAGTGAATGGACCTATATGGATAAGGACAGTGTTTTGCATAAATTTACTCTTAATAACTTTACAAAGGCTTTATATTCTAACAAGGATGATAAAGAATGGGATGCTATTTCTTATGAAATTGATGCAACATCATATTTCAGTTCTAATGTTAAAGTAAGAATTAATTGGGCAGAAGAAGACCTTGATTTTGGTTGGAGAATTGATCATTGGGGAGGATTATTTTGGATTGATGGTGATAAAACATATTGCTATAGAGATCCAAATACATATCATAATCAAAAAATTGATAGCATGATAATTTGTGGGGTAACATATTATGATATCCTACCATTTACAGCTAATTATGCTAAACATTTCTTTGCTAAAAATATTGGATTAATAAAATACTATAAGTTGCACAATAGTGGAAATCAAACCATTGTTGATTCACTTTCAATTGTAGAATATAAAATAAAATAATTTATATGAAAAAGTATATAACAGTAATACTAAATATATTAATGATTAGTTTGTGTAATGGTCAAGATACTATTATAAATACTATTAAAAATAATTGGACGCAAAATAAATCAAAATGTCGAAGTATCAATATCTCTAAACCTGATATTGATAAACTTATTGCAGAAGATAAAGAAAATGAAAAAATTACAAGAGTTTATAGATATGGTGTTTCAAGAAAAGCATATTGTGATTTTAGTTCAATTGAAGCAAGTTATATTAAAGAATTGGATTTGTATGTCAAATATTTAAAACTAAATGCAGAAGAAGCAAAATCAATTGATATTGTTTTCAGCAATTATGAACTTAAAGAAGGAACAAAACTTTATTATCTTGATGCAAAATTTAATAAATTAGGAATTTACTCTCATAAAAACAATCAAAAGCATAAAAATTATGTTATTACTACAAAAGCTGAAAATAGTGTATTATTGGTTCTAAATGCCAATAGTAAAGATTTATTAGAAACTTCTAGTTTAGTACTTGACAAAATCATTTATGGATATAAAGACCTTAATGAGCATGTTAATTCTAAAGCCTATGGAGACTCTAAAGCATGCAATGAAAGAGTATTTTGTGCAAGTTTTCTCCCTCAATCAATGAAAGACAATGAAGTTAGATCTGTTTTCTGGTACAGAGTTGATGGATTTGCTTCCACAGGTGCGTTATTAAACCAACCTGTTGGAGAAAGAGATATTGAACCACTTTTTTTAACTGCAAGACATTCAATATCAACAAGTAACTCTAATCCTCTTGCACCAACACTAGATTTAAATACATGTGTGTTTTTCTTTAACTTTTCAAGTCCTGCCACTCAATCCCCTTGCTCAACTGGAGTTCAATCAGGTCTTCAAACAAGATATGAACACCCTTCTCAAGGAGCAACTTTAATAGAAAGAGATTATTATTATGATCTTGCCTTACTTGAAATGAATGATAATCCACCTCCACAATTTAATGTTTATTATGCAGGTTGGAGTGCTCAATTAGTAAATGTCTCAATAAATGCTTATAGTATACATCATCCTGAAATTGATATAAAGTCAGCCAACAAAACAATTGGTGTAGGCTCAACTTTAGTTGGTGGAAATCCTCGATATATCATATACTGGCTTAATGGATTAAATGAACATGGTTCTTCCGGCTCTCCTCTTTTTGACAATTATGGATATGTTATAGGAGCACTATCAGGAGGTATTTCAGGTTGTACCGTTCCCGGACCTGACTATTATGGTAAATTAAAAATGTTCCACACCTTATATTATTCTGTTAAAACAGCACTTTCCGGTGGGGGCACAATAGTTAATGTTGCACCCGGTAATCAAACCAATTGCTATGAAAATCTTACACTTGGAGGAAATGAGCTACTTTTTGAAGAATCTTTATTTAATTTTTATCCAGCAATTCATTATCAGCCTGATCCACATATTCAACTAAACGCTGAATTTGATATTACATGTGCTGGTAATGGAAATAGTTTATATATTTGGGATGATGCTGAATATACTTTTCAGGCAGGAAATGCAGTTCATTTACTTCCAAATTTTCAAGCAAGAAATGGATGTAAATTTCATGCAAAAATTGCTCCTTGTAGTGCAAACAGTAAAACTGCTCAACCTCCTAAATCTAAAGACAGTAGTCAAGATGATATGATTAATGATGATTTTAATACTGATATAACAATTGTACCAAATCCAAATAATGGTAGTTTTAGATTAATTCTAGATAAAAGAATTGACAATGTTAATAAAATTATTCTGTTGAATACTTTGGGCAAAGTAGTTTATGAAAACAATTCTATTATTGAAAATAATACAATTATAAATTGTTCAAATTTGCAAAATGGGATATATTTGTTAAAAATATATGCTAAAAACAATTATTACTGCAAAAAAATTGTAATCCATGAATAAATCACTTATTAAGTTTATAATATTCTCTTGCTTATGCATCTCGTTTAATTCTTATGCCCAACTTTCTGGTACATATACAATTGGTTCGTCCGGAAACTACTCAACTTTTTCTGCTGCCATAACAGCCTTAACAACTTCCGGTATTAACGCTCCTGTAGTTTTTAATATAAGCCCGGGAACTTATAATGAACAAATTACAATCCCTGCAATAACAGGAGCTTCACAAACCAATACAATTACTTTTCAATCGGCTAATGGAGATAGTTCAAGTGTGATATTAAATTATACACCAACAAGTTCAACAAATAATTTTACTTTAAATTTAAATGGTGTAAAATTTTTAATCATAAAACAAATTACCATTAAAACTTTAGGAACACTATCTTATTCAACTGTAGTTAACCTTCAAAATGGTTCCGGTAACATTAGATTTTCAAATAATTATTTTACAGGAATAAATAATCCGGCATTAATTCAAACAACAATAGGAATTGGTGCTACTAATTTTGATAACATTGAATTTAAAAATAATTATTTTCTTAACGGAGCAAAAGCCATTTACATTAGTTCAAACATTACTACTTCATATGCAACAGGGTTAATTATTAAAAACAATACATTTGTTAATCAAGGAGGATATGGTATGTATCTTTGGGGATTCAATAATCCATTAATCGAACAAAATAGAATAATAAAAACAAATATTGGAGCCAATTATAATGCAATTTTAATAAATGGTTCTGCCGCTGGTTTTAGAATAGAAAAAAATTATATAAAATTATCAGCTTACGGAATTTTTGCTGGTATTAATATTCATGGGACAAATTCCACTCCATCATCAGATGCAATAATCCGCAATAATTTTGTAATGATTAATTCATCTAGCACCTTTTATGGTATATCAATAAATGGTGGTATTAATATAAAAATTAAAAGCAATAATGTTTTTCTCAGAGATACTACATTTTCTTCATCTACTTGTATAGCTTTTCGTATGTATGGTTCACCGGGAAATGTTTCTATTAAGAACAATATTTTTTATAATGCTGCTCAAGGATTAGCTTTTTATAGCCAGACTACATCAAATTATTTTACAAGCGATTATAATAATTTACTTTCAAATGGAAACTATATCGCTGAAATATATAGTTACGGTTCGGCAGCTAATATAGCAGGATGGAACACTTTATCTAATGGTGATTATAATTCTGTTTCAATAGACCCAATGTTTTTTTCCAATACCGATTTACATGTTAGTAATCCTTTAATGGATAATCTTGGTTCACCGGATACTGATGTAACAGATGATATTGATGGACAAGTACGTCATGCAACAACTCCCGATATAGGAGCAGATGAATTTTCGATTCTTAACACCGACCTTTCACCAATTGCTTTAGTTCCTCCCATAACTTATGGTTGCTATTCTTCAAATGAAACTATTAAAATAAAAATAAAAAATTACGGCATTTCAACAGTTAACTTTTCAATTGATACAGCAAAACTTTATGTTAATGTTTCAGGGGTAAATCCGCTTACTTTTCCTGTAGTAATAATTACAAATGATAGTATTAAACCTGATTCAACTAAAGAAATCACTGTCAGCACAAATTATAATATGTCTTTACCCGGCTTATATAATTTTAATGCAATACTAAAAACCAATAATGATGCAAATGCTTATAACGACACTATGCAACCAAATGCATTAAGCAATATTTTATTAAATAGCTTTCCATATTTTGAAAATATAGAATCATTTGGGGCAGGTAGTTTTAGTGGAATGCAATTAGGGCAAATGTCAAATGGCTGGACAAGAGGAGTTGAAACAACTTACAAGACTTATGTCGTTAGCGGTTTAACTCCAAATAGTTCTTCAGGTCCTTCAGTTGATCACACAACAAATCTATCCACAGGAAAATATATTTGCTTTTATGGTTCAGGTAACGGAGCGCATACCGAGCTTTTAAGTCCTTGTATTGATATGGATTCAACTCTTAATCTTAAATTGAAGTTTTGGTATCATATGTATGGTGCAGGAATTAACTCCTTAAATGTTGATGTTTACGATAATGGTATTTGGCAGAATAGTGTATTTAGCATAATCGGTCAGCAGCAAACATCTTCATCTGCACCTTGGCAATCGGCAATAGTTGACCTTTCAAATTATACTGGTATAATTAAAGTAAGATTCAGAGCAGTAAAAGGAAATAATCTTGCTGATATTGGACTTGATGATTTCTTTTTTGCTAATGCTCCTTTTGTTAATCTTGGAAACGATACAACAATTTGTTTTGGTGATACATTAATTTTAGATGCCGGGGCAGGAACAAATTATACATATTCATGGAAGAAATTGCCATCAAGTTCAGTAATTAGCACATCTCAAACTATTTCTGTTGCTAACAATGGAACTTATATTGTTAAAGTTACAAATCAAAATGGTTTTCCTACCTACGACACAATTATTGTTGGATTGCATCCTGTTTTAACAGTTAATGCAGGAAATGACATATCTATATGTTCAGGTGAAAACTGCAATATTACATCAGCAACTATTAGTAATTATAATACCTTGTATTGGTCAACTAGTGGTTCAGGAAATTTTCAAAACAATACTTCTTTAAATACAATTTACTATCCTGATTCAATTGATATAGCTATAGGTTTTGTAAAATTGATTTTAAACGGAACTTCTTTTTGCAAAAATCTTTCAGATACCTTATTGCTTACTATAAATCCTTTACCTTATGTAAATGCGGGAATTGACCAAAGTATTTCTTGTGGTGGAACAGGTGTTATACTTGGCTCAACCAATAATCCATCTTATGGTTATCTTTGGTCTCCTGGAGCAAGTTTAAGTGATTCAACAATTTATAAACCTGTTGCAACACCAACAATAACTACTATTTACATATTAAGTGTTACTGATAATACAAGTGGATGTTCAGCAATCGATAATGTTATTATAAGTATTTTAGGCGGTCCCACAGCAATTGCTTCAAATGATACAACAATTTGCATGGGTGATAATATTTCATTATCGGCATCAGGAGGAACTTCATACCATTGGAATACCAGTGATACAACTTCATCCATTTTAATAAATCCTATATCAACTACTACTTATACTGTAACAGTTACAAATGGTCAATGTTCTGATGCAGATACAGTTATTGTTTCTGTAAATAATCCATCAGTAAATTTAGGTTCTGATACTTCAATTTGTTATAATGAAAATATAACCCTGGATGCAGGTATTGGATTTTCAAACTACCATTGGTCAACAGGGGAAACAACTCAAACAATAACCGTTGATTCAACAGGAATTGGAATTGCTTCAAAACTATTTTATGTTAAGGTTGAAGACAGTATTGGTTGTGAAGCAAGTGATTCAGTTATTATCACTATTAATCCATGCGATATGATGGTTTCAGAAAACTTGAACGAGCCAAATATAACAATTTTCCCAAATCCAACTACCGGAAAGTTGAACATTAATATTGAAAACATCGGAAGTACTGATTATAAATTATGTGTTTTTAATACAATTGGAAAATTAGTTTATTGTAAAGATTTTTCAGGACATTCAAATCAAATTGATTTATCGTCTTATCCTAAAGGGATTTATTACATTAGGATTGAGAATGATGATTTTGTGAGGGTTGGGAAGATGATTGTTCAATAAAAAAAGCCACAGTTTCCCATGGCTTTAATAAATTTTATTTATGATAATTCTTAATAAACTATCAGCTTTTCCTGATATGAATTTTCTTTTGATTTAAGATTTAAAATATAAATCCCCGGATTAATATTAGCATCAATTTCAAATTTGTTTAGACCAATAGATGTTTTAAAGTTTTTATTAAAAATTATTCTACCTGAAAGGTCATAAATATTTAATAAAACTTCTTCATTTGAAGAATTAGTGAATTCAATATTGAATTTTCCATCCGAAGGATTTGGGTAAGCCAAAATATCTTGGGCATTGAGCGAAGTCGAAATGTCATCAATTCCTATATGGCAATCTTCAAAAGTAACAACTATTGTATCGGTTGAGCTAAATCCGCCTTCTGTAACTTTTAACCAAAATGATTTAGAGTTAAGTCCAATTCCTGCTGAATCAACATAAATCAATAATATAGTATCACCGGTTGACCATAAATATGAAGCTCCCGGAATATAACCAACAGTTAACATCACTGAATCTTCACCACAAATTGTTGTATCATTGCCAAGGTCAATTTGACCAACTGCAGCTCCCATATTCCATCTTTTCACAAATTCCTGATAATAGATATTTGCTATTGTAGAATCGTGAATAATCAATGTGTTTTCATCATTTCTTGCATCGGCACTACTACTCCAGTTATGACATCCGGTTAAAACCAATGGATCGGAAGTAGTATTTGAATGGTCAACAATTAAAGTTTTATTGTGCAAAATTCCTGGCTCACCATATTCCTTGAAATCACTGCCTAATAGAGGTTTCAAAATGTTCACAACAGTTGGTGTGCATCCACCTTCAGAATTAACAATTACCTTGGTGTTAACACTTGCATTATACCTGTCTTGAATTGCATAAGCAATATCTGTGCGTGTTATAAGCATTGTATTGGCAATCAAATCAGTATTTGCTGAACTTATTGCGTTAAGGATTTTTGAATTTACTGCATCCGATGGACTAAAATAACACTCTATTCGTTTTCCGCCAATAATAAATTCATGAGGTGTATTATCAGTTTTACGGTATCCAAATCTTGCATTTGCCTGGCTTGGAACCAAAGTGCTTGAACCCCACATTTCTTCAAACTCAATTGTATAAGTAATAGCTAAACTTTTATCCTGAACGATTATTACATTATTTGCATCTGTATTGATTTGCCCATCAGTCCAGTTTGTGGCTCCTGTCCAAACTATTGGTGCATTTGGGTCAGTTGAATTTACATCGAAAACAACAAATTTATTATGCATAATTCCGGTGTCTGAAGGATAAATATAGCTTACAGGTGAAGCAACGACATTTATATTTGAATTTAGCTGATTAACACCCAAATTATTTGCCTCACCATCATGAATTAACCTAATATCAACACCTCTTGTATAGGCATTATTTAATGCTGCTGAAATATTAGAAATATTTGAAAGATTGAAGTTATAAATTGTAATATCGATTGATTCCTGTGCTCTGTCAATATAGGCAATCAATGTATCGTCAATCGCATCGTTAAGTTGGATTGCATTTGTACCGGTGGAAACTGCATTTTCAACTGAACTAGTGAAATACACTTTAATATCACCTGATGACACTGATTTTGTGATAAATGCACCAATTGGAGCAAAAGCTGTATCAGTACCTCTAACAGAGAATGCCTGAATATAAAATAGTTGAGATGCAGTAGCTCCTGTAATTGAAATTGAATGAGATGTTACTCCACCGGTGGCAGTCATATGTGAACCCAATGCTTCAGTGCTTCCATAGAAAATTTCGGTTGTTCCGGTTGAATTTGTTGTCCAGTCTAAATCAAATCCAGTGGTTGAAAGATTACTAACTGAAACAGATGATGTCATACTAATTGAGCTTCCTGAAATAATATCAGCCGTATCTCTCAATAATATTTGATAGCCTCCGGAAGTATCCTGTGCAGTTCCGTTATACAAATATTGAGAGCAAAGGCCAACGATAGACACAACACCTGTTGGGATAACAGCTCCTACCAATGATGAGCCATTACTAATACGTGCAGCAATTGATTGTCCTCCTGCTGTGAAAGTGTAATTTGTACCCCCCGAAAAAGTGCCAACTGCCGAAAATGTTCCGCCATTAAACCGAACTAATTGACCTTCCAGATATTCTCCAACCTGGTTTGGTGTGATTACTTTTGGCAAGGGCAATTGTGCTCCACTTGTATGAACTGTATAGCTTATCATTGGGTCAAGTTCAAGAAGTGCATTATAAATTTTATTGATACCTGTTACGGTAACTGAGTCGCCCCTTACAACATTGAAAGAACTGGAGTAAACTGCTGTTCCGCCTGTTGGGTCTTGAATGTATCTAATTGGTCCCAGTTCTGAACCATTAGTAATAATTCCGGAAATAGTTACTGTATCATTCAATAATGACAATGACCTTGATGAGTCAATACTGATAACTTGTGCGTCAACTTTTAGAAAGCTGAAAATTGCTGTTAAAGTAAAAAGTAAAATAATTTTTTTCATGTGAATATATTTTTTTATTTAGTTGATATTTCGTTTATATATAGCTGTTTATATGTTTCAGAGAAATTTCTTTTAAGAATCTTACCCCATTATTCTGTTTCTAAATACTAATTCTTAATGATACGTTAAATTGTCGCCCCAAACCAATAAATACTCCTGCTGATTGAGCATTAAAAGCTGAGGTAGTAGCTGAGTATGAATCGTTGTTTGTTGCATCTGATATATATAGTTGGTCCAATAGATTTAAAACACTTGCTTGTAGTTGAAAATCTATTTTGCTTATTTCAAATTTATAACCTGCATGAAGGTCAATAAGGAAATAGCTTGGTATTATCCATGAATCTCTAGGTTCGTCTGTTGTAAGTGAAAGTGGGTCAAACTCTGCATAATATTTTGAGAAGTAGGTTACACTTCCTTTTAAATAAGCATTTTTATGAAATTGCCATTTAATTCTTTCACCATATTGAATTTGAGCTGCATCACCAACATGGACTCCTTTTGCATTAAAATATGTTGTGCCGATAAGGTTTCTATCCTCATCATAAATATATGCACTATCGCCCGAATTCCATTTCCAATCACCAACCGACAATAATCTTTCCCATGTAATATTTTTTCCAAGTTTATGTGCGAATTCAATTTCAATTCCTTTATGGAAAGCATCAATTCCGTTAATATTTGCATAATAATCAACAGGATCGAGTGTAACCGGGTCGAGCTTAGTGATTTTAAATGCACTATTTACAGGTTTGTTATCCCAATAAGTTAAATAACCATTTACATTAAGAGTAAATTTTGAATTATAAAAACTATATCCAAGTTCAACTGCTTTAATTATTTCATTTTTAATATCGACAAATGTTTCGTTTGCATAATTAAATATATTTTGAAATCTTGGAGCTTTGGAAATATACCCGACATTTGCAAAGATATTGGATGTTTCAGTAAGATTATAGTTTGCTCCTCCCTTTAAAGTGTAACCGGGAAACCATTTCCATTCAGTATCTTCATATCTCAATCCTTCAGAATCTTTTGTATATGTATTTCCATTATAAAGAACAGTATCCGAAAATCCTATACTTAGAGTTGTGTCACCCACATCAATTATTTTTTTCTTAAAATAATCAATCCTATAATGTCCGCTATAAGCAAAGGATGCATTGACAAAGGCAAATAAATTTCCTGATTTGTATTCCAATTGTCCAAATAAACCTCCCCACCTCACAAAATTATCATTATGATATGAAATTTTATCACCGACTCTTTTAACTTTTGATTCCTGATTTGCATCTACAATATCAACAGCATAATCGCCACCCAGTAAATCATAAACTTCGGTATAATGTTCACCTTTATAGCTTCGTAAATCTATTCCGCCGGCAAAAGTGAACTCCTGGTTAATTTCGTAGGAAACAGTTGACAATAATCCATACCAAAAATGATTATTAATAAGACTTCTTAAATACTGTGTTGATTTGTGTTCTGTTGGGTGAATTGATGCATCGATTCCCCAGGGTGAATATGCATTTGCATCATAAAATTTTTGCCAATCAATCTGACCAAGAGAATCATAGTCATTAGCTTTGATTGAAGTTTTAGCACGAGTTCCGCCACCATTGCCAATTGAAAGATATGCAATATTAGAAATATAAAGTTTATCGTTTACTCTCCAAAAATCACGAAGACTAAACTGCGGTTTGTGATAATAATTAATTCCTTCGTTTAATGGAGTTGGACTCATTGATGCAGAATCTCCCTCTTTATATCTGATTAAGTTTCCCCAATGTGGATTATATCTCAAACCTTTATCCACCATTGAGTTTGTATCTATATAAGTAGTGTTAAAATATGAATTATTAGATGTGTCAACTCCCAGCTTTCCGGCCAAATCTTTATTAAACATAGCAATAGGTTTTTGATATGCTTTCTGTCCATGTTTTTGCGGAGCACCCAAACCACTAATACTTAGCAAGTGATTTCCTATTTTTTTATCAACTCTTAAAAAATAGAAATAGCCTTCTGTAAAATTTTGGTCAACATAACCTTCACCTTTTTTATAAGAACCTGCAAATGTAACTCCCCAGCCATGTTTTAGTTGTCCGCTATTAAATCCAAGTGAAGTTCTGCTAAAGCCATCGCCACTAACTTCTTGTTTAATAGTAAGCCCGGGTTTGTTTTCAATACCTTTTGTTATTATATTCATTGTTCCACCTACCGAAGGAATTGCAAGTTTGGATGAACCCAGGCCACGTTGAACCTGAATGTTTCGGGTAACCATATCAAGACCAAACCAATTTGACCAGTAAACCCAACCATTTTCCATATCATTAACAGGAATTCCATCAATCATAACAGCAATATTTCTTTGGCTAAATCCCCTAATATTAATTCGGGCATCACCATCGCCTCCACCTTGTTGAGTAGCATAAACTCCGGGGGTTTGATTTAGAATCATAGGTAAATCACGGGATGCAAGTTCTTCTTGTATTACTGCTGGAGTTACGTTTGTAAATGCAACCGGGGTTTCACGGGTTGTTGCCATATCTGCTACAACTTCAACCTCGGTTAACATGGTAGTTTCTAATTGAAAATCAAGAAACATTACATCCTTGTTGAGTTTTATCACATTTGTTATTGTTTTATAACCGACATAGGATATTTTTAAAGTGTATTCGCCATAAGGGATAGTCATATTATATTCGCCGTCGATATTGGTAATGGTACCTTTGCCTAAGTCGTATAAAATGTTTACTCCGATTAATGACTCTCCTGTTGCTTTGTCTTTAACCTTTCCTTTGATTGTTCCTTTATTTTGAGCAAAAGAACTAAAGCCAAATATTATTGCAATTACTAAAATTCCGATTTTCTTACTCATGCTTTCTATTTATGAAATTAATAATTCTAAATTAATTAAGCGAAGAATTCCAATGGTTTATAAAACCATAATATTTTTTGAATAAAATCGTAAACTCGAAGGAATATTACTATTTAATTAATATCTTTTGATATAAATATTTGTTATCAGCGAAAGTAACTTTTACAATATATAATCCGGAATTTATACCTTGAGTATTAATTTTCGCTTCGGATTTTTTTGATTTCATAACATCTGTATAAACAGATTTTCCAAGAATATCTAAAATCTCAACTGAATAAATATTATCATCACCGCTGACCATAAAAGTCTCATTAATAACTGGATTTGGGTAAAGGACAACTGAATGTTTATTGTCAGTTAAATTTTGAATTCCTCCGGCAGGATGACAATCGCAAACATGTGAGCCTAAATAACTATATGTGCCTCCGGGAAGAGTATCATATTCAAGAAATGTGTTAAACAATGCAGGATTTGTAGTAACTCCTTTTTTAACTGTGCTTTTACGAATAAGTGTTTTGTTTATTGTTAACCAGGTTCCATTACCTGCACTTGTATATCCTGATGTAATATCGTTGGTCCATGCAGTCCCGGGGTCTTCTCCAACCTTTCCGAAAATATCAATTATGGCAGCACCTTTTTCAATTGTAAGAGCATCGTTTCCGTTAAAATAGCATACAGCTGGATACAGGCCATCATGTAAATCACCCATAGCATAAAGAACAGGGTCAATTGGAATCGACCAGTAACCGCTTGGTGGTGTTCCTACATATAATGAATCTGTTTGTCCGTTTGTAATAACAACAACATCTCCGGCAGCAATTGTTCCTGATAAAGTCATAGATGAAACTGGTGTGTTTGCTCCATTTGAATATCTTTTTATGGCGTAAGCACTAAGATTTATTGGGTTTTGTGTTGGATTATAGATTTCCAAAGCTTTGCTGTTTCCTGAGCTTTCAACATATTCAGAAAAGAAAAGCTCAGTACATTGTGCACTTGCAAAACTGACACTAGCTACAGCAATAATTAATAGTAGAGTTTTTTTCATAGAGTAAAATTTAAATGGTTAAAATTTATGTTTTCAAAAATGCGAAATTACGTTTTATATTCAAAATTAATAAAGATTTTAATGTTAAAAAAAGATTATTGATTTGTTTTTCAACAAAAAAAACTATTCTGTAATTTTTATATTTTTGTTATTGAATTTATTCATGGAATAAATCATTGTAATTCTATAGTATTTCAAAAAAAACGAGATTAAGAATATTAAATATGCCAAAAAAACAAAAGGGAAAATCAAATTTAAAATCTACTAAAAAATCTGAAATTCAGAAAAAGAAAAACTTGCAGATTTTCCTCCTTCCGGCTATAATTGTTTTAACTTTAATAGTTTTCTCAAATTCAATTAATAATGATTTTGTGGCAAACTGGGACGACAATGTTTATATATTCAACAATCATCACATTCAAAATTTATCATGGAATAGTGTGAAAGCAATGTTTGTAACTTTTCATGCCGGAAACTATCATCCATTTACAACTATGATTTACGCCATTGAGCTTGACTCATTTGGTTTAGATGCAAAATCATTTCACATTATAAATCTAATTTTTCACTTGCTGAATATTCTTTTGGTTTATAAATTTATTCAGCTTTTAACAAAGCGAATTGATGCTGGTTTAATTGTGGCTTTACTATTTGCAATTCATCCAATGCATGTTGAGTCTGTAAGCTGGATTTCTGAATTGAAAGATGTTTTATATGCATTCTTTTTCTTATCATCATTAATTCTGTATCAATTATTTTTAAATAAAAAATACAATTACAAATATCTTGTTTTTGCTTTCTTACTTTTTGCAGCATCCTGTTTTTCAAAATCAATGGCGGTTACATTGCCTGTTGTTCTTCTTTTAATAGATTATTTCAATTCAAGAAAAATTGACTTAAAAGCTATACTTGAAAAGCTTCCATTTTTTGCTGTATCAATTGTTTTTGGAATTGTTGCCATAAATGCACAAAGGGCTTCAGGGACAATTTACGATGCACTTCCCTTTTCTTTTTTCGATAGGATTTTTCTGGTAAGCTATTCAATAGTATTTTATATTGTGAAATTGTTTGCACCATTAAATTTATGCGTTGTTCATTTTTATCCAGATAGCACTGGAAGTTTACCAATTCAATATTATGCATCATCTGCAATAATCCTTATTTTAATTTTCGGAATTATTAAATCCGGCTCATTTCGAAAGAATATAATTTTTGGAAGCCTGTTTTTTCTTGTAACAGTTTCACTTGTTATTCAGATAATTCCGGTGGGACAGTTCATTGTTGCGGAACGTTATTCTTATATTCCTTATTTGGGTTTGTTTTTAATTATTGGTCTTTTATACTCAAAAATTGCAGAAGCAAAAACTATAAAACTTAAAAAGGCAAAACCGTTTGCTTTAACAATAATAATAATTTACTCGGTTATTTTTGCTTTTGGTTCTTATAACAGAAACAAGGTTTGGGAAAACGGACTCACTTTGTTTGAAGATGCAATTGAAAAAAATCCTGAACAAGCTATAGTTTATGCAACTCATGGTAATGAATGTTTAAGAGTTAAGGATTACAAAACTGCAATATCGGATTTTTCAATGGCAATTAAGCTGATGCCTAATTATGCTGATGCATATCATAATAGAGGGGTTTCTAAATACAATATGAAAGACCTCACCGGGGCAATTGAAGATTACTCTATGGTAATCAAACTTCAACCAAAAAATCCAAATGGATATTATTCACGCGGGCTTGCCAGATATGAAGCTAAAGACCAAAAGGGAGCAATTGAAGATTACGATAAAGTAATCGAACTAGTTGGAAATTACATGGAAGTGTTTAATAACCGTGGAGTTTCAAAAGGAATACTCGAAGATTATGAAGGCTCAATTCTGGATTTTAATAAAGCAATTGAAGTTGATCCCAACAATGCAAATGCATATTTCAACAGAGGTAACTCAGAATTATTATTAAGTAAATTTGATGAAGCCTGTGAAGATTATAAAAAAGCTGTAAATTTAGGGCATAAAGGAGCGAGGGAAATGATGGAGAGTTATTGTGGAAAAGGAGTTGGAGAAGGGGAGAGCCTGTGAGCTTGAGATGTGAGATGTGAGTGATGAGTGATGAGAACTGGAGAAAGGGTGAAGGGGAGAAGGGACAAATATCGAATATCGAACACTGTCTTGTCCTGAAATAAGTTTACAAAAAATGTAAACAAAAATCAGGATTATGAAAAGAAAAGTAAATCAATACACGGACGAATTCAGATTAAAAGTAGTTACGGAATACGTTGAAACTGCAATTAGTCAAGAAGCA
>JAIPBB010000105.1 GCA_021739805.1 Saprospiraceae bacterium | reverse complement strand
AAGGCTAAAGATTTTGGAAATTACAACATTATCAAGGCTTTTAAGGCTTGATTTTTCCGTGTCATATAATATTTTATCAATTACCTTAAAATTCTTTGGATTGTTTGCTATAATATTATCAATTATCTTGATAAATGAATTCTTTTCTAACGAATTCATATTATCTAAAATTTTCTCAAGTTTCATCCTTCCTTCTATTTGTTATGTTTTATCTATAAAACTTTTTATTAATTCAATTAACAGAATAAATTTAAACACCCAAATTTAATAGATATTTTTTAATAACCTATTAGTATAAATGAAAAATTATAAGTTTTTGAGTTTATGCTTGCTTATTATTCTCATGATATGGGCAAGCAAGGAAAAATATTAGTATAAAACAAAAAGCCCGACAAATAGCCGGGCTTTCTTCTGTGGCATCACGCGGAATCGAACCACGGACACACGGATTTTCAGTCCGTTGCTCTACCTACTGAGCTATGATGCCATTAAAATTGGAGTGCAAAAGTAAAACTTTTTTTCTAATCATAAAACTTTTTTCGTTAAATCGCTTATAATAGTCCTTAATCAACTAATTTTGCAAACGAAAATTACTAAATAATATCCTAAAATTCACTTAATATTTTGAATTTTAGAAAATAACAAACAACAAGCACCAAACAACAAAACTTGTCCGTATGGATAAATTCCAAAATATTAATTTTCAAATTCTCAAAACAGTTTGAATATTGTAATTTTGAAAATTGGAGCTTATTTGAAATTTGTTTTTTGTTTTTTGGGATTTAATTTTGACATTATGAATCTGATTTTAGATTTCGGAAATACATTTCAGAAAATTGCTGTCTTTGATAAAAAAGAATTAATTGAAATTAAGAGCTTTAAAGGCTTAAATCTTAATGATATCGAAACTTTCATCAAGAATTATGACATCAATTCAGCAATAATTTCTTCAGTAATTAATTATCCAAACGAGATAAATGATTTCTTAAAAAATAAGTTTCGTTTTATTAAACTTGATTCTCAAACTCCCATTCCAATAATTAACAAATACAAAACTCCCAACACTCTCGGCAACGACCGTTTGGCTGCTATTGTTGGAGCAAACGCACAATTTCCGGCATCAAATGTTTTGGTTATTGAAGCAGGAACTTGCATTACTTACGACTTTATAAATTCAAACAATGAATATCTGGGTGGAAGTATTTCTCCGGGAATAAATATGCGATATAAAGCATTGCATAATTTTACTGACAAACTTCCGTTAGTAGAATTGAAAGACAATAAAAAAATAACCGGTCAAACCACTGAAGAGTCGATTTCTAGCGGAGTTGAGAATGGCGTTCTTGCCGAAGTTGATGGAATAATACAGCTTTATAAGAAAAAATATTCTTCACTGAAATCAATAATAAGCGGAGGTGATATTAATTTCTTTGATAAAAAGCTAAAAAATAGCATCTTTGCAGTCTCAAATATTGTATTAATTGGTTTGAATGAAATTTTAGAATTTAATGATAAATAAAAGCAAGTATTTTTTTGGTTTCCTTTTTCTGTTCCTGTTAACAATTGCTACAACAGAAATTTCAGCTCAAACACGTATAAGTTCACCTTATTCTCGATTTGGCATTGGAAATATTAGCAACAACAGCAATGCCCGTAACTTGGCAATGGGTGGAATTACCTATGGCTTACAAAGCAATAGTTACATTAACTTTTCAAATCCGGCATCTTATGTTGGCTTTGATTCTATGTCATTTGTTTTCGAAGGAGGAATTAAAAGTGATTTCGTTAAGCTTGAAACCAATAAAAACAGTCAAAATTCATCTTATGCATCTTTAGGGTATCTTAATTTTGGTTTCCCGGTTACTAAATGGTGGGGAAGTAGTTTCGGTCTTATGCCTTATTCTAATGTAGGTTATAAAATCTCAACTTACGATTATCTTCAAGACATTGGAAATGTTAATTTTAATTATTCAGGCGAAGGTGGAATTAATCAAGTTTATTGGGGAAACGCTTTTGAATTAATTGACAGCACACTTTCAATAGGCATCAATGCATCTTACCTGTTTGGCTATCTTGATAGAATAAGAACGGCAGTTTTTATTGATTCAACACACTATCTCGACACGAAAATAACTGACTCCAGGTTAGTTAATGATGTTCTTCTCTCATATGGAATACAATATCGAAAAAAATTCAAAAAAGATTGGTTTCTTGAAAGTGGATTAACTTTTAATCTTGCATCAAAAATTTCTGCTACTAAAAATTCTTTAAGTGAAAGGTTTCAATACACAACATCAGGACTTGAAATAATCCATGACACTGTTGAAAATATTACCGGAATTGGTGGTGATATTTCTATTCCATTAAGTTTAGGAGCCGGCATTGTCGTTCGTAAAGGAAACAATTGGTTGTTCGGTTTTGATTATTCATGGCAAAATTGGTCAGATTATTCTTCTTTTGGAGAAGTTGACTCTTTGGCAAACAGTATGGGTGCGGCATTTGGAGCAGAATTCACTCCAACTAATACTAATATGTCAAAGTATTGGAGCAAAGTCAATTATCGAATCGGAGCCAGATATAATAAAACATATTTACAAATAAAAAACAACCAGCTTGAAGAATACGCTATTAGCTTCGGACTGGGACTTCCTGTGTTGAAAAGTAAGTCAACATTGAATATTGGAGTTGAACTAGGTAAACGTGGAACCACTGGAACTATTGATAATCCATTAATTTTAGAAAATTTCACCAGGATTACTTTTGGTGTGGCAATCAAAGAAAGATGGTTCCATGTAAGAAAATATGAATAAGCTTTTATTTAAAAATTAACCATATGAATAAAATTCGATTGAACTTTATCATAGGTTTGGTGTCCTTATTTTTTTTAAGCTCAATTAGTTTTGCACAAACTAAAAAAGACACAAGCCTTTTAGTGAAAATTGACAGAAACGGGCCAAAATATGGAGCCGACAGTAACGAATGTATAATACAACTATCACTTTACAGGGAATATTATAGAAATTACACTCGAACTAAAGAACCTCAGTATTTGAATGATGCTTTGAAGCCATGGAGATGGGTTTTTGCAAATTGCCCAATGTCAACTCAAAACCTTTATATTGATGGTGCTGTTATTTATAAACATCGTATAGGTAAAGAAAAAAATAAAGCTGTTAAAGATAAATTAGTAGATACTCTAATGCTTATTTACGATAGAAGAATCGAAGCTTTTGGAAGAGAAGGCTATGTATTAGGTCGTAAAGGTGCCGACCACATGCAGTATCGTCCTAGTGAAATAGAAAAGACATATAAAATCTTTAATGATGCTTTCGAACTTGAAAAAAACAAAACAGAATCAGCAGTACTTTATTACTATTTTACAACAACAATAGAAATGGTAGAAAAATCTAAACTTGATACTGCTGCAATTGTTGAAGTATATGATAAAGTTAGTTCAGCTGCCGAGTATAATATTTCTAAAGGAGGGAAGAGTCAAAAAAACTTTGAAGGAGCATTGTCTAATATTGAAACAATTGCAGGCAGATGGCTAAATTGTAAAGATATAATTAGAATTTATTCGCTGAAGTTTAAAGAAACACCAAATGATTTAGAGTTATTAAAGAAAATCACAAATCTTCTTGATAAAAAAGATTGCACTGATTCAGACTTATTTTTTAAAGCTCTAACTAATAGAAATAAACTTGAACCTTCGGCAGAAACAGCTTATCTGCTTGGAAAACTTAATGCTAAAAAAGAACTCTATGCCGAGGCAGTAAAATATTTGAATGAAGCAATAAGTTTATATGATGACTCCTTAAAAAAAGCGAATGCATATTACCTTTTGGGTAATGTGAATCTTGCAATGAAACAGTATTCTACAGCAAGAACAAATGCCTTAAAGGGACTGGCAATAACTCCGAAAGATGGAAGGTTTTATATAATTATTGGTAATGCTTATGCACAAAGTGCCAGTTCATGTGGCGATAATGAACTTACTTCACAAGTTGCTTATTGGGCTGCTGTTGATAAGTTCAATCAAGCCAAACAAGTTGATAACAGTGAAGATATTATTAATATTGCCAATAGTTTAATCAATTCATACTCAAAACATTTTCCTGATCAAAGTACTGTTTTCTTTTATACACTTAAAGAAGGTGATAGTTATTTGGTTGAGTGTTGGATAAACGAAAAAACTACTGTTAGAATTAGAAAGTAATTATAACTTTGATTTAACTGTTAATTAAGTGAAATTTATTATTGTGTCATTAACTTTGTATTATTAATCCGTCAGCTGATGGATGTCATTCGCTACGCTGTCATTTACTTCGTGTCATTAGTGCTTCACATGTCATTAAGAACAAGATTAATGACAACTATATGACAACTGAATGACAACCTAATGACAACTGAATGACAACCTAATGACAATCACCTAAAATAATTTAAACTTTTAAAAATGAACCCTTTGCATTTTCGTTTTAAAATATTAATCAGCATTGTTGTGATAAGCTGCACGGCAATGCTTTTTTCTTGCGAGAACGAAATCGAAGATATTAATTCTCTATATGATTTTACAAATAATCCTGTTGATATTGCTAAAGAAGTTGAAATCGCATATAGTGATTCTGGAAAGATAAGAATGCTTCTCAAAAGCCCTATCATGGAAAAGTATGATGGCGAAGACCCATACACAGAAATGCCAAAAGGTGTTAAAGTTTTCTTTTATGACTCAGTGAAAACAATAAATTCGTATCTTACTGCCAATTATGCAATTAATCGTGAAAAATCTCAAATCATGGAGGCTAAAAACGATGTTGTTGTAATAAACGCTAAAGGAGAACGACTTAATACTGAGCACTTAATTTGGGAACAAAGAACTCATCTGATTCATACAAATAAAGGCGTAAAAATTACTACAACCGATGAAGTAATATTTGGAAAAGGGCTAAAATCAGATGAAACTTTTGATAATTGGGAAATACTTAATGTAACAGGAAGCTTCACAATTACACAGGATGAAGATGAAGATGAAAATAAAAATGAAGAATAGAGTTATAAAAGATATTAGTAGAGAGAATCTAAGCTTGATAAATTCAGACGGGCAGACAAGAAAAGACAAAAGACAAAAAACAAATTTCAAATAAATCACGATGTTCAAAAAAATCAATAATCAAACTAAATTGAGCAATTATTTGTGAAAGTTTTTGAAATTTCAAGATTGAAATTTGGAATTTATCCATACAGACAAGTTTTATTTTTTGATGCTTGTTAGTTGTAATTTTTTTTCAATGACTGAAAGTAATATATCTGGAAATGAGCACAATTATTATTGAAAAGATATTTAATTTAAGATGACCACTACACTAATTATAATTATTATTACGATTTTATTATCTGCTTTCTTTTCGGGTATGGAAATAGCTTTTGTTAGCTCTAATCGCCTAAAAATTGAATTAGATAAAAACAAAGGTTCTTTAAGTGCATTATTACTTTCCAGATATACAAAATCACCTTCTAAGTTTATAGCATCATTGCTTTTGGGCAATAACATTGCACTCGTTGTTTATGGAATTGCTATGGCAAAAATTCTTGAACCTTTAATTGAAACAGCACTTAGAAGCCATTCTTCAGAGTTTTTGGTATTAGTAATTCAAACCTTGATTGCAACTTTTCTGATTCTGATTACAGCTGAATTTCTACCTAAAGTTTTGTTTCGCATAAATCCGAATAAAATTTTAAACTTTTTTACAGTTCCTATAAGCATTTATTACTATCTCTCTTATCCAATAGTTTATTTATTTATTGAATTTTCAGAATTTTTCCTTAAAAAGGTTTTGAAAATAAAATTCTCGGACGAAAAATACATTCTTACTCCTACTGACTTTGATAATTATATAAAGGAATTTACCAAAAGTGCAAATGATGTTAATCTGTATGAACCTGAAATTCAAATGCTGCAAAATGTTATTGATTTCAGGAATATTAAATTAAGGGAATGCTTAATTCCACGAAATGAAATCGATGCACTTGAAGAAAATGAATCAATACAAGTACTTAAAGAAAAATTCATTGAAACCAAACATTCAAAAATTTTAATCTATAAAGACACTATTGATAATATTATTGGTTATGTTCATTCTTTCGATTTATTTAAAAATCCCAAAAGCATTAAATCATTTCTTAAACCCATTTTAATTGCACCTGAAACAATGCTGGCAAGCAATTTAATGACAATGTTAATTCGTCAGCGAAAAAGCGTTGCTGTTGTTGTTGATGAGTTTGGTGGAACTTCTGGCATGTTAACTCTGGAAGATGTGATTGAAGAAATATTTGGTGAAATTGAAGATGAGTTCGATGAGGAAGATTTAATTGAAAAACAAATTAGCGATACTGAATTCATTCTGTCCGGCAGGCATGAAATTGATTATCTTAACGAAAAATACAAACTTGACATTGAAGATTCGGAAGATTACGAAACACTTGCGGGTTTTATTATCAAGGCCTACGAAAGCATACCAGAAGTAAATGATAAAATCCACATTAAATCATTTCTCTTCACCATCCTTGATGCCAGCGATAATAAAATTGAAAAAGTAAATCTGAAAATAATTGATTCTTAGCAAACTACAAGCTTTTTTTAAATTTAAGTTTTCGCTTCATTTCCTATTTTGTATCCGTAGCCTGCTCACTGATTACTAATAATGTCATTGCCTACTGATTACCGAATACTCAATATCCTGCATCTTGCATTCTATATCTTGCATCTTGCATCATCCTGCATCTTGCATCAAATTCAAAAATCACACATCTGACATCAACTCCTAACCCCATAGTTTAAAAAAACTTAAATATTTTTTTTTAATAAACTTTCTGTTGTACATTTGCACACTATTTTTAAAAATCGAAATAAAATGGCTGTAATAGGTAAAATTAGAAGCAAATCAGGTTTATTGCTTATCATTATTGGTGCTGCTTTGGCTTCATTTGTTTTAGGAGACTTTATTAAAGGGGGCGGAAATTCCAGGGAAGTTGTGAATGTTGCTGAAATTGGTGATGAAACAATATCAAGAAACGACTTTTTTCAAGAAGTTGAAAAACTTACTGAATTGAGAAAGCAACAAAACAAGCAGGATCAACTTACTGCTGAAGAAGCCTTTCAAATACGTCAGCAAGCCTGGACACAAATAAAAAGAAAATACATCATGCTTAAAGAGTATGAAGAACTTGGCTTGGCGATTTCTCATGATATTGCAATTGGACCTTCAATTAGCAAAGAGGAGTTTGAAGATTTAATTTTTGGTCAAAATCCACATTCTGTAATTTTGAACAACTTTAAAGATCAAAAAACCGGCCAATATAGTCCTGCCAATGTAACTAAATTTCTTAATGATGTTGAGCAAGCAAGAAATTCTCAGGAAATAACTCCTGAGCAACGTGAACAGGTTAATTTGCAATGGTCTCAGTGGTTACAAATCGAAGAATATATCTATGCTGATCGTTTAAGCACAAAATATAATAATCTTATTAAGAAAGCTTATTATGTGCCTGAAGTTTTTGCAAAAAGAGACTATGAAGAAAAAAATAAAATTGCAAAATTCCGATATTTTGGTAAAAAATATGATTTAATTCCTGATAGTACTGTTGTACTCTCCGATGATGATTATGAGAATTACTACGAAGAACACAAAAATGAATTTGAACAAGAAGCATCAAGAGATATTGATTATGTAATTTATGAAGTAACAGCATCTCGTGATGATATTACTGCAATTGAGAAAGAGGTTGGAAAAGTTTACCAGGAATTACAAAATGTTAAAGTTGAAGATATTTACAATTTTGTAAATAGAATTCCTGATAACAGATACGATAGTTCATGGATAAAACAAGGTGCTTTACCTCTTGCAATTGATTCAATAATGTTTAATTCTGAAATTGGAACTGTTGTCGCTCCATATCGTGATCAAAATGCTTATCAATTAGCAAAACTTATTGACGTTCAAACACGTCCTGACTCTATGAGAGCCAGCCATATTTTAATAGCTTATGCAGGAGCAACAAGAGCCGAAGAAGGTGTTACAAGAACCAAATTAGCAGCCGAAGCACTTGTTGACAGTATTTTAGAAGTTGTAAAATTTGAACCTCATAAATTTGAAGAATTTGCAAGTACGATTTCAAATGATGCATCTGCAAGAGAAAAAATGGGAGATCTTAATTGGTTTGCCGATGGAATGATGGTTCCTGAGTTCAATAATGCATGTTTGAATGGAAATGTTGGTGACGTTGTTAAAGTTGAAACCCCCTTTGGTTTTCATCTATTAAAAGTTACAGGCAAAAAAGACATCTCAACGAAAGTTAGAGTTGCTCAAATACATTTCAATATTGAACCAAGTGATGCAACTTATGATTATTATTGGAAACTTGCCAGCGAATTCATTGGCAAAAACAGGACTGAAGCCGCTTTTGAAAGTAGTGTTGCTGAACAAGGTCTTAGTGTAAGAAAAGCTGAATATGTTACAGCAATGGCAAATAATATTCCAGGACTTGAAAGCCCAAGGGAAATTATTCAATGGGCATTTAATAAAGATATTAAAGCTGGAACTGTTTCAGATAAAATTTTTGAAATAGATAACAAATATGTTATTGCTGTTTTAAAAGAAATTCGTGAAAAAGGTATTGCTACCCTTGAGCAGAAGAAAGAATCCATCAAACCATATGTTCTTCGTGATAAAAAAGCTCAAATAATGATTGAAGATTTCAATAGTAAAATTGCCACAGCAAAAGACATTAACAAACTTGCATCTGCTTTTAACCTTAAAGTTGACACTGCTGATTTCATTAAATTTGCTTATGTAAACCTTCAACAAAATGGTCCTGAACCTGCTGTTATTGGTTCTGTGTTTGGCTCCCAAAAAGGTCTTATGTCAGCCCCGATAAAAGGTGCACAGGCGGTTTATGTTTTTGTTGTTGATGAATTTGTAGAAGCTCCTGAGATTGAAGATTATTCTATGACTAAAGCAGAAATAACACGTACTTTCGAATCTAGAATTCTTAACGAAGTATTTCAAGCATTAGAAAAAAATACTGAAATTATTGATAATAGAATTAATTTCTATTAAAAGATATTTTATCAAAAAAATAATGAAGGAAGTTAAAGCTTCCTTTTTTTATACAATTAAAATTAAGAAAATGAAAGTAATTGAACTAAGAGAATACAATCAAAATATTATACGGGTTTTAGTAGGATTAAAAGCAACTGAAATTAAAAAACCTATGCCTTCAAAAAATCAAATTCTTATAAAAATTATGGCTAGCCCCTGTAATCCATCTGACATTGCATTTATGCGAGGCGGTTATAATATTCAAAAGGTTTTGCCAAAAGTTCTCGGTTTTGAGGCAAGTGGAATTGTAGTAGAGGCAGGTGGAAATCCTGAAGCTCAAAAATTGATTGGCAAAAGAGTTTGCTGTTTCACCCAGGAAGATGAAAATGGAACCTGGGCAGAGTATTTTGCAACCGATTATACAAATTGCCTTGTTATAAAAGATGAACTCAGCTATGAACAGGCAGCTTGTTTTTTTATTAATCCATTCACTGCTTTTGGTTTAATGCAAATTGCTATTGAAAACAAAAGCAAAGCAATTATTCAAACTGCTGCCGGAGGACAACTTGCATCTTTTATCAGGTTAATTGCGAAAAAGAATAATATCGAAGTTATTAATATTGTCAGAAATGATGAAACTTTAAAATCCTTAGAAGAAGCAGGCGAAAAACATAATCTTAATTTGAATGCTGAAGATTTCGATGCTACATTAAAAAAGTTAGCTACAGAACTTAATGCAACAACTGCTTTTGATGCAGTTGGCGGAAATCTCACCGGACAAATATTCAATTGTCTGCCAAAAAACTCTAAAGTTGTTCTTTATGGAGGTCTTTCAGGAGTGGCTGTTGGAAGTATTAGTCCATTGAATTTGATTTTCAAAAATTCAGCAATAATGGGTTTTAATCTTAATGCTTATATTGAAAATTTAGGTGTGGATAAATTTACTGAATTGTCAAACTCTTTGCAGGATATGATTATTAACAATGAAGTTCATACAGAAATTCAGGGAAGTTTTCCTCTTGAAGAAGCCGGTTTAGCTTTGAAAACCTATATTTCAAATATGTCGAAAGGTAAGATTTTGTTTAAGCCACACGGAGAGATATAAAATTTTAAAGCAGCTCCAATCTATACGAATCCTGCTTTATAAAAATAAACAACAGTATTGTAAATGCCCAAAGGGATGAACCACCATAACTAAAAAAAGGCAGTGGAATTCCAATAACGGGTACAAGACCGAGTGTCATTCCGATGTTTATTGAAAAATGAAAAAACAATATTGAGGCAACGCCATAGCCATAAATTCGACTAAACTGTGACCTTTGCCGTTCGGCGATATATATAATTCGTATAAGTAAACCAACAAATAAAATCACAACTAAGGAACTTCCTAAAAATCCCCATTCTTCACCTATGGTGCAAAAAATGAAATCTGTGCTTTGCTCAGGAACAAAATTAAATTTGGTTTGAGTTCCCTGTAAAAAACCTTTGCCTGAAAAACCTCCAGAGCCAATTGCAATTTTCGACTGATTTACATTATAACCTGCTCCTTTTAAATCGGGATTCTTTCCTAGAAGTACATCAATTCTTATCTTCTGATGATCTTCCAGAACGTGTTCAAAAACATAATCAATACTCAAAACAAATGCACTTGTGATTACCAGCAAACCTATTAGTTTCAGTATGTTTTTTTGATTTTTTTTGATTAAAAGAAAAATTATAATGGCAATTCCTGCTAAAAATGAAATAATTATGAGTGTATTTATTAAAAGAGCTAAAACAAATAGAATCACAGCAATAACCCCAATAATAAGAATATTGCCCGACAAGCCTTCTCTGTACATAACAAAAATAAAAGCCGAGTAAACAATCGCTGAACCTGTATCGTTTTGAAGAAAAATTAGTCCGGCAGGCAAAGCTAATAAGGCAATTGTAAAAATCTTTGTTTTAATGTTTTTCATGTCAATGTTGAGAACACTCAGATATCTGGCTATTGCCAGATTAGTTGCAAACTTGGCAAATTCCGAAGGTTGAATTCCAAAATCACCAAAGCCAAACCACGATTTAGAACCGGCAATCTCCTTTCCTACAAGCAAAACCGCTATTAGCATTAAAATTAGAATTCCATAAATAACATAGGAAAATGATGAAAAGAATTTTGAGTCAACCAATAGAATTATTAAGGCCAAAAGTATTGAAGTTCCAATCCATAACATTTGTTTTCCATAGCTTTGCGAGAAATCAAAAATGCTTTGGTGGTCTTCGTTATAAACTGCAGCATAAATGTTAACCCATCCGATTAAAACCAAAAGCAGATAAAGTAAAATCATTACCCAATCAATATTTACAAATATGTTTCTCCTGTCTCTCACTTTTTGTGAATAAAATCAGCTTCTAAAATTGTTTGTTCTTTCAATGGATTTTGAATGCTGTCATTAATATATTTTTCAATCATTAAACTTGCAATAGGAGCAGCCCATGTTCCACCAAAACCTGAGTTTTCGACATAAACTGCAATTGCTATTTTTGGATTTTCTTTTGGTGCAAATGCAATAAAAACCGAATGGTCTTCTCCAAGATTTTGAGCCGTACCTGTTTTTCCGCAAACTTCAATGCCATTTATTCTGGCTCTTCGGGCTGTTCCACCTTCCTGATTGACAACAGCGGACATTGCTTCTGCAACTATTTCAAAATAATTGCTGCTAACTGTTGTATAGTTTTTTGTTGTAAACTTTTCATCAATTTTTTTGCTGTTGCCAACCGCTTTTATTAGATGGGGAACATAATAAAAACCTCTGTTGGCGAAAATAGACGCAAGATTTGCCATTTGCAGAGGTACAACTTCTACTTCGCCCTGTCCAATAGAATTTGAGTAAATTGTACTAAAAGCCCATCTGTTTTTCCCATACCATTTATCATAAAAAGTAACATCAGGAATTACCCCGGGACGACAGCTTGGCAAATCAATTCCCAGTCGTTGCCCTAATCCAAAACTAACAGCTTGTTTGTGCCACTCGGCAAGACCTAAACGACTGTCTTTGAAATTATTTTTGACTTTTCCTTGTTGAATTATTTTTCTGTAAACCTGGTAAAAATATGGATTACAAGAATATTGAATCGCCTGTGCAACATTTGAAGCATTAGGGTGATTATGACAACCAACAAGGCTTTTATTGCAGACAAAACCAGTGTTAGGATTTATTACTTTCATTTCCATTCCTATCAATGCCTGAACAATTTTAAATATTGAACCAGGAGGATACTGAGCCATTAAAGCCCTGTCGAATAATGGTTTTAATGGGTCTTTTAAGAGTCTTACATAATTCTCTGAACGAATCCTTCCTACCAACAAATTCGGGTCATAGGAAGGTGCTGAAATAAAAGCTAAAATTTCACCTGTTGATGGCTCTATTGCAACTATACTACCCTTTTTATTTTGCATAAGTTTTTCGCCGTATTGCTGCAAAGCAACAGAAATTGAACTAACCAAATCTTTGCCGGCTTCAGCAGGAACATCATATTGCCCTTTCTGAAAGCTTCCTTTTTCACGATTATAATTATCAACTAAAATTATTTTCTTGCCTTTTATGCCCCTTAGAGCTTCTTCATAAGATTTTTCAAGCCCACTAACACCAATATAATCACCGGATTTATAGTAATTATTATTATCAATAATTGTTTGATTTACTTCACCGATAAAACCCAAAATGTGTGCGGCTATTGGATTAGGATAATTTCTTAAGGTTCTGGGCTGAAGGTAAAAGCCTGAAAATTTATATAGTTTTTCTTGTAAATATCCTGCTGTTACTTTGGATAATTGTTTCTCGAAAATTGATGGTTTTCTTCCGGAGTATTTTTTAGCTTTTTTAAGTCTTTCGTTGTATTCATCTATTCCGATTCCAATAATTTCGCATAATTCAGTAATATTTGAATCATTCTTTTTAATTTGATTTGGAGTAACCATCAAATCGTAAGTGGCTTCATTATAAACCAATAGTTCTCCATCACGGTCGTAAATAAGTCCTCTGGCCGGATAAATTGTAATTTCTCTTCTGGAGTTATTTGCAGCCGATGTTTTATAGCTATCATCAACAACCTGAATATAAAAAAGACGAATTATAAATATCAAACCTATAGAAACAAAAATAGCCCAAATCACATATTTTCTGTCAACAAAGGGATTTTTTTGCATTTCTATACTGTTATTTATTTCAACACAAAAATAGTTAGACTTTACAAGAAAATTCCAAATATCAAATAACAAATGACAAATAAATTCCAAATATCAAATTCAAAATTCCAAACAGTTTGAAATTTAGCAATTTAATGATTACAAATATTTTTAGAACAGTAAATTTTATTTGTAGATGTGTGAAAATATTAGTTTTCAACTGGTAGAAAAATTCCCCTAATAATCGAAAAGAAATAATCTTTTTTAAAATTTCGTTAACATTATATAATGTTTCGAAAATGAGACTCTGGATTGTTAAAATATTTGTTGTAATTATAATAATAAATATGCCTTTTCAATTATCTTCCCAGAAGTTGAAAAGAAGATTTCAAAGTGGAACTATTAATGGAGTTGATACTTGTGTATTACTTTACATTGAAAATCTAATCTCTTACCAAACCTTTGGGCAACACTTTACTGAAGGGGAAATAATAAAAATTGCTAAAACTCTTGAAAAAGTTCAATTTTCGGAAGATTGGAAAAAAATTAAAGCAAAGGGAGATAATTATGCAAATCTAACTAAGAACCAAAGACGAATTTATGCAAAGTATGTAAGGCAGGAATTGAGATTAATTTATGATAGTTGCAGTGTATTAAAACATAAGAATAAAATTGCTTGTGAGAATTTTATTAACGAGCAAATCCTAACAAATAAAATTAAACTGTCATATTTGACTCCTACCGAAAATAAAATCTATAAGGAGATTGTTAAAAGAGAGAGAAAAGTAAAACGCAAATTAATCCGCATAACTCACAAAAGGAAAATCCCGAAAAACAAAAATGCCCGAAAGCAATATAAAAGGAATTTGAAAAAGGCAAATCAATTTAATAATCGGAGGAGTATGAGAAGAAGATAAAAACTAAATTTGTATTGAGAAGTAGATTCAAAAAAAAAGTTATATATCAATTATTCCAAATTATCCTTATTTTCGTATTTAAATTAAAACCTTTATTAATGAAGTCAAGATTCAAAAAAATACTCCTAATATTAATTGTAATAATTCTCCCATTTTCTGCTATTTCGCAATTTAAGCCACCAAAGCAAAAAAAAGTCAAACAGCCAAGAGGTGTTCTCACTCCTGAGCAAATGGATCTGAAAAAAACAGTTACCTATCAAACTGATGGTCAGCATTGGTCGGACGCCGAAATAATTAAACTAAGCAAAATCCTAAAGAAAATTGAATTCTCAACAGAATGGAAACAAATAAAAGCCAAAGGCGACAGTTACGTTCTTTTATCAAAAGGCGATGCAAGAATCTATAAAAAAATAGTTCGAAAGCAAAACAGGGCAAAGTATAAGATGAATAAATTGATGGAAAAGAAGCGAATTCCAAAAGATAAAAATGCCCGAAAACAATATAAAAAGAACGTCAAAAAAGCCAACGAATATAATAATCCGAAAAAGAAAAGATTTAAAAAGAAAAGGAAGGTGAGGACTTCGGGGAGTAAGTAGTATTTGGTGAACGGGAGAGCATGAGAGCCTGTGAGTGGGTGAACCTGAGAGCAGGAGAAGATGCGAGTGTGAGAGCCTGTGAACTTGAGAAGTAAATTGCAAATTCAAATCGTCATTGCGAGGGAGGAACGACTGAAGCAATCCCTTGAAATAAATTTCGATGATAAGTCAAACAGATTGCTTCGCTTTACTTCGCTCAGCACAGGCAGCTCGCAATGACGAAGCAATGAGAATGGGTGAGCCTGAGAGCGGGAGAAGGCGAGAAGGGGTGATTACGTGAACAATGAAATGATATGTGAGAAAGGCATTGAGTAGTAATAGTCAGACCGAGTGCCACGCTTTGATGAAATAGCAATTTAGTACAACTTAAAAGCGTGGCGTATCGAGGAATGACGGCTCAATGGAAAAAATAGGGGGAGTATCTATAAGTTCAGATTTCATTAAGCAAATATTTTAGTGACTCTGAAAATAAAAAATGGTACATCTTTAACACCTCTAAAAATATTCCTAAAAGCTTTAATTTTAGAATTA
>JAIPBB010000104.1 GCA_021739805.1 Saprospiraceae bacterium | reverse complement strand
TTCTGTCATTTCTTTTGAACCGGAAGCAAGTTGAGATGCGATGGTGAATAGATTGTTTTGGATTTTAATAAGAAATTTTACAGTGTGTTCATCAATATCCAAGTCACGAATCAGACCGATATGTGAATTCAGTTCATCAACAGTTCCATAGGCTTCAATTTGAGAATCGTATTTTGGAATTCTTTTTCCGCCTAATAATGATGTAGTTCCTTTATCCCCGGTTTTTGTATAGACCTTCATCTGTTTATTTTTTTTGCTTTAGTTGATTTTCAACCACTAATATTTTAAAATTCATAAGCAGAAATTAGAAATTGGAAATTAGAAATTTGGCTGTTTCCGAATTTCAAATTTTATTTATAATCTTTCATTCTGATAATGTTGTCATTAATCTCATCAGATTCAATTTCACCATCTTTCAATCTTACAATTCGATGTGCATGACGAGCAATGTCTTCTTCGTGAGTCACGACAATTATTGTATTTCCTAATTTATGAATCTCTTCGAAAAGTCCCATCATTTCAATTGAAGTTTTCGAATCGAGATTACCTGTTGGTTCATCAGCAAGAATAAGTGAAGGTTCGTTTACCAAGGCACGAGCCATAGCAACTCTTTGCCTTTGTCCACCTGAAAGTTCGTTTGGCTTGTGAGTGATTCTGTCAGTCAGGCTAACGTCTTTAAGAACTTTTTCGGCTCTTTGCATTCTTTTGGCTTTACCCATACCCGCATAAACTAATGGCAGCATAACGTTTTCCAATGCTGTTGACCTTGGTAGCAAATTAAAAGTCTGAAAAATAAACCCAATTTCCTGATTTCTGATTTCAGCTAGCTCATTATCACTCATTTGGCTCACATCCTTCTCGTTTAAATAATATTCTCCGCTTGTTGGCGAATCAAGACAACCTAAAATATTCATTAATGTAGATTTTCCTGAACCGGATGCACCCATTAAAGCTAAATATTCATTTTTGTAAATATTCAAAGTAATCCCACGTAATGCTCTTACAATTTGAGTCCCGACTTTATAATTTTTTATAATATCTTTTAAAATGATTAGTTCCTTTTCCATTTGATTGTTGCTAATTGACGTGATAAAATTAATGATTTTTTCGGGTTCATAATTTTTTTAATTTAACTATTAGCTAAAATTCGCAAACTGTTTTACAATAAGTTGATAGTCACGGGGTGACTCATTTATTTCAAAAACATGTAAATTTCTCATAATTTAACAGTCACCCCGTGACTTGAGGATTTATGATATTAGCTAAAATTTAAGAATAAAGTCCTCCTTGCTTAAATCTTCATTGAAAAACACTAAACCAAAAAAGAATAAATCAATAGTGATTTTAACTTTTTCATTTTTCTTAATTATGTTCCATGCTTCTTCCATATCATTGGACCAATGAATATCGTCGAATACAAATAACGATTCGGAGTGTGATTTATTTAAACATTGTAAAAAATAATCAAGTGTGGCTTTTTTTGTATGATTACCATCAATAAATGCATAATCAAGCTTAGAAATTGAATTCAAATAATCCGGTAATTTTTCATCAAAATTTCCAACTATTAATTTAATATTTTCCAATCCAAGATGATTAAAATTGTTTTCGGCGATTTTGGCAGTATTCGGGCAACCTTCAATAGTTGTAATTTTGCTTTGTGGTGCAGCAATAGCTTGATATGAAGTGCTGATTCCAAGTGAAGTTCCAAGCTCTAAAATTGTTTTTGGTTTAAAATGATTTATGAGTTTGTAAAGAAGTCTCGCATTTTTTGGTGACTTTGCGTATTTTTGAGTTATTTCTCTAATCGTTCTTTCGTTCGAATATCCCAAGCTTGAACCTGCACCTAAATCTATTACTTCAATTTTTGCTTGATTTTCAAGTAAACTTTTTCTTAGTTTTTCAATTTCAGAAAAATTTGAATCCTGGATATTTTCATCTATTACGCTAGTTTTAAGTTCATAAACAAAAGGTGAATGAATTGAAAATTTGTTTTTTGCAGAAAACCAATATTTGATATATTTCAAAACTAAAATTATTTTCCTCATCTGGATTTTCTTTATACTCACGCAAAGTTAAGGCTAAATTTTATTTTGATGTGCTGGAAATGAAATAAAAGCTAAAAACAAGAGATAGAAATATGCGTTTTACTGAAAACCATATACATTCATTCAACATTATCAACAAAACTTGAATAAAAATAAGGTTAATAAGGTTTTAGGTTGAGCAACAACTTTTTTACTAAGGTTAATAGTTTTCAAATAAGGTTTTACTAGCAAATCAGAATATTGTTGTTTGATTATATTATAGTTATACAAACCTTATCATTTTAAAAAACCTTAGTAAAAAAAAGTAAAAAAACTCATCTTAAACCTTATAACTTTATTTTAGAGAGAAATTAGGATGAGAAATTTTAGTAATTTATTTTTTTAGGATATTAATTATTGATTCTTTGAATTTCAATTTTTGTTTGTATATTAGCTTATTCAAATTAATCAGAATTTTTTACTTAGATAATAATATTATGAAAAAGATTTTACCCCTATTTTTAGTATTGATGGTTTATTCAATGAATTTGTTTTCACAGGTAGCAGATTCAAGCAAAACAGGAGAATTAACAGATACAATCTTTACAATTTCACCCGAAGATGATCAAAATGCCGAAAGATTATATAACGAAGGGATTTTATTATTCGACCAGGGAAAATTAGCTGAAGCCATTGTGAAATTTGATGAAGCAATAAAAATAAAACCAAATTTCGATAAGGCATATTACAACAGAGGAACAATAAGATATGAGATTGAAAAATATGCAGAAGCTATCAGCGATTTTAATAATGTTTTAATATTTAATCCTTCGGATAAAGTATATTTCAGCCGAGGCTTGGCTCGGTATAAATATAACGATAAAGATGGGGCTTACAGAGATTATGAAAAAACAATTGAGTTGAATCCAAAACATGCTCAAGCCTATTATTACAAAGGTTTCATGAATTTTGAAAATCAAAAATATGAGGAGGCAATCGCTGATTACACTAAAGCTATTGAGCTTAAACCTGATTATGCTTATGCTTACAATGACAGGGGAAGTGCCCAAAGAAAACTTGAAAAATACCAGGAAGCTTTAAAAGACTACCGAAAAGCTACACAAATTAACCCCCAACTTGCATTTGCTTTTAATAATATGGGTAGCGTTAAGAAAAAACTTGAAGATTATAAAGGTGCTATTGCTGAATATAATTCTGCGATTGAGCTTAAGCCTGATTATCACATTGCATATAATAACCGTGGCTCAGTTTATTTTGAAATGGGTGAATATGAAAAAGCTATATCTGATTACACCAAAGCAATTGAATTAAAAGCAGATTACGCATTTGCATATAACAATAGAGGAAATGCAAAATATAAACAAAAGGATTATAAAAAGGCAGTTGACGATTATGATGAGGCCATTAAATTAAATTCAGATTATGGCTATGCATATTTAAACAGAGGAATTTCTAAAGAAATGCTAAGAGATAATAAGGGAGCTTGTGCTGACTGGCAAAAGGCATTTTCATTAGGTGTAAACTCAGCAGAAAAATATATTATGTCGCAATGTAAATAATCTAATTTTTATTCTAAAACGACCTAAAATCATAAATATGAGATTTCAAAATATAATATCAACAATTTTCTTTCTTTTTATCCTAATCACAAGCAGTTTAGCTCAAAATGTTGAGTTTGATAAAAAGAACTTTCCTGACGACAAAGATGGTTTGAAGGAAGCAAAGAAGGAACTTAAGCAAGGAGATGAATATTATGAAGTCGGACCGGGAATGTATCCGTTTGCTTTAGAGCATTATTTAAGTGTATATAGATTTAATCCTAATAATGCCTTATTAAATTATAAGATTGGAAAGTGTTTTATGTATAGTACAGAAAAAACAAGAGCAATTCCATATTTTCTCGAAGCCCAAAATTTAAACCCTAATATTCAACCAGATTTGAATTATCTTTTAGCTCAGGCTTACCATCTTAATTATGAATTTGACGAAGCTATCGAAAGATTTAAAACATATAAACAATCATTAGGTCCAATTGATTTGCAGGAAAAAGGTTTAATTATCGAAAAAAAAATAAAAGAATGTGAAACAGGAAAAGATCTTGTCGCAAATCCGGTTAGAGTTTTTATTGATAATATTGGTCCTGTTATAAACAGCACTTATGCAGACTATAGTCCTATTATTAATGCTGATGAATCTGTAATTATGTTTACCTCTCGCCGTGATAACACAACCGGATTTGGAAAAGACCCAAGTGATGGTAATTATTTTGAAGACATTTACATCTCGCATAAACTTGATAATGGTTCATGGGCAGCACCAGAGAATCCGGGAAAACCTCTTAATTCAGACAATCATGATGCAATAGTTGGCTTATCCGCAGATGGAAATAGATTATTCCTCTATAAAGGCGACAAAGGAGGTGACATATATGAATGCTACCTGAAAGGTGATAAATGGTCGAAACCAAATAAACTAGACAAAACCATTAACTCTTCTTATCATGAATCTTCTGCATCATTCTCGTATGACTTAAGGACAATTTATTTTGTCAGCAACAGAGAAGGTGGATACGGAGAGCATGACATTTATGTTAGCAATTTAAATTCAAAAGGTAATTGGGAAGAAGCTGTTAATCTTGGTGCTGAAATAAATACACCCTATAATGAAGAAGGAATCTTTATGCATCCCGATGGTAAAACATTTTATTTCAGTTCGAAAGGACATAATACAATGGGAGGCTTTGATATCTTTAAAACAGTGTTTGAAGATGGAAAATGGTCAGAACCTAAAAACATTGGATATCCTATAAATACAACCGGAGATGACGTTTTCTTTACCGTTTCTGCAAATGGAAAACGAGGATATTACTCATCTGCTAAAAAAGGTGGACTGGGAAACCATGATATTTATATAGTAAATTTTCTTGGACCAGAAAAACCCATTATTAATAGTTGTAATGATAATTTGATAGCTATTGTAACAGAACCGATAAGTGAAATTGTTATAGAACCGGTTGTGGAAATTGAAACAAGCCAATTAACACTTTTAAAGGGTACAATTACAGACGAATTTTCAGGTGAACCATTATTTGCCCAAATTGAACTTACTGATAATGAAACAGGAAAAATATTAGCAAACTTCGAATCAAATTCAAAAACAGGAAAATACCTTGTTTCACTTCCATCCGGGAAAAACTATGGTATTGCTGTGAAAGCTGAAGGCTGTTTATTCCATTCCGAAAATATTAATGTTGAAGCAGCTACTACTTCCTATCAAGAGATTATTAAAGATATTAAGCTTAAAAGAATTGAAATCGGTAGCAAAGTGGTTCTGAAAAATATATTTTTCGATACAGGAAAGTCAACTTTAAGAAAAGAGTCAACATCTGAACTAGAAAGATTGCAGAAACTTATGGAAGATGTGCCAACACTAAAAATTGAAATATCAGGTCATACTGATAATGTTGGGTCAGAAACTATGAACCAGGGACTTTCTGAAAAAAGAGCTAAAGCTGTTGTTGACTATTTGATTGGCAAAGGAATCGATCAGGCAAGATTAACTTATAAAGGATTTGGCTTTGCCCAACCTATTGCCACTAATGACACAGAAGAAGGTCGTCAACAAAACCGAAGAACTGAATTTAAAATTGTAGGAAATTAGGAGTTAAAAATTAGATTGCTATATTGTTAATTTGTTAATTTGCTAAATTGTTAAATTATTAGAAATAAGGAGTATAATAGCAAGCAATCCATACGGATGAAGCAAGCTTCGAATTAACGAGATACAAGAAACCAGTAACGAGAACCTAGAAACCTTAAAACAATTACTCAAAATGATAAAATTATTTCAGATTATGAAAATCTTAATAATACTTTTCTTAAGTTTTTATACATTAAATGTATTATCCCAAAACATTGAATTTACTGAAGGAAATTTTCCTAATAAAAAGGAGGAACTAAAAGAAGCCATTGAGAACTTGACAGATGGGGATTATTATTTTAATGAAGGTTTTTACGAAAAAGCATTAATTTCATATCTAAATGCTGAGTATTTTAATCCTAATAATGCACTTCTAAATTATAAAATTGGCCGAAGCTATTTGCAGAATAGCATTTACAAACAAAAAGCTATAGAATATTTAAACAAAGCTCATGAATTAGATAAAAATGTAAGTGATGATATTGACCTTTATTATGCAAAAGCCTACCAATTGAATTATGAATTTGATAAGTCAATTGTTAAATACAAGGAATATAGAAAAACACTTAGCCCTTCAGAAATTGCAAAAATAGGTGCACAACTCGACAAAAGAATTGAAGAATGTCATGTTGGAAGAGAACTCTATAATAATCCAGTAAGGGTTCATATCGAAAATCTCGGTGTTCATATAAATTCAAAATACCCGGATTACAGCCCAATTATTAATGCAGATGAATCTGTTATGTTTTTTACTTCACGCAGAGAAAACACTACCGGAGGCATGGAAGACCTTTACAATTCAGGATATTATGAAGATATTTACATTACTTATAATATAGAAGGTGAATGGTCGGCACCATATAATCCAGGAAAACCGCTTAATACAACAATGCATGATGCTATTGTGGGAATTTCACCTGATGGACAAAAATTATTTATCTATAGGGGAAAAGGTGGCGGAGGAATCTATCAATGCAATCTTGAAGGCCTAAAATGGTCGAAACCAATTCGTCTTGAAAAACCAATAAACTCTAAAAATCATGAACCTTCAGCTTCTTTTTCTTATGTTGAAAGAACAATTTATTTTATTAGTGATAGACCGGGAGGATACGGTGGAACTGACATTTACACAAGCCGACGTATGGATAATGGTGAATGGAGTGACGCAGTAAATCTTGGAGCTACTCTAAATACAATATATGATGAAGATGCTATTTTTGTACATCCTGATGGAAAGACTATTTATTTTAGTTCAAAAGGACATAAAAATATGGGAGGTTATGATATTTTTAAGTCTGTTTTTGAAAACGGTAAATGGTCTGAACCAAAAAATATGGGATACCCAATAAACACCCCTGAGGATGATGTGTTTTTCTCTATGTCTGCAGATGGAAGACATGGCTATTACTCTACCGTTCGACCTGATGGATTTGGTGGACACGATATTTATAAAATTGACTTTTTTGGACCAGTAAAACCTATTATCAATAATACAGAAGATAACTTAATTGCAAGTCTCGCAATCCCAGTAACTGAAAGTGTAATCGAACCTATTGTTGATATTGAGACTCATCAACTAACTCTATTAAAAGGCTTTGTTAGGGATGAAATCAGTAATAAACCTTTAAAAGCTACAATTGAATTAGTTGATAACGAGAAGAATGAAGTTCTTGCTACTTTCGAGTCAAACAGCTCATCAGGAAAGTATTTGGTTGTTTTACCATCAGGTAAAAATTATGGAATTGCTGTGAAAGCTGAAGGCTATCTTTTCCATTCAGAGAATTTTGATATCCCGGCTGCAACCGAATATCGTATAATTGAAAAGGAAATCACACTTAAGAAAATTGAAGTTGGGAAAGAAATTGCTCTTCATAATATTTTCTTTGATTATAAAAAATCCGAATTAAGAAAAGAATCAATTAATGAGTTAGACCGCCTAGCCAAATTATTAGTCGATTTCCCAACACTAAAAATTGAAATTTCGGGTCATACTGATAGTCTTGGAACTCCTGAGTATAATCTTGAACTTTCTATTGCAAGAGCAAAATCTGTTGGAGCATATCTTGTTAAAAAAGGAATATCAGAAAATCGTTTAACTTTTGTTGGTTATGGTTCAAAAAAGCCTGTTGCTACAAACGAAACCGAAGAAGGACGACAAATGAACCGCAGGTCGGAGTTTAAGGTTATTGCGAGATAAATTTAAGTTTAATTTTTTTGTAACAACAGCTCTTTAGATTTTTTATAAAATTTCACATCGGTATAATTTCATTTAAAATTCCCAAAATTTTAAAAGCTTCCATTGTTATTTCCATCCTGATTTTTGGAAACATATCCATATTGAATTTTTCGTGTGGCGAAATATTGGTTGCAAAGAAATAAACGCTTTCTCCTTTCTCAATATATCCCACAAACCAACCATTATTGTTAGCATCTCTGATTGACCAACCAGTTTTTCCGCTTAAAGTATAAGATTCATTTTCTTCAATAAGCATTATGCTTTTCATGATTTTTTCGGTTCTTTTTGAAATGGGAAGTTCAGAATTATAGAATTTTCTTAAAAACTTGATTTGTTGAATTTGATTTATTTTCGAATCACCTTCAAGCCAAAACAAATCAATATTGCTTGAATCCACTACCATATTTCCGTAATTGAATGTATCCAGAAATTCGTTCATTCTTTTTGCTCCGATTTTTCTTGCTATTTCCTGGTAGCATGGCACGCATGAGTACTGAAATGCCTCTTTGAAAGTTAAATCCTGTTCCCAAACAGCTAATCTTCTTTTCTCTCCATTCCATTTAAACAAAGTACTATCATTTTCGACTACTCCTGTTTCAAGAGCAATAATCGAATTAGGAATTTTAAATGTTGAAGCCGGAAGTTGTCCTTTGAAATTCCTTTTAAATTTATTGGAGTAGAACACGTTTTTAGCAACATCAAAAATCAATATCGAACCCTCAACATCGGCAGTGTCAATTATTTTTTGTAATTCAGGTTTTACGATTATTTCAATTGCTGCTTCTTGTTCAGCTTGCTTATTGTTTGAGCATGCTGAAATAATAATTGCCAGGATTAGGATGTGGAGTTTTTTCATTTTGTAAATAATTAGTAATTTTTAAATATGGATTTATTCGTACAAAAATATCTTTAATTCTGTTAATTTCGATTCAGATAATTTAAGGTTTTTCATTTGTTTATTGTTTATCCTACTTAAGCTTTTAACATTATTCAAAACAATAAAAATTTTGCTATATTTTTCAAATGGGCATATACTATGAGAATCATCAAATAAATCAGTTCCATCATCAGATTTCATAATCCGATAATCCGATTGTTCACCGTAAATTATATTTTGATATTTGAAAACTTCACCAGAAAACAACAATGGAATATAAATAGTATCTGAATTTTCTGCACTAAAAATACTATTACTTGAAATTGTCAAAACCATGCTCTCTTTACTATCAAGTTTATAAAGGATGTTGTTGTAAATATTATATTGACTGAAAACGTTTATTATTGAATCACAATTCATTTTATCTTTTTGATTATCATGAGAAGCATAAAGACAATAATTAGATTCAAAACTTCGAGTCAAGTAAATTGATGGGTCACCGAGTTTTCTTTCCAATTCTATGTTCTGTTTTATTATTGTGTAGTTAGCATCATTATGTGGAATAAAATCAAATTTGCTAGAGTCAATTATAATTTTTGATTTCAGAGAACAGTAATATCCTTTAAAATTGTTGTCAGGAATAAATCTAAAGATAATTACGCCATCAACATTCAATTTCTCAACTTTTTTAATAGTATTATCGAATTTATTATCATCAGGTTTTATTATCAAGTCGAGTTTGGAATCATCTGAAAAATCTATTACTTCATTTGTTTTCTTAACAGAGCATTTACCTTGATCTCCTGCTTCAATATAAAGAATAGTTATGGAATCTTTGTAAATTATTATTTCACCCACAATGTTCATATAATATGTTAAAGCGTTGATTTTCATTTGATATTTTCCAGGCAAAATAGAATTAAGATGAAATTTCCCTTCAAAATCACTAGTACAACCTCCAACTTGTTTGTTGCTTGCTTCAAGTATTATATTTGCAAAAGGAATTGGCTCTTTTGTATCCCCATCAACAAATATTCCTTGTAAACTTCCGTATTGGCCAAAGCAAAAGTTTGAAAAAAGAAGTAAAATTATAATTGGGAGTTTTTTCATTTTGTTTCTTCTGTTTTAATTTTAATTTTCACTTTAATTTTATATTGTTCATTGTAGAATTCAATAATTCTCTCTTTGAGATTTAAATATTCAGTAAATTTTGTAATTGTAATAATATCATCTAAATCAGGAATGATTTCATCTAAATCCAGGCGAAATCTTATAGGTTGTAAGTATTCTGTATACCAGTCTTTTTTTCTATGACTATATTTATAAATTGGAAAAAGAAAAATTGAACTTTCTGTTTCAAAAACATCTACCTTTTGAAAATCAATTTGATTTAAAAAACCACCAGAACCTAAGTTGAAAGTCATTTTTTTAAATGGTATTTCTGTCCATCTATTTACAGCTTTTTTCTCAAAACTTTCCTTTATAATAAATGGTTTAATTCTAAGGTATTGTTCTGCAGATTTTCTATATGTACTATAGTTAATTGATAATGGAATTAAATACGACATTATAACAAATGAAACAAAAAAGAATATTAAAAGGAATATAAAAGAAATCAAAACAAATACTATATCTGAATTAATGACATAAGTGAATATTAAAAATGGAATAGAAAAAGCAATAAACAGCCAACTTTTTCTAATATTATTACGAATATCTGATGAATGATTTATAATGTACTTAAAATAATTATCTGTCCTATAGTTTTCCATTTGATTAAAGATAAATTTATTTCCTTTTAACTTTTTTTCTATCATTACAAGTCAAACAAAGTCCATAATGAACACAAATTGTTCCACCACAAACCTCACATTTCCATCTTTCTTTTTCGTTTTTCACGAATTGCTCAAGCCCGATTGTTTTTATGCTTTCAAGATTTTCGAGCATACTCATATTGTATTTTGTGCGGTATCTTTTATCCAATTGTTTTAATCTCCTGCAAGGGATTTTTTCACATTCATAACAAAAACCTGATTTTGTTTTTGCTAAAAATTCACAATTCAGAATTATACATCTAACACATTGATTTGGTTTGTTTTCATTGCTTCCTCTGCAACCTTCACATCTGTTTTTCTCACGAAGATAAGCCATACAAAGTCCGCAATTCATTCCGCATGGAGCTATAAGTTCTTGTTCTGATAACATAGTTTAGGATTTTATCTGTTTTCTTCAAGTTTAGTCAATAAATATTCAAGTTCTGAAAACGGTGCACCATCTTCCTTTTCCCAGTCCATTTTATTTTTCATTCTTTCTTTAACTGCTTTTATGCTTTCATCCCGATGAGCAAAAAACACTTTTTCAGTCAACTCCTGTGTCGGAAAATCAGTTACAGTATAATACATCCAAACATTTATAATTAGCTCTAAATCCTTGATTTCTATTTTTTTCTCTAATTGTTTTAGTGCTATTGTTAATGCATCAAGGTTATCAGGTGAGTCGGTAGATTCGTCATACTTTATATAATTTGTAAAAATCCTACTTATTACTGAAATTGGATTATCAGATTCTATTTCATCATTTTTTGATTTATCAATTGTATTATTAGAAAAATCATTATCGAGAGAATAGTCTATTGGAATAGGAGGAGGTGGTGGAGGAATTTCATGGTCAACATTTGGAAAAATCATAATACGAATAGGAATGTACTCACTTAATGCTAATTGTTTGTTTAATTCAAGTTGATAATAGGAAGTTCCCCAAATTCTGTGTGCAGAATCATTTCTAAGTGAATAATATGTTTTAGTAATTTTATTAATAACATTTTTTAACTGCTTCCAGGATGTTCTATTTGTTAGTGAATCTGGATTAATTTGTGAAAAGATAAAAAACCCTGCTGTGCTTACTTTTACTGTATCAAGAAGATTAATAACTCTAAGTTTCTTTTCCGGCCATTGATAGCTGTTTTTAGAATTAATTATAAATTCGGTTAAATCAACTTCCATGAAATTAGTGTCATGAAAAGTAACTATACCAGCAAGAATTTCATCTTTTCTATTAATAAAAATGTTGTAAACATTTCTTTGTTTTATACAAACATCTCTGCCATAGAATTCATCAAAAAGCCTAGCTGATAATACTAATTTATTTTCAATTGTATCAGGTTTTTCAAATAGCTGCAAAGAATAATCAGAGTATTTTTGGATTGAGTCATCTAAAAACTTGATTATTGAATCAATCTCAGCAGAATCTTGAGTAACTAAATAATATGCTACTAATTCGGGGTAGTTTAGGTTTTTGAAATCAACTTTCTCTATTATATTTTCTATTATATTTTCTTGAGAACAGGATATCATTAATACTATTGCAAATAATGAAAATAGTTTGTTTCGACTCTTCATAATTACGATTTGTTTAGTTAAAACTATTCAATCCTGCTTGTTTTCTAAAGGTGTCGAATTCGACATGTTTAAAATCAGGATTGTTTAAAGTTTCCCACAATCCAATGAATTCAACAGTATTTCTATTTCGCATCCAATTTCTAATATGGTCAGAACCATCTTCACCTCTAACCATATCAGTCAAACAAATATAATCTTGTTCATTTTGTTTAACAATCGAGATGAGTTTGCTTTCTACTTCAATTTGAGTTTTCTTTTTCATATTCAAACAGTATTTTCAATGTGATAGTTTTACATTTACAAAATATTAAATATTAATCCTTGCTTTCCATAATCATGTTCAATTTCCTGGTTTAGAATGCGGATATAGAAATCCTTTGATTTTTCTATGTCTTTTACAAATATTACTGAGGAGTGGAATTTCATGGTTGAATTTTTTTAAGTTGGGTTTTGTTTTTTTATCAATTTCAAATTTTCAGTAATAAATAACTCGTCCTTTCTAATACCATCAACCGAGTAAGTTGGTTCTTCATATTTATTCGGATGCATGATTTCAACCGTTATTGAATTTTCGCTAAAACTTGTTAACGCAATAGTGTCATTTTTAACATTATCTGTGCCGGTTCCATCTGTGTAAATTATATAATCAATCAATGAATAGTCTTTATTTAAAGTTGAAATTATAAGAATTCGATAAGGATTAAAATCTATACTAAAAGTCAACACAAAACCATTTTCAATTTCAGCCAGATATTCAATTGAAATTGACTTTATTTTACCGTTTCTGTAGTTTGCTATTTCATCCGGCAGGTTTTCTTTAGAAATAGTTCCACCACTCATTTCAACTGATGTGTAAAAACCATTATATTTTTCTAAATCGCTTTTTAAACTAAAACTATTTTTATTGTTGTTTTCTATTGAGTTTATTGTTTCCGGTTCAACAAATACATTATCGGTCGAATTATTTGAACTACAACTTACTAACAAAGTTGCAATTATTATATAGAATAGGATTTTCATGCATGTGTATTTCATAATCATTGATTTGTGATTTTGCTTCCTTTATATTTACTCAATTTATTGTTCTCCAAACATACCCATTTCCTATTTCTAACATTATTATACCTTTCGTTTTGTGATAAATAATTCTTTTAAGGCAATGTTCATTGTTTTGACAAGTTTTATCATTGTAGTTTGTTTTATTCTGAAAAACCAAAGTGTCAGACAAGTAATTATCGAGTAGATAGTGTTCTTTAAATCCATCAAATTCTAATGTAATATAATCATCTTGTTCCCTTTTAGAATATAGGATGTCAATTGGTACTTTAATTTTATTATTATTACAATTTGGAAAAGAAACCAACCTTTTAAAATAGTCTCTCTTTTTAGAAACAGTGTCTGAATTTAAGAATTTAGTTCTCCACCAGAAATCAAAATTTGGTTCATAACCTGATGAGAATTTTTGTAGTATAATTTTGTCGATGTTTCCATCTTCATTTACAAAAGTTATAGCTTCATGATTTTTATATAAAATGTTCTTTTTTTTATGTCTAGACACAGTAACTCTGGGATAATAACATGATGTCAATAATGTAGTAATCAATATATAGAGTATGAGTTTTTTAATTATCATTTATACTGCAATTTATTAAAGTATTTTTACATTTCAATCCCCAATTTCAAATAATACATAACAATTACAACAACAGGAAACACGAATGTTAGAATCCAAAAAAGAGTAAATAAAAGCTTGCCTCCAATATTCAAATCTTTAATTGGTTTCTTATGAATAATTGCTTTAATCTGTTTTATGACTTTAGTTTCTATTTTTGTAATTGTATAGTTTTTAACTGAAATAAATTTTGAGTAATATTTCATATTTATTACCAGTTCATCACGCAATAACCAATATTCTCTGTCGCTTAATTCGTTGTAGGTTTTATTCAAATCAATACCTTTATTAATCGCTCCTTCTTTAACTTTTTTAATTTGTGTTTGATTGTTCAACTGCATCAATAAGAAAAAAGGAATAATTAGCAGAATGTATGATTGTGAGGCTATTGCAAAGTATGTCAGGACAGCAACTGAAAGAAAAATAAAGATTTTATTTATTATTTCATTTGATTCAAAGAACATGGTTTTGATTAAATTACCACCATCTAAGGGCATGATCGGCAAAAGATTAAAAAGATTAATAAATATGAAAATATTTGAAGCTCTAATCAAAAATTCACTTTCTGCTTTAAGCCCATAATAATATAAAATCAATCCAATTATAACCCCCGGTACTGGTCCTGACAATAGTATTATGGCTTTTTGCTTTTGAGAAATTGTTTCTTTCCTACCGGATGCAAAAGCTCCAACAAGCGGTACAAAGAAAATACTCACATCTTCATATTTGAAAATTTTCATTGCAAGAAAATGACCCAATTCATGTATTAAAATTACTCCAACAAGTATAAGAATATTTTGAATCTTCCAATCAAAGATTAGATAGAAGGCCAGGATAAACACCCCAATGCTAATCATAGACCTTTGTATGGTCTTTTGCTTTTCTTCTGGAGTTTCTATTGGTTTTGGCGGAAAATCTATAATACTGTCATCATAATTTGATTCATCGTAAAACTCATTAATTTCATCCGGGTCTTCTTGAAAATCAGGGCATTCATTTTCAAAGCTTCGAATATTACCGGTGAGATTACAAATAATTCCTTTGTCATCATCAAAAGCTTTATTCTTGCACATTTGGCAATATTCTAATTGTTTGTCTCTATCCATTTTTTTCTAATTTATCCATGTTTATTTTTAGAAAAAGCTACGTTTTAAGCTTTGTTTACTCAATTATTAAATCTTCTAAAAATGCATCAAAAACCTTTAATGATTTATCATAAATATCTTCACAGGTATCCAGCATAACCATATACATTATTTCACCCTCAAATCTACTATAAGAAGATTTATATTCATAAAAGTTTATTTTTTTCTTATTCGTATTTTTAAGCTTTGAAGGAATTTCCAATTCTAGCCCGGGATATTTTGGCATTTGTCTGCTAAAAAACAAATATTGGGTATGAGCTCCGCCAATATCCTGGTAGGTTGTTGAATCCAAAATTTCATAATTTAGTTCAGGATTATATTGATT
>JAIPBB010000103.1 GCA_021739805.1 Saprospiraceae bacterium | reverse complement strand
CATGTAATGGCATGTCTTCATCATTAGTATAAATACTAATTTCTTCCAAAGCACTCACTCTGTCGGAAGCATAAACAGGAAAACGTTTTTTATCAATAAGTGATTCAACAATGATGTTGGATTTACTCTGAGCAATTGTTTTAAACAAACCACTTTTCCCTGCAATAGCTAAAATGTCTTTTAATTCCATAAATTTTTCTTTAATACTGCAAAATTACAATAAGTTTTAATTCTAAAAAGCAATAAATGTAAATTCTAAATACTAATTTCTAAATACTAAACAAATACTAAATTCCAAATCTTCAATTATTCAAACAATTTAACAATTAAACCATAAAACCATAAAAGGCATAAAAGAACATATAAGTTTTTAACAATGGAGCAATTTAACAATTTAACAATATAGCCATCAAACAATAAAATATCAGCAATCGGTTAATCCTTCAACAATAGGTAGTTCCTAAAATCCCACATCGATTCATTCCTAAAAACCTTCCTTTTCAGAAAGGTCGCAATTATGTATTTTATTTTCTCGTGCTTGTGTGGCTTTCGGTCTTTGTTTCTTTTGCCTGAATATTGAAGTTTATCTTTCCAATCAAAATCCTTAATCCATTCATCCATAACCGACGGATGAGTTTCATTAAAAACAGGAAGTTTATTTAAAAGACCATAATCATATTCAGGTTCTTCTATTTTATCAGTATTTTCAGAATGAATATTTGCTAAGGCTTTGTATTTATTTTTCATTAATCTTGGTGGACGAACCCAACCATAATGATAAACATAAGCATCAACTTCAACAACTTTTAGCATGAAGGTTCCCTCCTGCTGACGATAGTTCACATAATCAAAATTTGGAATTCGCCTGAAACTCTGTGCCGACTCCCACGAATGAATATCTTTATCATTTCTTACAATTCTTATTTCATGATTATACCATCCATGAGAATTATGATAATGCTCATAATCGCCCCAGAAATGTTTGTATTTGAAAATTATTCCTTCTACTTCTTTCCTGTCAAGATTCTTTTCACAGCAGGCTTTTATATTCTCTAAATACTTTTCATGAATTACTTCATCAGCCTGAAGATAAAACAACCAATCTCCCTTACAGTTTTCTTTTGCAATATCAGTTTGATGGGCATTTTCAGTTCCTTTTAGAAATTTTTTTAAATCCCAGACCGTATCAATAATTTTCACTTTATCATCATTAATACTCTCAATAATTTGACGGGTTTTATCTCCTTCATCACAATCACCTAAAGCAACAACAAACTCATCTACAATTGGCAAAATCGACATAATAGCCTGTTTAATCGGATAATAAAGTTTATCCGCATTTTTCACCATTGTAAAGCCGCTGATTGTCATGTTTCAAGTATTTAAAGTGCCTAAAGTACTTAGAGTGCCTGGAGTACTTAAAGCATTTTTCTAAGTGCAAAGTAAAGATATTTTTTAGAATAAAAAGATGTTGAAAGTTATAAGTGGATTTTTTTGAATTTTGGTAAAAATAAAATTATCACATTAGATAAAAAAAGCTCATTTCAATAATTATTTCTGCAATTTATATCAATTATTATTGTAAGTTTGTTTTGGAAAATTACCAAATATGTGGAAAAAACAAATATTTTTAGTAGCCTTTTTTCTTTCTACATTCTTTACAAATTCACTATTTTCTCAAAGTACACATACAACAATAAAGTCTAAAGGAAAGATACCTGAAGAAATCATTTCATTTACATTTGAACGAGTAAAGCGTGACAGGGCAACGATAAATAAACAAACTAGTCGGCTTGAACGAAAAGCAGCTAATAAATTTCATTTGCAAAACAATTACTTCATGGATAGGTTAATGAGAAGTGGAGCTATTCTTTTTGGAGATGAACTAAGTAGTTATGTTCAAAAAGTAGGTGATTACGTAATCAGTCAAAACCCGGATTTCAATAAAAACATCAGATTTTATGTCGTAAAATCTACCGAAGTAAATGCATTTGCCACTTATAACGGAATGATCTTTATCAACATTGGACTTTTGGCTAAAATAGAAAATGAAGCACAACTTGCTTTTATACTTTCACATGAATTAATCCACTATTATTCTAAGCATACATTAAACAGATATACTGAAGAATTTAGGTTGGAAACCGAATATGATTCCTATGGGAATATGGGATTTTCGGAAAAAGTGAACACATATGTAAAATATTCTCAATCACAGGAAAATACAGCTGACATTGAAGGAATTACAAGGTTATATTCTAAAACTAATTATAATATAAATGAAGCCTTGACAGTCTTTGAAATATTAAAGTATTCTGAATATCCATATTTAGATATTCCTTTTGACCTTAATTTCTTAATAAAAGATACTACTTATAAAATACCAGATTGGTACAATGAATTTGAGACTACTGAAATTGAAGCAAAAGATAATACTAATGACTCTGAATCCTTGCACCCAAATATAAAAAGCAGAACTAAAAATCTGAATTACTTGCTAGAAATAAATAAATATCAGGGTAAAGAATTATATATTGTGTCTGAAGAAGAATTCAAAAAAGTGCAGAAACTTGCTCGTTACGAATTGTGTGAACTTTTCATACAAGGGGGCATGTACGGCGAGGCTTTATATTACACCTACCTTATACAACAAGATAATCCCAAAGATGAATATCTGAAAAACTTAACAGCATATGCACTTTATGGAATAGCAAAGTATACTAGAAAAGATAAATTATCATTAGTGTTAAAATCATCAAACGAATTTCAAGGTGAAATCCAGAGAATGCATTACTACCTGAATAAAATTAGCGAAGAGCAAATGCTCAAACTAAGCATTAGAGTTGTTTACATGCATTATTCTATTTATCACAACAACTTTATTAAGTCTCTTTACATAGATCTTGTTAATGATTATATCACACTTACAAAACAAAATATCGAAGTACCATCAAATATTTATGATAACCAATCTGATTCAATAAAATTTAAAGACATCAATAAAGAAGTTAATTTGAAGCTGGAAAATAAAAATGATAATGAAAAAGAAACAAATAACTACAAGAAAAGCAGTAAAGAAGAGTCATACTCTGATATATGGCATGATCTAAAATCCGATACTGCATTTGTAAATAATTTCAATCGTCAATACAAAGACTATTTGTCAAAAAAAGACACCAATATATCTGATGAAACTCATTCAAAAACAACTCATCTTAACAAATTAATAACTGACAGCATTTTGGTTTTTAATCCATTTTACTATAGAACTGTATATAATAAAAAATATAATTTAATTAAAAATGAAAAAAAAGAAGATTATTATCTAAAGGCTCTTTTAAAAAATGCTGAACTTAGTGGTTTGGGAGTAGAAATAATGGATATGAAAGTTCTTAATGAAGACGATGTAAGCAAATTTAATGAAAATGAAACTTTAAATAATTGGGTAAATGAATATTTCAGAATAGCCTCTAATTTTAACATAAAGATTAAAGATTCAATTGCATTGATACCATTTCAGCAGGCATATCTTGATAATATTTTAGCAAAATACAATACACGATATGTAGCTTTAACTGGCATTATCTCATCCACCGGATTTAGACCAAGTATGAGTACGAGAATAGCTCTTTGGAGTATGGCATCACTTTTTTATTTACCACTACCATATGCTCTTTACGATGTATTATCACCCTACAACGAAACGATGATAATTTTTTATTTAATAGATACAGAAAAAAGAAAAATTGTTTATAACGACACAAAAATACTTCGAGGAAGAGATAATAAATCAATTTTGAACTCTCATATTTATAATACTTATAATGAACTCAAGAAATTGTCTAATTAGTTTGATTTGCTTAATAAATCAAGAAAAAACATGAAGGTCGTAAGATTATTATTTATTTTATTAATTATTAATAGTACTATCTCAAGCTATTCTCAAACTCCCGGCTATCAAGGAAGGCGACTAATTCTGGGATATTCTAATTTTCTTAGTTTAAGAACTAATTATCTTGATGTAGTTTTCTTTTCAGAACCTGTACTGTTTTATCGGCATCATATTATAAACACTGAATTTATACTTAGTAAAAGGATTAGTATAGGACTCAGAGCCGAATATATGAAACTACCCATACCTGATGGAGAACATTTGACTTTTGATTATCTTTTTACAAATAAGTTTGGCAATACAGATCCGATGCCAATTGATTATTATCCGGATGATGTAGAAGTGCTATCTATTGGTCTCGATTTTTTCTTATATCGAAAGAATTACATTGCACCTGTTGGGAGATTTCATAGATTCGGGTTATTATATTCAAAGTATAATAATCAGAAATTTTTTGATAAAATGCCACAAGAAATTTACATTGATAGAAGTGTGAAACAGTATAATACTTACTCGCTTACATATACAGTTGGACGAAAAAAAATAATTTTCAATAATATATATTATAGTATTGGAGCAAGATTCGGACTAGGACTTAATGATATGATGTTAAAAGGCATTTTTGACAACTACCATGATGCGGGCAAAAATGAAAACTTCAATTTTGAAAGAATGACAACAATTAGTATAAATCAGTCTATGAACTTTGGTATAGACTTTAGTATTGGATTACTTGCTCCACGAATAAGTAATAAAAATAAGAAACTCTAATTATGAATAAAATTGGTAAAATCGAAATTATTTACTTGCTAGTATTCTTCGTTTTCCTTTCATGCAAAAAAGTAGTTATAAATCCTGAAGTTGTTGAATTAAAAAACAGTAATATTTATGGATTTTATGAATTTGAAAATGGAGATCAGTGGTTTTGCTGTCAGCATTCATATGAGAATGGTGAAGGAACTGTCTATGCTGTATTAAAAAGAAATGGACAGCTTTCGACCTTCAATAATTACAATAATCATATTAATTACCCAAGCGGATTTTATTGGATGAATTCTGACAGATATCTCTATATTTCCGGATACGAATTATATGACATTAGTGTTAATAATGAAGTAACTAATGAATACCTAATTGGGATCTCAAAGGTAATGGAGTTTCTATATTTTGATAAAAAGAAGAAAGAATCAGTTTTTTTTAAAGAAAATGGGAATTATGTTTCATTAATTAGATATAATGGTATAACGGTAACAGAATCAGCTACACAAATACCTAGCAATTATACATACTTCAAGCAGGACAAGGCTGTGGATACATTGGGAGGAATTTGGGTTGGAGGGGATAAATTAAGGTATTATTATAATTCTGTAGTAAAGCAATATAAACTTTGCAGCAACAAAACAATTAACAATTTAGTTGTTGATGAAGACAATACAGTATGGGGATTAGAATATGGATCTTTACGCAAACTAGAAAATGATACGCTTAGAGTTATTAATGAATTAAATTCATCAATACCATCCTTAAACTTCAATAAGTTGAGAATTGATAATAATAATATGCTTTGGTTAATTTCTCCTGAAGGAATATATAGGTATGATATCATAAATGATAAATTTGAAAATATAATTGATGGATTTGATACTTATAATTCCAATTTTTTAATAGGCGGAACATATAAAGGAGGATACATAATAAAGGATGGGCAGGTTTACGAAATTATTGACAATAAACTTATAAATATTTGCATATAAAATGAAATTAAAGTCAATATCAATAATAATTCTGTTTCTGTCAATTGGGTTGAATTTCAACAATCTAATGGCTCAGGACAATGAAGCTTATACAAGAACTAAATACATAAATAGGGAACACATAAATGATTTTTTGTTCTATGGAGTTGGAATTTCATCATTCTCTGATATCTGGACTAGCCCCATACTTGGATATGAAGCCAGAAATAATCAAGGATACATTTTTCATCGTCCCATCTACACAAATGTAATGTCTCTGGGCAAATTGTATTTCGATACTCGTATGGATATTATTCAGTATGATGACCTGATTTCATTATCATTAAATGCTCCTGTAGGAATTGGGTTAACTCTTACTGATGGGGATTTTCATATTCCGGGAATTTTAACAGTTCATTTACCTGCTTATCTCAAATTGAATTTCTTTAGAAATTCAACAAAAAATCGAATCGATAAGTTTGGTTTCAACTTAGGATTCGGTTATCATTACTTTTTATATCCTTTTCATAACTATGAAAGCATTGAGGAAGTTGAAATTATAAACCAAGGAATGACTGCAATAAAAGGAGGGTTTGTTGTGAAGGGATATAAAAATTCCAATCATCAGCTTGATTTTATTATTGGTTTGAACGCTAAAAAAATAAGTTACTCAAGTTCCTTTGAAGACAGCCATAATGAACTAATGAACTATTATTTTAGTTTGGCTTATGTATATCAAATTAAATAGCTTGATTAAGAACTACTTCTTATAAAACCCTTTTAGCACCAAAAGTTATAATGAGTGCCGCGTTCAACAATTTCGCCCTGATTCTACTTAACAATATAGAACAAGATAATAACCATTACAATATAGATTGAACAGATATTCAATATAGAATTTTACACTTTAAGGTTTTTTCTAAATATTCAACATAATCTTTATTTTCATAGAAACGTGTCGAATAAATTTTAACTACTTCTAAATTTTTTATTTTGTTAAGCCCTTGAACAGGCAGACTATCCATCCGACATTGACTCAAATCTAAAACTTTTAGATTTTTTAATTCACTAATCCAATATGGTAAATTACGAATTCTAGTATTATGAAGATCAAGAATTTCTAGGTTTTTAAGATTTTTAAAACTTTCTGGCAATTCAGAGATCTGACCATATGGACCTAAACTTAAGTCGATTAGCTTGTCAATATATCCTATTGGCGAATAATCTATAACCTCATACCCCATTCCATTCCAAAAAAAATCAAATTTTTCTAGGTTAAGTTTATCCAAATTTTCTGGTAGCCTATTTATGCGTGCACACTCAGATATTGATAATTCTTTTAAAGATTTAAGAAATACAATACTATCATATCGTAATGAGTCGTAAGCATTGCAAGTATTTAGTTGTAGAATTCTAACTTTCTTTTTGTTATTAAGTGCTGATTCCAAATCTTCATATACTTTATCATTCGAAATAAAACTAAAAAACAATAAAGCAAAAAAACTTATTAAAAGATTCCTGTATTTAATCATCTCATATGTGTTTTTCAATTAATGGATAAAATCTACTAAACTCACCCACTATTGTTAAAAAAGAACCAGTAACGACATTTCGACTCCCTCAATGTCCACAGCAACTAACTAAACGAATCCAAATCGTGCAATTTCTTATAAATCCCTTTTAGTCCCAGCAGTTCATCGTGAGTGCCGCGTTCAACAATTTCGCCTTCGTGTAAAACACAAATTTCATCAGCATTACGTACTGTTGAAAGTCTGTGGGCAATTACTATGGAAGTTCTGTTTTCCATTAGCTTTTCAAGTGCATCCTGAACAAGTCTTTCTGATTCGGAATCGAGAGATGAAGTGGCTTCGTCGAGAATAAGGATTGGGGGATTTTTAAGAACTGCTCTTGCAATACTTAGTCTTTGTCGTTGTCCACCAGACAACTTACTTCCACGGTCGCCAATATTTGTTTGATAGCCTTCATCAGTTTCCATAATAAACTCATGAGCATTGGCAACTTTTGCAGCAAGAATAACATCTTCTTCCTTTGCATTGTCAACTCCAAAACTGATATTATTATGAATTGTATCGTTAAATAAAATCGGCTCTTGGTTCACATTTCCCATCAAAGCTCTTATGTCTTTAATTTTGCATTCTTTCAACGGAAGTCCATCAATTAAAATTTCGCCCGCAACAGTATCATAAAAACGCGGCAAAAGGTCAACCATAGTCGTTTTACCTGAACCTGATTGTCCGACTAAAGCAATAGTTTTTCCTTTTTCAATCTTAAGATTGATATTCTTTAAAACATCAGTTGTGTTGTAGCTGAAAGTAACATTTCGATATTCAATTCCTGAATTAAATCCTTTAATTGACTTTGGATTTTCAATTTCAGAAATTCTAATGTCAGCATTTAAAACTTCTTCAATTCTATCAACCGAAGCCAAACCTTTTTGAATATTATAGGAAGCGGATGAAAATGATTTTGCAGGTGGAATTATTTGTGAAAACACAAGCAAATATGTCAATAACACAGCCGGTTGGATAACAGCTTCTCCACCTAAAACAAGACTACCGCCATACCACATTGTTGCACCAACAACAATAGTTGCAAGAAATTCAGTTAATGGAGTTGCCAGATACCTTCTTCTTAAAATCTTGTTCATTACATTGGTGTAGAATTGATTTTTAGATAAGAAATTATTAAGTATTTTTTCTTCCGCATTAAATGCCTTAACAATTCTTAAGCCTGACAATGTTTCTTCAATAATAGATAAAATATGACCCATCCTGCTTTGGGCTTCCGCCGATGTTTTTCGTAATGTTCTTCCAAGTAAACCTATAATGTAACCTGCTACAGGTAATAAAATCAATGAGAATAATGTTAATTCCACACTCATAACCAAGAGTGCAATAATATAAGCGATTATTTGAATAGGAGAACGAAAAACGGCTTCCAAAGCACTAAGAATCGACCATTCAATTTCCTGAACATCATTAGTAGTCCTGGCAATTATATCTCCTTTTCTTTCTTCAGAATAATAGCCTAAAGGAAGTGCAACTATTTTTTCATACAAATCATTTCTTAAATCTTTAACAACACCATTTCTAATTGGTGCAAGAAAATACATTGCCAGATAAATGAAAGTAGTTTTGAAAAAAGTCATAACGGTGAAAATCACGACTATTGCTGCCAAAGCTTCAGCTTTTCCGTATTCAACAATAATATTTGTCAGGAAATAATAAATGTTCAGTTTTATTGACTCAAGGTTTAAAGCAAATTCGGGTGCTATGTAAACCATCTCTTCCAAACCAAATAAAATGTTCAAAAATGGAATTGCCATAGCAATCGAAAACAATGAAAACGCAACCGAAAATGCTGTGAATAAAATGTGTAAACCTACGAATGCTTTGTAAGGGATTATATATCTGAATATTCTGCCTAGTTTTTTCATTTTCTAACTTTTTTTGAGCGTTTCCTAATTTGGAAATATTTTAATCTTTATTAAACGAATGCGATAATGCAATAATGCTAAAATAATTTGAGCAATTAATTAGCATTTTTAGCTTCTTTCAGTTTAGTATTTTATCTTTTATCCATAAAAGGATTATAAGGACATATCCATACGGACGTCCTTCAATCGTAAGTTTTAAATCAACAATTTAGCAATATAACAATTAATCATTTTAGCATTACATCATTATCGCATTATCGCATTACAGCATTATATCATTACATCATTATCGCATTACATCATTACATCATTACATCATTACATCATTAATAATTAAGCCCCGTATAATTATGCGGACTAATTTGCTTTAATTCATTTTTTATATCATGCGAAATATTTAACGTATCAATGAAGTTGTGAATTGCCTCTTTATCAATTTTTGTATTTGTTCTTGTTAGCTCTTTTAATGCTTCATAAGGTTTTGGATAGCCTTCGCGGCGAAGAATGCTTTGAATTGCTTCTGCAACTACAGCCCAGTTATTTTCCAAATCTTTTTCAATAGCTGCTTCATTCACAATAAGTTTATTGATGCCCTTTAATATGGATTTATATCCAATTAAAGTATGTCCGAAAGGTACTCCTATATTTCGTGTAACAGTTGAATCCGTTAAATCCCTTTGAAGTCGTGAAATTGGAAGCTTAGATGAGAGATGTTCGAAAATTGCATTTGCAAATCCCAGATTTCCTTCAGAGTTTTCAAAATCTATAGGGTTAACTTTATGAGGCATGGCGGATGAACCTATTTCTCCTTCTTTGATTTTTTGTTTAAAATAATCCATTGAAACATAAGTCCATATATCACGGTCGAAATCAATCAAAATATTATTTATGCGTTTTAAACCATCAAATAAAGCAGCCAGATTATCATAATGCTCAATTTGAGTTGTGGTTTGTAACCTTTCCAGTTTAAGATTGTTATTAACAAAATCATTTGCAAATTTAATCCAGTCAATTTCAGGGAAAGCAGCAATATGAGCATTGAAATTTCCGGTTGCACCACCAAATTTAGCTGAGAATGGAATTTCTTGTAACAGTATTCTTTGATTAATGAGCCTTTCAACAAATACAAATAATTCTTTTCCAAGTTTAGTTGGAGAAGCAGGCTGACCGTGAGTACGTGCCAACATTGAAATATTTTTCCATTCCTTTGCTTTACGGTTAAGAATATCGATTATTTCATCCAGGGCAGGCAACAATACTTCTTCAACCGAATCTTTTACCATCAGTGGAAAAGCAGTGTTATTTATATCTTGTGAAGTCAGACCAAAATGAATAAATTCCTTAAATTCAGAAATTTCCCAGGCATCAAATTTTTCCTTTACTAAATACTCAATTGCTTTAACATCATGATTGGTAACTTCTTCAATTTCTTTTACTTTTTTAGCATCATTGATACTAAATTTCAAATAAAGATTTCTAAGCTTTTCGAAATTACTTTTATTAAAACTATCCAAAGCCTTTATAGGTAAATCACAAAGTGCAATAAAATATTCAACTTCGGTAATAATTCTGTATTTAATAAGTGCAGACTCCGAAAAATATTTCTCAAGCTCAGTTGTTAATTTTCTGTATCTTCCATCAATTGGCGAAATTGCATTTAAAATGTTAATTTCCATATTATTCGATTGTTAAATTGTTTTATTGTTATATTGTTCGATTGTTAAATTGCTATTTCATTACATCATTTTATCATTACATCATTATCTCATTATCACATTATCACATTATCATTAAAACATTAAAAGCCCGAAGATAATAAATCAAAGAGAACCAATTTGCAATTTAAAACAAATTTTTTACTAACAATGTTAGGAATTCAATATTAAATAAGTTATATTTGTCCTGATTTTGCACAAATAAATTATTATAAATTCAAATTTTTCTAAACAAACAATAAAGCGTTCAAACTGATTATTTGAACGCTTTATGTTTTTATCAATATTTTAAACCTTACACTCAAATGCCAATTCATTTGTCATTTTGCAATAGAAACCGTCACTGCAATCTCTTATTTTTTTTGCATTACGCTTATGAGAAACAGATTAATCACTTCGTTCGTAACCTGAAACCCTTGCACTGAGCGAAGTCGAAGTGTGAAACCCGAAACCAAATCTATCTTTTCTTTTGGGCAGCACTAGCTTTTTTCTGCATTTCTTCAAGTCTTTTCGAAAAGTTTGATTTCTTTTTAGGTTTTGCTTTATTAGCCTGAAGTTTTAAACGAAGAGCATCTTCATCGATAAACCTTTTTATAAGGAACATTTGACCAAATGTGATAATGTTTGCAAGGAAATAATAATAGCTTAATCCTGCAGCATAATTATTAAAAATTCCGAGGAACATAATTGGCATCATATACATCATCACTTTCATACCCGGCATTTGCTGACTTGAAGCCATCATTTGATTGTTGATACGGGTATAGAAAATTGTAGATACAGTCATCAAAAGCGTGAATAAACTAATATGGTCGCCATAAAAAGGAATACTGAAACCATTTGGAAATGTCCAGATTGAATCATAAGATGATAAATCTGTAGCCCAAAGAAAGCTTTGTTGTCTTAATTCAAATGCAGCAGGGAAAAACCTAAACATCGCAATAAGAAAGGGGAACTGCAATAGCATTGGCACACAACCAGCCATGGGGTTGACTCCTGCCTTTTTATAAAATGCCATAGTAGCCTGTTGCTTTTTAACTGAATCTTCCTTTTTAGGAAATTTGGCTGCAATTTCATCAATTTCAGGTTTGAGAACTCTCATTTTCGCAGATGAAACATAAGTTTTATATGCAATCGGGAAAAGAACTAACTTAAGCATAAGTGTTAATATCAGGATAATAAGACCATAACTGGCAATATGTCCTTCAAGGAAATTAAATACAGGAATAACAATGAACCTGTTTATCCAGTGCATTAAAAAGAAACTCCAGCCCAAGGGAATTTGCTGTTCTAAATCCAAATCATAGCTACGCAAACGTTTATATTTGTTAGGTCCAAAATAATAGGTCATAGGAAATGATTGGTCAACGTTTGGATTAAAGGGAATTTCAAATTGAGCACTCATATCTCTTAAATAATGCTCATCTTTTCTTTCTTCATTTGTAGTAACTTTAACATCTGCAGCATTAAAACTGTTATCAGCAATAAGCGTGGAACTAAAAAATTGTTGTTTAAAAGACACCCATTTAATTTTTGAAACTAATTTTTCTTCATCATCCTTGGTTTCTGACAGATAATCAACATCATCCTCATAATATTTATAATAAACTGTTGGACCATTATATTTGGATTTCGCTTTTTCCTGTTTTATAAGTTCTGCTTTCCAATTAAGCGATAGGTAAGTTGTGTTTGATGCTATTATATCGTTTAAACCAACGAAATTAATATCAAAACCTATCATATAATCATCGCCTTTCAAAGTATAGACATACTCAATATAGCTATTGGATTCAAAATTCCCATCGGAAGAGTTTGGATATAGACGCATTGCAAAACTTAGCGAATCTTTTCCACTAACAACAAAAGAATCTTTATCGGCATAAGCGGAATTTAAAGAAATCGGAACAAAAAACATGCTATCAGTAGTTATTGTCCTTCGATTATAAGTATTGAAAGTAAATCCAAATGTTGAAGTTTTTTTATTAACAAGAATCAGAGGCAAAGTATCAAAAGTTTGGTATTTTTTTAACTGAACAAAGCTTACTATTCCACCTTTTGAATTAATTTTCACTTTCATTAAGTCGTTTTCGAGCACATAATCTTTGCTTTCACCTTTTGCTGCTTTTGAAAAAACACCGTAATCTTCGAGTTTCTTTTTTGTATTTAACGAATCTTGCAATGCACTAATTAGTTGCTCAATAGAATCAACATCAGAAGAAATAACATCTGTGTTTTCAGTATCAGCTATCTGACTTTCTTCTTCAACCTGAGCATCAGCCAATTTAGCAATTGAATCTTGAATTCTAAGCGCATTAATAGTAGAATCCTGTATGTGTTTATTCCTGGCAATTTCTTCTTCACTTGGTTTGTTTAGATAAAACATTCCAAACATTATTGCCGCAATTAACAACATGCCGATTATCGAATTTTTATTCATTGTTCTATGTTTGTTTTATTGTTACTCGTTTTCCTATTGACAATTGACAATTGACAATTGTCAATTGCTTACCGTCTTCAAACTTCATTAAAATTATAATAGCGGCAAAGATAACAAATGATTCTATTCAAAAAAATCATGTGCTTATGACACCCCAGGCACTCCCAACTCCAGGCACTCTATGCACTCCCAACTCCCAACTCTAGGCACTCCAAACTCTAGGCACTCTCAACTTCTCGCAGCATATGTTTTTTTGCAGCTTCAACAAATCCAACAAAAATTGGATGTGGTTTAGCAACTGTACTTTTATATTCGGGATGAAACTGTACTCCAATAAACCATGGATGGTCATTAAGTTCAACAATTTCTATCAAATCATCTTTTGGATTAATTCCAACAGTAAGCATTCCTGCATTATTAAAATCATCGAGGTATTTATTATTAAACTCATACCTATGACGATGTCTTTCTGAAATATCTTCCTGTTGGTGGTATAGTTTATAAAGCTTCGAATTTTTATTCAATCTACATGGATATGCTCCAAGTCTCATAGTTCCACCCAGCGATGAAATACTTTTTTGAGCCTCCATAATATCAATAACCGGATATTTTGTTTCCGGAAGTATTTCAGTAGAATGAGCATTTTTAAATCCAAGCACATTTCTTGCGAATTCAACAACAGCACATTGCATTCCCAAACAAATTCCTAAATAAGGTATCTTCTTTTCCCTGGCGTATTTAATTGCTGATATTTTTCCTTCGATGCCTCTCACTCCAAAACCGGGAGCTACTAATATTCCATTATAAGCTGAAAGTTTCTCATCAAGATTATCATCATTAATTCCTTCGGAATGAATCATATCAAACTGAACCTTGCATTCGTTTGCTGTTCCTCCATGAATTATTGATTCAATAATTGACTTATAAGAATCATTTAGCTCAACATATTTTCCAACCAAAGCAATTTTTACTTCACATCTTGGATTTTTAAGAGTATGCAGAAACTTTTCCCAGGTTTGAAGATTTGATTCTTTGTAATCGGAAATTTTAACTTTATTTAAAACTGCAACATCCAGTTTTTCCTCTCTCATAAGAATCGGAACATTGTAAATCGTATCAGTGTCAATAGATTCGATTACAGAAGATGGTTCAACATTACAAAATAAAGCAATTTTATTTCTTAAACCTTCATTCAATGGTAGTTCTGTTCTACAAACAAGAATATCCGGTTGAACTCCCAATTCTAAAAGTGCTTTTACTGAATGCTGTGTTGGTTTTGTTTTAAGCTCACCGGCAGCTTTCAAATATGGAACCAATGTTAAATGAATATTAATACAATTTGAACCCATTTCCCATTTCATTTGCCGAACAGTTTCAATGTATGGGAGAGATTCAATATCGCCAACCGTTCCACCAATTTCTGTAATAACAAAATCAAAATCGCCTTTGTTTGCAAGCAATTTAACTCTGTATTTTATTTCATCGGTAATATGAGGAATCACCTGGACTGTCTCACCCAGATAATCTCCTTTACGTTCTTTATTTATAACTGATTGGTAAATTCTTCCTGTTGTGATATTATTTGCCTGGGATGTTGGAATATTCAAAAACCTTTCATAATGACCAAGATCCAGGTCTGTTTCCGCACCATCTTCAGTAACATAACATTCGCCATGCTCATAAGGATTTAAGGTTCCCGGGTCAATATTAATATATGGGTCGAGTTTTTGAATAGTAACGGAATAGCCTCTTGATTGAAGCAATTTTGCTAAGGAAGCCGAAATAATTCCTTTTCCAAGGGAAGATGTTACACCGCCCGTAACGAAAATAAACTTAGTATTAGGCATTTAAAACTTGCTTTAATTTCTAAAATAATCTTGCAAAGTACAAAAATATCTCGAAGTGGAAGTTAAGTATTTGATATTTTATTTGAAATTAAAAACAGAAATTAAATTTCAAAGGGAAATCCATCCAGTGTTTAAATCTTTTTGCAAGTCACGGGCTGAATGATTTCTGGTTTTTAAAGTCAAATTTGATAAGTGTGTGATTTTGGTTTTTTTTCACCCCGTGACTTTTGCAACTATTTTGATATTATTATTTTCCCATTATAAATCTCCCCTGCTTCCAGCTTATAAAAATACACACCCGATTCAAGTTTTCCGGTTTGAATTTGATATTGGTTTTTTCCTTGTTTCAAAACCCTTTCCATCAATTTTCTTCCCAAATTATCATAAATCTCAATTACACAATCCTGATGCTGAAGTTCAT
>JAIPBB010000102.1 GCA_021739805.1 Saprospiraceae bacterium | reverse complement strand
TCACCTCATTCTTTTTTTATTAACAAAACCAAAGATATTAACAAAGAAAAAAAGAAGCAAAAAAAGAAATATCAACATCATTAATATATCTTTTAAGAAACTTTAATTCTTTAAATAATTGGTTTTGCAAATCTAAAGGTAGTCGAAGCATCAATCTTCAATGTTAGAAAATCCTTTGTTGGATTAGGAAAAGCAGTACAATTTAAACTAATATCCTTAGCTTCTTCAATAGCTGTTGCTTCAGATATTTCATAGGGCTGCTGCACTCCTTCAGCAACTGAACCGGTTGTGCCGGAATTGGTCGAATAAACTATTTGTCCAATAGTATAACTTACTGAACCACCACTTCCTGTAGCATTTCCGCCTGTGGCAGGAATTACTTCTTGTGCTTGAATTATTGGAATGGAAAAGATTAAAGTGAAAAATATTAAAATAGATTTTTTCATAATGCTAGGATTTAACAATGTTTACAATCAAATGCTTTTTATATATTAATTCTAGCAAAGTTATTAAATAAAGTTAGTATTACAAAAATTATTTAAATATTAGTTAACAATGCTAACTATTCACAATAATAAGTATTTTTGTTTATATTTTTTAGTAAAGAATAATGAATAACACTTCGGATAGTTTTAAAAAGCCAAAAAAATTCTTCCTGTTATCAAAAAAGCATAAACGAAACAATGGCTACGACTTTCGAAAATATTCAGGAAAATAAAACAGACGAATTATACAGTTTGCTTAAAATAATTGAAAAAAAGGTTTCATCACATCAATTCAATTAGTATTATGAAGAAGACTTCTAAATGGGTTACCGCATTAATTGTGTTAATAATCCTTATGTTTTTAGTGTTTATGCTGAATAAATCAATGAATAATAATAGCGATAATAAGCAAAAGGAAAGACCAATAATTAAAGTGGATGCTTTTATTGTTAAGCCCTCACTCCTACTTGATGAAATTTCGGTTTCAGGTTCATTATTAGCTTTTGAAGAAGTGGAGTTGAAAAACGAAATCGCAGGAAGAGTTGTTAAAATTAATCTGCCTGAAGGTGAATTTGTAAAACAAGGAATATTGCTCGTAAAGCTTTTCGATGAAGATTTACAGGCAAATTTGAAGAAGCTGGAAACACAACTGGCAATCCAGGAGCAAATTTATAAAAGGCAATCGGAGTTAATGAAAGTCAACGGAATAAGTCAGAATGATTATGAGCAAACCGGCTTGCAGTTAAACACATTAAAAGCAGACATTGAAGTGCAAAAAGTGCTGATACGCAAAACAGAGGTGCTTGCTCCCTTCGATGGTGTAATAGGATTAAGGAATATAAGTGTTGGAGCTGTAGTTACGCCTTCTACCCTATTAGCAACGATTCGAAGCCAAAATAAGTTAAAACTTGATTTCAGTGTTCCTGAAAAATATAGTCCTGAAATAAAAGCCGGTATGAATGTGAAATTCACTATGTATAATGATGAAACGCTCTATGATGCAACTGTAATGGCTACCGAACGTGGAATTGAAGCATCAACACGTAATCTAAAAGTGAGAGCAATTGTAAACAGCCAGTCAGATAATTTAATTCCCGGGGCTTTTTCAAATGTATTATTAAGACTTAGTGAAAATAAAAATGCTTTAATGATTCCAACTCAAGCTATTATACCAGATGAACAAACTAAGAGTGTGATAGTTGCGAAAAACGGAATTGCTCATTTTACTTTAGTGAAAACAGGAACACGAAAAGCTTCAAAAATTGAAATTATCGAAGGAGTGCAAAGTGGAGACACTATTATCACTTCAGGTATTCTCTTTTTAAAAGAAGGTTCAAAATTATTATATTCAACTGTAAAGACTGATTCCTTATGATGTTATCGGATATAGCACTAAAACGCCCTGTAGGGTCCATCGTCTTGAGCCTTATAATTATTCTTTTGGGAGTGGTTGGCTTCAATTTTCTTGGTGTTCGTCTTTACCCGGCTATCGATCCGCCTGTTATTACTGTACAAACTTCATACACCGGGGCTAATTCTGAAATTATTGAATCCCAGATTACAGAACCTTTGGAAAAATCAATTAACGGTATTGAAGGGGTTAAATCCATTTCATCTCAATCGGCAATTGGGACAAGCAGAATCACAGTTGAATTTGACCTGGGAGCAGATTTGGAAAAAGCGGCAAACGATGTTCGAGATAAAGTGTCCCGGGCAATGAGATCGCTGCCCCAGGATATTGATGCACCTCCTATCGTAACCAAAGCAGATGCTAATGCTGAACCAATTATCATGTTAATTGCCACAAGCAGTACAATGAATAAAATTGAACTTAGCGATTATGCCGAAAATGTTTTATTAGAGAAATTGCAAACCATTCCCGGAGTTAGTTCAGTTGTTATTTACGGACAACAAAAACCGGCTATGCGTTTGTGGCTCTATCCTACCAAAATGTCTGCATATAATCTTACTGCTTCGGATGTTAACACTGCACTTCAAAAAGAAAATGTGGAAATGCCGGGTGGCAAAATCCGTGGTAATGCCACAGAGCTTACAGTGAAAACTCACGGAAGATTAGAAACCGAAGACGATTTCAATAATTTGATAATCAAACAAACCGACAATCAGCTTGTACGATTAAAGGATATTGGTGAAGCAATTCTCGGTCCGGAAAATGAAGAATCAGAAGCAACAATTAACGGTTTTACAGGAGTGGTTCTGGCAATGATTCCATTGCCGGGAGCAAACGACATTCAAATTGCAGATGAGTTTTACATCCGATTGGAACAAATTAAAGAGAATCTACCAAAAGGACTGGAATTACATATTGGACGTGATAAATCCATTTTCGTCAGGCAATCAGTTAATGATGTAGTTGAAACTTTAATTATTGCAATCAGCCTTGTGATTCTTATAATATTTCTGTTTTTCCGAAACTGGGTGATTGCTTTACGTCCTTTAATTGATATTCCCGTTTCGCTTATAGGAACTTTTTTTGTTATGTATATTTTTGGATTTTCGGTTAATGTTCTTACACTATTGGGAATCGTACTTGCAACTGGGCTTGTGGTTGATGACGGAATTGTCGTCACTGAAAATATATTTAAGCGAATAGAGCGTGGAATGGATAAATGGCAGGCAGCTTTTGAAGGAACAAGGGAAATATTTTTCGCTGTTGTTTCAACATCTCTGACTCTGGCAATTGTGTTTATTCCTGTTATCTTTTTAGAAGGATTTACTGGCAGATTATTCCGTGAATTTGGTATTGTTGTTGCAACCGCCGTATTAATATCAGCTTTAGTATCACTTACACTCACACCTGTTTTAAATGTTAAATTAGGAGGTTCGGCATCTCATCATTCTAAGTTCTATTTGCTTACCGAACCTATCTTCGTTGGTATGGAAAACATATACAAGCGAATACTCAGCTTTTTTATACTGAATAAATGGCTTTCATTTTCCATTCTTGGAATGTGTGTTGTTTTGATTTTTTCATTAACAAAAATTCTAAAATCGGAATTAGCTCCTTTGGAAGACCATAGTATTGTCAGAACTTATATAACTGCACCTGAGGGAACTGAGTATTCCACTACAAAAAAGATTATGGATAATCTCGCAAGGATAAATATGGATACTGTTCCCGAAGCAAGATTTGTCCTTGCACGTTATGGCGGTGGCTCTAGTGCAACTGTTAATACAGGTTTTATTATTACTTTTCTCGATGATCCCGACCAACGAAAAGCTTCGCAACAAGATGTTTATGATAGATTGTCAGGTGTTTATAAAACCGTGCCCGATGCAAGAGTAATAGCGAGCCAGGAGCCAACTATCACCACTTCTTTTTCCAGAGGATTGCCTGTTCAATTTGTACTTCAAAATCTTAATTTCGAAAAACTACAAAAGGTTTTGCCCGTTTTTTTGGAAGAAGCACAAAATAGTCCGGTATTCAGCAATATTGATATTGATTTAAAATTTAATAAACCTGAACTTAACATTACTGTTGACAGGCTGAAAGCCACAAGTCTTGGAGTAAACGAAAGAGACATTTCCGATGCCTTAAATTCTGCCTTTAGTGGAGGTCGGTCGGGTTATTTTTTGCGAAACAATAAGCAATATTATATTATCACACAGGTTGCTCGAGAAGACAGATCAGTTCCTGCCGACATATCTTCTCTTTATGTCCGTTCGAAAACAGGCAATATGATTCAATTGGATAATCTTGTGGAAATTGAAGAAAGCAGTAATCCTCCTACATTATATCATTATAATCGTTATAAATCAGCTACAGTTTCTGCTAATGTTGCAGATGGGAAAACTCTTGGAGATGGAATTACAGAAATGCAAAGAATAGCAGACAAATTGCTGGATCGTTCATTTACAACAGCATTATCAGGTCCATCAAGAGATTATGCTGAAAGCAGTTCCAATATTTTGTTTGCATTAGTACTGGCTTTATTGCTTATTTATTTAGTACTTGCCGCTCAATTTGAAAGTTTCCGCGACCCTTTTATTATTATGCTTACTGTTCCTATGGCCGTTGCCGGAGCGATGCTTTCACTTTGGATTTTCGGGCAAACTTTAAATATTTTCTCTGAAATCGGGATGATTTTACTTATAGGGATAGTAACTAAAAACGGAATCCTGATTGTTGAATTTGCAAATCAGAAACAAAAGAAAGGAATGCCTAAAAGAGTAGCTGTATTTGAAGCTGCTACAGCACGTTTGCGTCCTATTTTGATGACATCTCTTGCAACTATATGCGGAGCTTTACCAATTGCATTTGCTCTTGGTGCCGGAGCACATAGCCGTGTTCCACTGGGAATAGTTGTGGTGGGTGGATTGCTTTTTTCATTACTACTAACCTTGTTTGTTATTCCTGTTACTTATATCGTTATGTCAGGTAAAAAAGATTTAAAGACTATCAGGGATGAATAACAATATGCGGTTTAATTTTCTTCCTTTCCCCATCCCTAAAGGGTGGGAAGAAAATCAACATCATCAGCCAATAGATGAAAGGGGTAAAATGTTGATTTTTTGTTTAATTAAAGTTCTTTATTATTCATTCCCGATAATCAAAAAAAGATTTAAAAATTTTAATATACTAATGCACAAAAACAAATGATTATGAGAATCTTATATGTGTTTTTTTTGTCAGCAGTATTTTTTATTGCTAATGGTCAGGAATTACTTACTGTTGAAGATGCCGTGAGTATTGCCTTGAAAAATAATTTCGACATACTGGTTGCACGCAACGATGCTGAAATTGCAAAAGTTAATAATACCGCAGGCAATGCCGGAATGTTACCCAGTTTGCAACTATCAGGTTCGGGCAGTTATGGATTGGATAATGTTAATCAACGCTTATCAAACGGAAATGAAAATAATTATCCATCATTAAAATCTTCATCAATTAATGCGGGAACTGAGCTTTCATGGAAACTTTTTGACGGTGGAAAAATGTTTGTTACAAAAAACAAATTGGAAGAGATAGAAACTCTTGGTGAGATTCAATTTAAAGAAAAAGTTTTGCAGACAATATATATGGTAATAGCTGCTTATTATGATGTTGTAAGGCAAAAGCAGCAATTGATTTCAATTAACGAAGCTATGAATTATAATCGTGAACGGGTCAAAATTGCCCAGGCAGGTTTCACTGCTGGCTCACTTGCTAAAACAGAATTACTCCAGGCTAAGATAGATTTGAATGTTATAATGGAAAATGCCATTAACCAGCAATATACTATTGATGTTGCAAAAAAGTATTTAAATGAATTGCTGGGAAAAAGTTTAGAAACTGTTTTTGATGTTACTGATACTATTCCGCTGAATTATTCGCCTAACAAAGCTGAATTGTTTCAGAGATTGGATTCATCAAATACTACTTTATTGTCATATCAAAAGCAAATTGATATTGCACGACTTAATCTTAAAGAATATAACAAATCATATTCACCTGAGCTTAACTTCACTGCCGGATATTATTTTTCTCAATACAATAACTCTGATGGCACAGTATTAAACAATCGTTCTTTCGGGCCGCAACTTGGAGGAACTTTTGTTATTCCAATTTACAGTTCAGGGGAAAATAAAAGAAATATAAGCACAGCAAAAATTCAACTTCAATCGGCTGAATATTACTATCAAAATGTTGAACTTCAGGTGAAAACCGAATTGCAAAATGCTTTGACCGGATTTGAAAATCAACAACAATTATTAGAAATTGAAAAGGAGAATAATGAACTAAGCAAGGAGAATCTGGAAATCAGTTTACAACGCCTTCGACTTGGACAGACCACCTCACTCGAAGTGCATCAGGCACAGGAAAACTATGTGATGTCGTGTACAAGGCTAATTAATTTCGAGTATAATCTCAAGATAGCCGAAACCAAACTAAAACAAATGATTGCGATGTTATAAGCTAAATTTCATTTTGCTATATTTTCAAATTGATTTTTTTTTATTTTTATCAACGGATTTTAAATGTAATCGAAAAATTAATATCAGTAGGAAAGCATTGATATAGAAAGAGATTTACCATATATAAAATCAATTAGTTATGCCAAAAGTAAGCAAAGAAATAAAAGAACAAATCAAATTACTTTCTAAGAAATCCTTAGAAGATATTGTAATTAAATTAGCTTCAAATAAAGGAAATTACGATTATCTGCTTGTAAACTATCTTGATAAAGAAAGCGGAGAAAAGGACTTATATCAGGAAGCAATAGATGATATTGATTTTTATACTACAAAACACTATAAGGGATATTCTGAACAATTACGATTGGCAAATTTCTTAAGTGCATGTATAAAAAGAATTAATGAATTTACTAAGATTTCAAAAAATAAAAAACTTGAAGCTGATTTGATATTATATGTTTTGGAAATTCCTTTTTCCTATTCCACGAAAATGCTTGGAACCTGCTTCACTCAATACGACTACAAAGTAGGTTTATTAGTAAAAAGACTTATGACCATTGTAACCAAGAAGCTTCATGAAGATTATAAATTGGATTATGCTGATAAGATAAACGAATATCTCACAATATTGCACAGCACTTCAACTCATATTGATTTTATTTACGCATTTCCAAAATCAATATAGTATTCTTCAAAGTTGAAATGACTACTGATAATTTTTCAGCCGAAACTTTAGATTTATAGTATTCCGAATTTCACGAAACAATTTTCACCCCATCATCCCCAAAACCATTCCACCAATATAAGGTATTAGCCAAATTAGCCATACAAATAAGCTATAGCGATGAAACTTTTACGGACTTCAGTTTTGGCTATAGTTATTAATAAGGATAGCTTTCTTAATTCTATTAACTAATATTTTCTATTGAAAATTATTATTTTCTTTTCCTTTTTTTCTTTTTCCCTGAACCTGTTCCAAAATTTGATGATGCTTGAGGTTTCAATTCATCGTTTAAAATCATTATTACATATTCCTTTAATTTTCCATAATCTATTTCATCTGACTTCCAGCCAATTGGATAAGTGTAATGTGTGCCGGTCGCTTTGTCAACTCCACATAACAAATGTTTAGTATTGTCAAGACCAAATGTCTTTTCTGTCAAGAATTTTTTTTCAACTTTTGTTCCTGTTTTATCAATTAAAAAGAATTGATAAATTGGTTCAGCAAATTTCTCAGGTGTTTTGTAATATTTCATTGCACTTACCCTTTGTCCGTTCCACATGAATTGATCAACAGTCTCTCCTCTTACTTCCATCATTTCTTTCGGAAGTTCTTTATGCTCATGCTTTATCCTTAAAATATTGAAAACACTATCCCCTTTTTCAAAATCACCATTTGCATAACATGCTTTAATTAACTTAGCATACAAGTCATATTCAGTAGGAATAATCGAAAGCATTTCCGAATATGCTTTGATAGAATTAGAATAATTCTTTGTGTGAGCATATTCCAAAAGTCCAATATTTTTAAGCAATTCAACATAAATAGAATCGTTTTTATCAATCAATGAAGCACTTATTCGATATTCTTCTAATGCTTTGTCGAATTTATCTTGTAAGTGATATATGTATGGTATTTTAAAATAAGGGTCTCCAAGTTCAAATTCCAATGCCCTTGCTTTATAAAAATAATAAAGTGCTGAATCGTATCGCTTTGTATAGAAGAAACTATTAGCTAATTCAGTGTAATTTTTTTGACCATTTGGGTTTCTCTGAATTGCAATTCTGAAAATTTCTATTGCTTCGTCAAACTGATTGTCATAGCGAAGTGCAAGACCTTTATACAAATAAATTATGTCATCATCCATTCCCTTTTCGATTGCTTTATCATACATTTTAATGGATTTCTTATCATTTGCTAATTGAAAAAAAGCATAGCCAATATAATAGCACTCATCTTTGGTTAATTCATCTGCTTTATCCTCGTATTCAATGAGTTTATTATAGTCTCTATTAATGTATAGCTTTTCAATTTCCTGGGAATAGCTCGAATTTATAATAAAGATTAAAGACAATTGGATGAGGAATTTATTCATAGTTCTATATTTTAATGTTTAATATTCTTAATTAGTTTTTATTCTTACTCTTTTTTTTGATTCAGTTAAATCAAATGGATTGTCTGAAATATAGTGCATTGCCAAAGTGCCACAAACATCAAATGAAAAACCAATCCAGAAAGCAACTACATGCCATGGTTTAAGGTATTTTGAAAAACGTTCTGACCATACACCTATTGAATAAAATATAAGGGCTAAACTTATTGTAACTGTTGAAAATAAAAGGATATTTGACATAAAATTTCTGTTTGTCGTTGATAAAAACTCACAATTTACTTAGCAACTTCTGGAATATCACATTCTTTATCACCATCACCTGAAATAATTGATGCAGCACAATTACACTTTTTATAATCTCCCATTATATATAGAACATCACCTGTGGTTATAACTTCATCCTTAGTAGGATTAGTAATGGTTTGATTATTTCTTCTAATTGCTAAAATGCTAATTCCATGTCGTTTTCTTATGTCCGACTCTTCTATTGTTTTATTAAGTAATTCAGAGTTTTCTTTAATTGTAACAGCAGAAATTTCAACATCAGGAATATTAAGTTTTAAATCATTAAGTCGTTTTTCGGAATGTATATCAAATTCTCTTAGGTTTTGATATCCATGATATCTATAGCTTGCTACCATTTCATCAATTTCGCTTTTTGGGATAAGATACTTATTAAGAACTCTCGAAAATATTTCCAGCGAAGTTTCAAATTCTTCAGGAATTACATCATTAGCTCCCGCTTTGTATAAATCATCAACATCTTCCATATAGCGTGTTCTGGCAATTATATATATTTCCGGATTAATAAGACGAGCATTTCTAATTATCGTATATGTTGATGCAGGATCACCAATAACTGTTACTAAGACTTGTGCTTTTTTAATCCCTGCCTGTTCCAGAACTGATTCATAGCAAGCATCTCCATACATTATTGGTTCACCTTCATTTTGCTTCTCTCTAACTATTTCAGCATCGGATTCAATAATCTCATATTTAATATTTGTGGTTTTTGCTGCTCTTGCCAGATTGCTGCCATTTAATCCCATGCCAACAATTATCAAATGATTCTCGAGATTTTCTATTTGCTTAGATTCAATTTGTTTTAAGCCTTTAATATATTTATCAGGAATAGGAAGAATTTTCAATATTGTATCACTTATCCATGGTGAAAGCATAATAATAAATGGAGTTAAAATCATGGTAACAGTTGTTACTGCAAGAAATAATTGGTAATAATAATTTTCTCCACCGGATTCTGACAAAAGAAAGCCATTTTTTAATCCAATTGCCGCTAAAACAAAAGAGAACTCCCCTATTTGGCTCAATGATAATCCAACGACTACAGTTGTTCTTAATGGATATCCCAGAATAAATGTAGCAAATCCCGAAACAAAAGTTTTTATAGTTAATACTAAGATTGCGAAAATCAGAACGCTTAAAGGTTCAGATAGAATAAACTTAAAATCAAGAAGCATTCCTATTGAAACAAAAAAGAATGCAGTAAAAATATCTCTGAATGGAACTACGTTTCCAAAAGCATGATGTGAGTATTCTGATTCTGAAATTGCCAAACCCGCCAGAAAAGCTCCTAAAGCGAGTGACAGCCCCATAAATGATGTTAACCATGCAACTGTAAATCCGACTACCAACAATGTTAAAAGAAACAACTCACGGCTTCCTGTCTTTGCAACCTGATGTAAAAGTTTTGGGATTAACCATTTAGAAAGCACATAAGTAAATATTATTAACAAAACTGTTTTGCCTACTAAAATAAGAATTGAAAGCCCAATATTTCCGGCATTTCCAGCAAGAATGGGTATGAACAACATCATTGGAACAATTATTACATCCTGGAATATTAAAATTCCTAAACTTGCTTTTCCTGAAGGAAGAGATATTTGTCCATCTTTTTGCAATGTTCGTAAAACAATAGCTGTACTACTTAAAGCCACTAGGAAACCCATAAAAATAGCTTCACCAAAACTATAACCCGAAAGACTTGCAATAACATAAGTTATGGCAATGCTTAATCCAACCTGAATAGAGCCACCAAGTAGCACCGTTCTTCTAATCTGTATTAAGTTTTTAATTGAAAATTCAATACCAATAGTAAATAGCAGTAGCATCACTCCTATTTCAGCAAGATGGTTTATCTCATGATTCGAATTGTCAATAATATCCAATCCACTATAATAATTTAAAATACCTGCAGGTCCAATTAAAATACCTGTAACCAAAAAACCAACTATAGGAGGAATTTTCAGCCTGTGAAAAATAAGAATTACAACAGCTGAAAAAGCAAATATTACAACTATATCTTGAAATAAGGGAATTTCCATTCTAATGCAAATTTAATAATTCCTGATAAATATAAAATAAATTAGAGAATGCATGAAAAATGAAATGTTTTTTTAAAATTTTATATGATAAGTTAAGTTTAAGGGCTAAATATTCCAGTAAATTTACTTGATTTTAAAAGATTTAATAAATTTCTTACTTATTTTTAGTTCGGTTTTTTCTTTTGATGTTGCAGCCACAACCTGATATTGGATTTGATTTTTAATAATAACAAGATAAGTTGCAATCATTTCACCATCCATTTCAATTTGAGATTTGATTCCTTTCCCATCTTTAACTTTATATTCTTCCTGATTGATTATTTTACCATTTATAGCTTCTGCAAAAGCATCAAGGCTTACTTGTGCTAGTTTATATTCATCATTAAGCTGGTTAGTATGTATTGAATAACTAAAAAAGAATACATTATCGTTGATTTGGGACATTATTTTATAGGTAGTTATATCAACTTTTTCCTCTTTTGATTCTGAAAACGATGATGGAAATGAAATTTCAGCTTTTGCTTGTTCAGATTTAAATTTTGTCCAATTTGCTTTTTGTGAAAAGGCAGCAGGAGCAATTCCCATAATTATTAATATAATAATGACTGTGAAATTAATTCCGCAATCTGTTAATTTTTTCATATTATCAAATTTTAAGTTGTTAAATTAAATTTAGCTTGGGATTTCTGAAAACAGTATTGTATTGATAGCCTTTATTAGTGAGATACAATTTTGTTTCTTCGTAGTTTTTTGTAAAACCAAGCAGATATCCACCACCACCTGAGCCGCAAAGTTTAAGGTAATAATCACCTGTATCAATTCCATTTTGCCAAATAGCGTGAAACTCTCCGGGAATCATATGACTAAGGTTCTCTAATTGAAAATTTGAAAGTTTGGCAAGATTATCAAAAAAGTTATCGATTTCTACATCAACAAGATTTTTAATAATTACATTTGTTAATGGAATCATCTCGTTTTTAACAAGATTAAAAAAGTTTTTATCCTCACATTTTTTAAGGAAATAGTTTACAAGTGGTTGAGTTTTTCCCGGTTTTCCCGTATTAACTAAAAAAACCGCATCATTACCATCTACCCTGTTTCGCGGTAAACCAACAATTCGAATATCTTTTTTGCTATTAATTAAAAGTGGGAATTTTATGTATGAATTCAAAGGGTCGAGACCGGAACTTTTACCATGAAAAAATGATTCAAGCTGGGCAAAAATCTCTCTTAATTTAAGAATATCACCGTTTTTTAGATTCCTGACATTATTGATTTTGTCTAGAGCATATTTATCATAAAGAGCAGCAACCAAAGCACCTGAGCTTCCAAGTCCATATCCAAGTGGAATGGTCGATTCAAAATACAATCCTTTGCTAATATCTTCTTCGAAACTTTCGATATCAAAATCACATTTCAATTCGCAGGATTCTCTTACAATTTTCAAATAGGGAATATATTCTTTCAAAAGATTATTTGAAGCTACAGCAAAGTCGTAATCAGTGTATTTGTCTTCGTTTTGGTAGCTTAGTTCACCGCGATAGTGGGTGTAAGGTATTGTAAGACCCATAGAATCAAATATAACTCCATATTCTCCAAACAATAAAATCTTTGCATAATAAATATCAGCGTAATCCATCATCAATTGTAAAATTCAATGTGTTAATATAAAGTGCCTAAAGTCTAGAGTGCCTAGAGTTTGGAGTTATTTCCTGACGTAGTCAGGAATAATAAATTCCAATTTCTATAAACTCCAGTCACTTAAAGTACTCCAAACTCCAAACTTTAAGTACTTTAGGCACTCAAAACTCTAAACTCCAAACTCTTTTTTAAGTTTTGGTCCTTTTCCTATAAAATCTTTAATCCAAAATTTCGGTTCGCAATATACTAATAATTCTTTTTCAATAAATTCATAGATTTGATTTTCAAAACTGCGTGGAAATATTATATGAACATTAGGACCTGCATCCAAAGTAAAGCAAATTGGAAGCTTTGACTCGCTTCTAAACTCACGTATTTTGTTTATAATATTCAAAGTGTTTGGAAGCAAAAGAGTATAAGATGGATTAGATGACATCATTAGTGAGTGAAGTGTCATAGCTTCGTTTTCAACAATTTCAATAAACATATTAAAATCTCCTGATTTCAAAGATTTGAGTAGTATTTTTAGATTTTGATTAGCTTGTTTAATTCGGGAATCTGCAAATGGATGATTCTCCATTAATTTGTGACCTGCACTACTGGAAACCTTTTTCTTGCCAGAACTTACGATTAAAACTGAATCGCATAAATCTTTGAAATTATCATGAATTTCACTTTTTAAAGGCAATGCAAATTCATTTGAAGAGTTTTCTATTTCTTCGCTTTTCCCCCAACTTACAAATCCACCATAAACCGAACGTGCTGCACTCCCCGACCCTAGTCTTGCGACATAAGATGCTTTGCTATAAAAGTCATCTTCACATTTTAAGCTATCGAAATGTTTTTGTTCAATGCTGCACAAGCAAAGAGCAATAGCACTCATACTTGCTGCAGAACTTGCTATTCCAGAAGAATGTGGAAAAGTATTTTTAGTTTCAATTCTTAAATTCAATTGTTTTAAAAAAGGAAAAATTGGTATTAAAGAAATTAAATATTTTTCAACTCTGTTTTTAAAATCAGTGTTCTCTTTTCTTTCAAAATAAAATTCAAGTGAAATCCCTTCCGCCTCATTCTTAAATGAATAAGTAATTAATGCTTCTGTATAAGAATTTTGAAGTGTGAAACTTAAAGATGGATTTCTTGGTAACTGATTTCCATATTTTCCCCAATATTTGATTAATGCTATATTTGATGGACTTTGCCAGCAAAGCTTATGTATTCCATCTAATGGGGATTGAAAAGTCAGATTTTTATTATCGTACAAACTCATACTTTTTTTGATTTTAAATCTTAATCTAAAAGGTTTTAAAATAACAAATCACAAGAAGCATCCCGATAATTATCGGGACAAATAAACTACAATGATTAAATTTCAAACACCAAAACCATTTGTTATATTTAATGAAAGAATTCCTTCTGTAAAACAGCTTGTGCAATTTTTGTGCTGGGACCATCTCCCCTGGAAATATTAACAGAAACTTTGCCCTCCAGTGCCTGAAATATCTCTGCCACATCTAGGTGTGTAAAACCCGGACAAAGAATAATTGCATCTATCTGCTCTTTTTCATACATTCTTTTAGAAACCTTTAATGCTTCTTCCTGAGACTTCACAACATAAGTTAAAAGTATATACTTTCCTGTGTTAATTATACTATTATGTTTTTCATAATCTGCATCAGGTGCATGTGCTAAAAATAATGCTTTAAAAGCCATAATTTACTGATTTTTGTTTATTAATATATAATAATAAATGTTTATCCAAGTGCAACATCAAGTAACATCATTACCGCAAATCCCACCATTGCACCAATGGTTGATAAATCAGTTTCATTGCCAATTTGAGATTCGGGAATTAATTCTTCTACTACCACAAATATCATTGCTCCTGCAGCAAACGAAAGAGCATAAGGAAGTAAAGGTGTTATTGTCACAACTAAATAAGCACCGATAACTCCGGCGATAGGCTCAACAATTCCTGACAATTGTCCATAATTAAATGCTTTTAACCTGGAAAAACCTTCTCGTCGCAAAGGGATAGATACCGCTGCTCCTTCCGGGAAATTCTGCAATCCAATTCCTATGGCAAGAACAACTGCACCTGCAAGCATACCTGCATCCGGATTATTTGCTAATGCACCAAAGGCAACACCAACGGCAAGTCCTTCAGGGATATTATGAAGTGTAATAGCAAGAACCAAAAGAACGCTTCTTTGCCAGCTTGTTTTTATACCCTCTGCTTTGTCAACCGAAAGTCCTAAATGCAAGTGAGGTAAAATTTTATCTACTATAAATAAAAATGCACCTCCGGATAAAAATCCAATCACTGCTGGCATCCATGGAGTTGTCCCGCTTTCTTCCGCCATTTCAATTGCAGGTTTAAGAAGAGACCAAAAACTAGCTGCAATCATAACACCGGCAGCAAATCCCAACATTGAATTAAGTACTTTTTTGTTAATAGTTTTAAAGAAAAAAACCATTGCTGACCCCATTGCTGTGACAAACCAGGTAAATAATGTTGCAATGAGTGCTAGTAAAACAGGATTATAATCCAATAACCAATCTAATTTCATTTTCTTAAAATTTAATTTGTAAGCTTGGGATAAAATTATAAAATAAACTACTATGGATTTCAAATGGCTAAATTTTATTTTGATGGGCTGGAAAACAAATAAGCTCTATATCTGACATAGACTTTTATTAAACCTACTTATTATGAAAATCGAATATAATAATCTCTACACACATTTTGTTTTCTCAATATCACATCGTTTACCAATCATACCTAAAAAAACCAAAGTTCGAATTGAAAAATATATTACAGGAATTGTAAACAATAATTTATCAAAATTATCCCAATAATCTTATAGAGAATTTTTATGACCAAATTTTATTTTGATGGGCTAGGAGGATATTTTTAGATGTATTGCTATATGTTTAAAATCAATTGAAAATAATATTTCTTTGCGTTAAATCTTCCGAATATCAATTGTCAATCAATATTTATTTAAAACCACGAAAGTGGTTGAATTTGAATAGCCATAGGTGAAACCTGTGGTTAAATGGT
>JAIPBB010000101.1 GCA_021739805.1 Saprospiraceae bacterium | reverse complement strand
GCCCAACAACGCTTTTTTTTGACTGTTTTTCCATACTAAAAAAGTTTTATGAAACCATTTTCATAAAACTTTTACTTACCCTTAGGGAATAAGGTTATTCAGTTGATTTTACCAACCATTTTTGAGTATTATACCTTTTAATAATAATTTGAATGTCGAACAAGAATTAAACCTGCCGATTCTGAAGGCGAGGATTTTAGATTTCAGATACAAACTTAGTATGAGTTTTCAAATATATCGTAAATCGTTAATTGGTTTTTCTTATTGCTTTTTAATTATTGATTTTGTGTCAGGTTCATAATTTCCTTTCAAAACTTCCTTAATGTCAGTTTGAAGTTTCGAATAGTCAATTTTTTCATTGTATGTGTAGGCGTAAAGCGTTCCACTTACTTCATTGGTAGCTGTTTCAAGTCGTTTCGTTAAAACATAATCAATTTTAACTGACTTATCGATATTATGAAACATTAGCACATGAAGCCTATAAAGTTGGTCTTTGTCAGACCCGTCTGGGTTTGTGCTGTAAACGTAATAGATAATTTTAGAAAAGCTTTTTGAAAATCTATCTTTTGGTAATTCTTCGAACCATTCATAACCCCAAATATTTTTATCTTCCCACTTAAAGAATGTAAAATTGTAGTATTCGTCAATTCCTTCCGGCAATTTATTTCCTTTGTATGCCTTGTATAAAACGTCTTGATACTTTTTTGCTTTGTCCAGTTGTCCTAAGCCAAAATAAGATACAATTATATTTTTATACATCCAAAATTCTCTCGCAGCGAATTTCTTGTCATAGTACTCTTTCCCTTTTTCAATTAAACTCAATGCTTCAAGTCCAAATATGAGGGAGCTGTCGAATTTTTCATTCATTCTATTCTGATTCTCAAGTTGAGTAGTGACGCCAATATAATACCAAAGTATATAATCATAAAGTGTATCTTTCTTGTCGCATATAGCTTCAATATTTTTGTAAATTTTGTATGCTTCTTTAAAATTGTCTGCTTGAAGCAAACTGTCAGCAGTCTCATATTTTTTTGAAATTTCAGTCTGTCCAAATGAAAGTATTGAAGTGATTAATAATAAAATTGTTAGAGATTTTTTCATTGTATGTTATGATTTTTTTCAAAAAGTTCTATAAAATAAACGAAATCGCTAATGGATATGTATAAATTTCTCCATTGTTTGCTTTCACAGCTCCAATAATTGTAAAAATTAGTGAGCAAATGCCAAGAGCTATCAAAATAAAAATTCCAACAACAAAGAAAAATGTTATTCCGCCAATAATTGCATAAATAACACTGCTAATAATCCAGTTTAGAATATTCTTCCCATGAGCATCAACCACATCACTTTGATCTTTATTTGTTGCCCACATAACTATAGGCATAACCAAACCAGCAAGTGGAACAACCGCACCTGCAAATCTCGATAAATGCATTAGCATACAAAATGTGTTTAATTCCATTCCCCAGGGTTTGTAATTTGGGTCTTTTTCTATTGGATGAAATGTCATAATTAAATTGTTAAATCATTATTTATTTAATACTGTTTCAAACCGTTACAAATTGTCACAGTTTCATTTACCAACTAAACCATTAATAAAAGTCTCAACAAATCCTAATACTTTTCTTAGGATTCTATCACCAACTTTTTTTCTCATTAAAACTGATGGTTGCTCTCCTTCGATAAGTTCCAAAATTTCATCTCTCAAAAGGTTTTCTATATAAATAAAATTAATCCTTAACACAACGCACAGAAAAGCCATCTTTCCTGCTAGTGAAGTACCTTGCCACATAACTATAATTGTAGCTCATAGCCCGAATCCATGCGTCGGTATAACATTGCTTAGAAGAACTACAATATATACCGAAGTATCCATTGGCGTCGAATGCTCCATTGGTGATACGGTTACCACCAGGAAGTGCTGAAAAACCGCTTTCGTTGGTTGCACCTGTATTTGGGCTTTCCCAATGTATTGTACCAGATTCTTTTAGTTTGCCCCCTGCAACACTTTCACCACCAAGGTATGTGGTTAATGTTGTCCACTCTGCATCACTTGGCACATGCCATCCTGATGGGCATATATTACGTACATCTACAGCTGCATACCAGTTATATAGTCTGCCATATGTATCAGAATTAGATGGAGTATTGTCGTAATCACAATACGCACCAGTGGTTAAATTAATCCACGCAATACTGTCGCTTACATTCGGAATGCTTGTTCCATCAAGGTATTTTGTAGTTTTTAAATTTTCTGCCATCCACCATTGAGCACCTATTTTAACTGTCTGGTATGTATTACCGTCAATATCTTTAACTGTTCCCTTGGTAATTGTTGGAGTAGATGTTGGTTTTGATTCGTCTTTTTTGCATGCATTGCTAAGGATAAACAGCATTCCTATTGAAATGAATAAGTAAATCAAAATGTTACTTTTTTTTCTCATTTTTGCTAAATTTAGAGATTGATACTTTTTATTTGTTGTTTTATGTTTTTTATCCAATGAACACTACTCCTATATAATTAGCACATTATAGGTTTTATTTTTGTATTAAGTTAAGGTGTGTATTTTCTTAGATAATACATTTTCAACGCTCTTGCATTAATGTGATTAATATTCATTTATTTACACTCCAAATTTATTTAAAACACAACACACAGCCAAATATAATGGATTTTAATTTTTAAACAAAAAAAATCCACCTGCTCCCCAGCCGATGGATTAAATTAAAATTAAAAAGCGTAATTGTGTGAAAATTAAAACCGTAATCGTTTAAAAATTCTTATTATCATATAAATAATTATCATTGTCATCATAAGGCACTCCTTTTGTTTTAGTTATTGCTAATATTATTTTCGCTTGTAAAGTCTTCAGTAATTAAGTCGGCAAATACTTTAGCATTATATTGATTTGCATCGGAGTTACTATAAATTTTATTTGAATCATTCAGTTTGCGAACTTTTTTAAAGAAACTCTCTAACTCAATATAAAAGCATCTAATGATATGTCCATAGCTTGGCCTTAGGTTTCTTGCTTTTTGATTAAGTTCGAAATAATGATTTATAAATTGAGTCCATTCTTCCATAACAGTTTCCTTTCAAGTTTTACAATAAAATACTATATTTAATTTCTAATTTGTTAATAAAATTGCTTCCTTAGTTTAACCATCCGTAATCAGTAGTTGTTTTTTCAGGTATCACAATTATTTTTGTGTTTTTTGTATTCTCTTTTATATATTTCAAAATTGCTAAATCAGCAACATTTTTCACTTTTATAACAATAGCATCAAAGGAAATTTTATCAATAATATCAATAGATTGCTCTTTTGTGTATGAGAAAAATGTTTCTACGATATTGTAATCCGGTAAATCACTTTTATCCAAATTAACTTGCTCGCTATCTTTTATTAGTAAAATCTTCATAATTTAATTTTTTAACAATTATTAATATTTATTGTATTATTTATCTATCAAGCTGAGATTAAGAGCTTTACTGTTATTTATGATTTCTTTGCTAATTTTTATTATAGTTTCGTTTTTTACCTGCTTTGGGACTTTTTCATCATTAATAGTATAATTGTTTGAGCTACTAGAATTAAAGTTTTTATAATTAGCAAATTCAATTTCATTCTGATTGTTATTTTTATCATTTTCCTTGTATTCATTAAATGCCATATTCAAATTATTCTTTTGCACTATTTTGTAGTAGCAAACAAATCCATTTCGACTATTTTTTGTTGTTGAAAAATATGCATATGATGAATCTGGATTAGGTATGAACATTAGCTCATCAAAAGGAGTATTAATTAAATTCGAACCGATTAAAGAATTGATATTTACAGGTTTCGACCAACGATAATTTACAGGGTCGAAAGTTGCCATAAAAATATCATAACCTCCGATTGAATTATGTCCTTTTGAACAGAAATAAAAGGCTTTGCCATCTGGTGACATATAAGGATAATCTTCATCATATTCAGTATTAATAACTGAGCTAAGCTTCTGTGCTTTTGTCCATTCACCATTAGGAAGTTTTGAACATCTATACAAATCTTTTCCTGTTTTTTCATTCTTCCCATAGCTGGAAAAATACATAACCTGGTTATCTTCCGAAAAGCAAACAAATTCTTCCTTATTAGCTTTCCTGTCCTTTGCAGTTTTTAGATTATCCGGCTTAAGGATTAATCTATAATCAGAAGTTGTTGATTCATAGCTACGATAAAATCTTTCTTCCTTTACAATTTTCTTTTCAATAAAATGAAAGCTATTTTGAGAATTTTCAATTTGTTCTCCGTTTTTGCACATTTCAATTTTAAGGTCAATTTTATACTTTTCTGATTCCTTTGATTTCACTTTTTGCTTGAATTCTGAGTAATAATAAAAAGCCTTTTGAAACTCATAATTGAAATGATGTGCAAGTCCTAAATAGTAAGATATTAGTGGTCGATTTTTGATTTTTTCAGATGCCAGCTCAAGATAATCAATGGAATTAGCAGCATTCTCTTTACCCGAAATCAGTATGCAAACCGCAAACCTATAACAGTATTCTGGATTATCAGGTTCAAGACTAACCAAATGGGAATACAATGGAAAAGCTTCGGAATATTGACTTTGATTAAAAAGTATGTTTGCATTCTTTTCATAAAGCTTTAATGCTTCTGAATTTTTCGAACTTGCACTCAAATAAGTTGTACATAAAAGACAAACACTCAACAGCAGAAGTATCCTGACATTTAATTTTATATGAATGTTTTTCTTAATCATTTTAAATTTTAAATTATTATTTCTATGTTCTATTATTCTTAAATTGAATGAATTCGACTAAAATTTATTAAAGCATTTGTTATTTTGTTTTCCTCTTTGTCGCAATGAAGGAACTGAACTATTAAAAAGTTTAAAACTATTTAGCTCAAGGCTTACTGTAATTTCATGCGAACCTGCAGTTGATGCTCTCAACTTCGAAACCGTGATGTCATAGCTATAACCCACTCTTAAAACCGAACCACTACTTAAAGGAGTATTAATTCCTAGCATTACAACCAATGCATCATAATTAATATTTGAAAGCATATAGTTTCGGTTTCTCATCCATAAACCCATAAAAATTGGGTTTTTAACAACATTCAATCCTGCAGTAAATGTCTCCATATCTGCTTGATGTTCATAAATCATCGCAGGAGCAAAAAGAATTTCTTTGTTATTACTATATCTTAATGGTATAACTGAATTAGCATGGACAACAGTTTTCATAGGAAGCTTGGAGTTTAATCCAAGAAGAGATTCGTTTGGTTGAGTGATATGATGGAAAGCAGCACCAACTGTGTTAGTCATCCTTGGTTTTCCTTTTCTTCGTTTGCCAAGATTAAATCTAGCAACAGCACCTGTAGTAAAGTCAGGATAAACAACCTTATCATTTCCACCACTTTGGAATGAAGTTTCATTTATATTTCCAAAAACAGGATCAAGTTGGTCACTGAAAATAAAACTACTGTAATCTATATGCTTTTCTATACATGATGCTTCAAAACCTACTTGAATTATAAATTCCCGAGGAATTACAAGAATTCTATAAGAGTATATACCTCCAATTTGCGTATTTTGTATTAAACCCTGACCTTCTCTTCCTGAACTTGCAATCATTCCAAGTCCACCGGAAACATTTATTTCTTCAACATCAAGTGTTAAATTACAGGCACTGAAATTACTATTGATTCTTGGCCATAGTTTTCTATATTGAGTTCTAATTTTCATTCCTGATGAAATTCCTGCAAATGCAGGATTATAATAAATAGGATTATTATAAAACTGGGAGAAATTTGCATCTTGTCCCGGGGATGGCTTAATAAATATTATGGCGAATATTAAGCAAGACAAAATTTTTACGATTCGGGTTTTCACAATTTTGGGTTTTTTAATTTGATACAAAAATATGGTGGCGAAAATCGAATGTCAAGTTTTTTCTTTTTTTTGGACTTTTAGTTTCTTTTTGGGACTTTATTTTTATTTATAATTTCTTTATATCTGATTTTCTTTCTTTTTCAAAATTTTATAAATATAATTTTCTTAAACAAAAAAATTAAAACGCTCTTAAATATTTTATAAAATAATCAATTATCGGATTAATTCTTACGTAAAATATTTTTCTTTTCCTTTATTGACGTGGCTTTTATAATTTTTTCAATTTAATTTCCCATTATTTACTTATTTCTCTTTTTTGGACTTTAATTTTTTATCATTAACAATTAAATGTTTTTTCTCGTTTTGAGAAACAAAAAACTCCCTTCGAATTATCGAAGAGAGCGTATATATATTTTAACTTCCCTACTTTGGCTTCAAAAATCAGACTGGAACAGCAACAGAAAAAGCTTTTTTTAATGTGTGGATTTTGGGTTATTTGGAAACTTATAGATTATCAGAATATCACTTTCATTAAAATATTAATAGTGCCAGATAAAATTTCACACAATATTTAAAGTAAAATCTATGTACTAGATACTAAGTACTATATACTAAAACACTAAAACTACTTCGCTTTAATATTCAAAATTGGCTTTATTCTATCCAATATTGTTGCAGTTGGTTCAATCGCCTTTTCAATCATCTTTGAGTTTTTATAAACAAAAGGACTTTCATCCAAAGTGCTCGAACAAACTGATGATGAATAAATTCCTTGCATTGACTTTTTGAATTCATCGAGTTGAACATGTTTTTTGGCTTTTGAACGAGACATTATTCTTCCTGCTCCATGTGGTGCAGAAAAATTCCATTCAGCATTTGATTTTCCTTCGCATAATAAAATTCCATCACGCATATTAAAAGGAATTATAATTTTTTCTCCTACATAAGAACTGATTGCTCCTTTACGGATAATGAAATCTTTAAAATCAATATAATTATGAACTGATTCAACAACATCTCCTACTTCCTTAATATCCAATACATCCTTAATTTGTTCAAACATGATTTTTCTGTTGAGTGAAGCATAAAACTGGGCTAAACACATATCAACCAAATAACCCATCATATCTTCGCCTTCAAGAAATGCTAAATCTTTATTTACTCCAACAGTTGATTTTTTTCGAAGCTTCTTTATTTCTTTTTCAAGATTTTTTTTGTTTCTGGTTTCTTTTTTGATTCTAATGATTTGCTCATTATATTCAACTTCTGTGATATTTGAAAACTTACTGACAGCTTTGTTTTGCCAATAATTTGCCACCTTTAATCCAAAATTTCTGGAACCTGAATGAATTGTTAAATAATAGTCTTTCTCCCCTTTTCCGATTTCTATAAAGTGATTTCCACCGCCAAGGCTACCAACAGAATTATAGAAAACATTAATAGCAATTCCAACTTGAAGGATTTTTGATTCTATCCAATTTTCTTCAAACTCAGGATGAGAATAAGATGTACCAAAAGTTTTGTTAAACTCATTTATAAAATCATAAGCTTGTTTTTTAAAACCATCAAAATCTTTATCAGTAATTTTCGGAGAATTATTAATAGAAAATCCCATTGGAATTTTTCGATTAATAAGTTTATCAGCTTCGGCAGGGCTGAATTTAATTTTCTCACCAAGATTAGCCATAAGCATCCCGCAACCAATATCAACACCAATAACATTAGGAATAACTTTATCACTCAATGGCATCGTAAAACCAATTACACTTCCCTTTCCGGCATGAGTATCCGGCATAATGCAAACCTGCTCAGTAAATGCTTCATGATTGATTAATGAATGAATCTGACGAACACATTCGTCCTCCACATCGTTTATGAAGATTTTGGCTGTTGTGTATTTTCCCTGAATTGTGAACATGGGCTAAAGTTAAGGAAAATTATATCAAATGTGTGATGTCTGATGTCAAATGTAGAAAATCCTTTGTATTAAGAACATTTAAAATTTACATAAGTTTTTTTGGATTTAAAATAATAAATATTTGGAGTACGAACAATTTATTCTCCGGATGTTTATGACAACGGATTCTTTTTCATATACTTAATGAATAATCTTGTACTAATACTGAGTATGGTATTTTTAGTAATGTATGAAGTTTTCTTATTGTTTCAAGGCTCATTTTCCTTTTTTTATTCAATATTTTTGACACATTACCTTTGTCCCCTAAAATCTCTGCTAAATCCTTGATCTTCATATTACTTTGTTCCATCATATATTTTATGGCTTCAATTGGATCCGGGTCAGGGATTGGATAGTGTTCATCTTCGTATTGCTCAATAAGAAGTGCTAAGAGTTCGGATTCATTTCCATCCGGCGTTCCTAAAGGTGCATCAAATATTTCTTCAAGCCTTTCCAGGGCTATTTCGTATTCTTCTTCTGATTTGATTATTTTTATTGTATTCATTTTTAGATGTTTTTAATATCCTTAATTTTGTCATATTCAGCATGAGTACCAATAAATCTCACAAATACCCAGCCTTTTTCATAATTAAACTTTGCAATCAATCGATATTCGTTTCCTTTAATATTAAAGACTACCCTATTGTTTCCAACATAATCCGCACTACCAAATAAAGTTTTAATTTCATCAAATGAATTCCAATTAATATTCTTTACTACTTTATACCAGGTAAGTAATTGTAATTCACAAGCCGGATGTTTTTTCCAATACTCTTGTAGTGTCCTTTTTGTAAAGATTCTCAATGTTATATCATTTAATTATGCAAATATACAAAAAAAGATGTCATATCGACAACTTTTTCTGGTAATTTCTTAAAAAATAAAAAATTGTTATGTATATTTAAAATGCCATTGCAAATTTACATAAGTTTTTAGTTGGAAGTGGGACTGGTAATAGGGTGACTTTAAGTCACTCCCTGATTTATCAATGAGTTTCTCCCTAGCAGTGTTTACTGGTGGACTCGATTATAGCCAGTATTTTATTCGTCCATGTCTTCTTCGTCATCTAAAATCAATGACGTATCAGCAATTTCAGGTATTATGTTTTTTGTTTCAGCTTCACTAAGTGCTTCAACTCCCTTGAGTCTTCTTTGAATTGCACGAGTTCTTTTGCCCATTACATCATCAAGTTGATTTAATCCAGTTTGGATATTTTTTTGAGCTTTATCCATCATTCCACCAAAATTCTCAAATTCTTTCTTGGCTGCACCTAAAACTAGCCAAACTTCACTGCTTCGTTTTTGAATAGCCAAGGTTTTAAAGCCCATTTGTAAACTATTGAGAATTGCCGCAAGTGTGGTTGGTCCAGTTACGATTATCTTGTAATTTCTTTGTAGGTCTTCAAGTAAAGAGGCTTTACGAACAACTTCTGCATAGATTCCTTCGAATGGCAAGAACATAATTCCAAAATCTGTTGTATTTGGTGGGTCAATATATTTCTCACTAATATCTTTTGCCATTTTTTTGATAGTGTTGTCAAGATTTTTCTGAGCAATTAAAATTTTGTTAGCGTCACCTATATCATAGGCTTCCTGCAATTGTTCGTAAATGTCTTTTGGAAATTTAGCATCAATTGGAAGCCATACATTATTTCCAAAATCGTCTCTTCCTGGAAGTTTAATAGCAAATTCTACCAAATCTGAACTATTTGATTTTGTTTTCACATTTGTTTCATATTGGTCAGGGGCAAGAATTTGCTCTAACAACATTGAAAGCTGTATTTCGCCAATCCCACCACGCATTTTCACATTGCTTAAAACTTTTTTAAGTCCGCCAACATCTGTAGCAAGATTTTTCATTTCCCCTAGCCCTTCTTGTACAGCCTGTAATTGTTTACCTACAGTTTCAAATGATTGACTTAACCTTTCGTTTAGTGTCTTTTGAAGTTTTTCATCTACCGTTTTTCTCATTTCGTCAAGTTGCTTGGTATTATCTTCACGAATTAATTTTAATTGGTTCTCTACGGACTGTTTTACTTCTTTTACATTCTCTGTTGTTTGGTTATTAATTTCATTCTGTTGTGTAGAGAAATCGCTAAACTTCTGTCTAAGAAGTGCATTAAGTTCCTTAATATTTTCCGTGAAATTAGTTTCAAATGATTTTAGATTATTGGCAAGTTCTTCACGATTCAATTTACTTCCTTCGGTTATTTGTTTATTAAACTCTGTTTGCTGATTGTGCATCTCGTCATACTTACCTTTCAATAATTCATTTAACTCCTTTACATTCTTTTGAAATTGAAAACTGAAAGATTCAAGCGACTTAGATAGTTCGTCTCTATTAATTTTTGCTATCTCATTTGTTTCAGTTCTATTTCTTTGAAATTCATCTTTGATTAATTTATCAGTACGCTCAAGAGTTGAACCGAACTTGACCATTGAATCTTCAATCTCTTTTAATTCAGGTTTTAAATCAATTTTTGATTTTTTTATTAGTCCAATTACAATGTTTGCAACTGTTAAGACTATCATAATAATTAATAAAGTTTCTGTCATTGTCCTGAGTTTTTAATATTAGCTATAAAGGTTTAGCGGTATGTATTTGTTGCCGATTTCGAAGCATTGTCCTGTCAAAATATTTAAGAAACACTGAAATCCGCACTGTTTCGGCAATAAAATATATAGTCTGTTTTCGGCTGTCCTACTTATTTTAATCATAATATTGAAAATATTACCACCATTTTTTCTTTTTCTCTAATGCTTTTTCACATACTTGTCCTATAGCAGTGGTCAATTCATGTTCAAAGTTTCTACTAATATCTCCAAGACCTGATTTTGCGTGAATGGCTTCATGAATCAATGTGCCCGCATAATCCCTAACTGAATTAAGCATTTTCCTCAATATTATAATTGAACTTGTGCTTGACTCCCATATGCCAACTGTTTCATTTTCTGAAAAGAAATCTTTGTGCATAGTTGTTGAAATTTTAATATCTCTCACAATTCTTGGCTTTCCGCCAATCAGATTTAAAATTTTATCCGTCAAATTAAAAATCTCTCTTTCATCTTTTGTAAGGTCATTTATTTCAACAAACTCAAATGAAAAACTTTCATTGTAATTAGTAGCAAACTGTGAAATGTCAATAATTGGATTACCGGAAAAGTCTAAACCACCTTTAATCTTTTCTTTTAGATTCTCAGGAATTATAATAATTTGATGCCCGCTTTCCTTTGCTTCTTCAATCATATCCGGATATAACATAATATCTGTTGATGAAACAAAAAGTACTTTTTCGTTTTGATTAAGAATTTTCACAGAATGTTCTTGAACATCAATCCAAGAGAGTTCATCATGAGCAGTTCCATGGTTTATATTTTGCAAATCGTCGGCTAGCATTTTTGCAACATTAATAGAAGCACAACCAAGAAGAATTTTCTTCACACTGTCAGTATAAGCAGTTCTTCCAACATTTGATCTTTCTCTATTGAGCGACTTCTTTATTGCAGTTGTTAACAGAGTTATATTGTAGCTAAATAAAAAGTTCTCTTCTTCCGCAACTCTGACTCCATTAATATAAATTTTACCTGTATTTCCCATTTTATTAATAACAGAACCAGCTTTTGTAGTTTCAATAATCTGTTCACCAGTAAATTTCAAGAATAAGTTTTTAGCTTTTAAGATATCTTCATCAGTTGCACCATCAATTATAAATTCAGTTCCAATAAAGTTAGGATCTGTCGGCTCAGAAATACTTGCATGTAAAGTTATAATATCTGCAAATCCTTCTTTTGCAGTTTTAGAAAGTGTAATATCACCATACTGTGATTTGGCAAGCACTTTTATTCCTTTTCTGTCAAAAGTCGCCAAAGCATCTTTTAATCCAATACCAAACTTACCAATAACATTTGGATTCTCAAGCTTCTCTTTATTTTCGTTTTGAGTAAGGTTTGTATATTTCAAACCTCTACCATAATCCCGTACTAGCCAGTTATCATTATTTTTGGTTATTTCAACATCTTTAGTATTTGTTAAAAGTTGCTCATCCAGTGCATTTGAAATTATTTCTCGTATCGCATGATATGTTTCCCAGTTTTCAAGTATCTTTTCAATGTTCAAATCAAACTGTTTCATATTATTTATTTAAAGGTTTGTCCAAATTTTCTAATTCAGATAAAGTAGCTGAACAATTAGAACAGTTAGAATATTTTACTTGGATTTCAAATCTTGTTTTACTAATTATAGCTTTATATTATTAAATCCTAATAAAAAACTATTAATCAACAAAATAAGATTTAAATGCAAAATAGTATATTTCAATAGTCTTTATATTAGAGTTAATATCAACTTCAAAGCTAAGAATATATTTCCAAACAACAACAATATACTTATAGAAATTTTTAATATGTAAGAAAATGATTCTATCTCAGTAGTTTTCACTCCCCATCCTTAAAATGATAAACAATTCTCAAATTATTATCTTCATCATCTTCATCTTCTTCATCATCATCTTCGCCCCAATCATATTTTTCTCTTTGGGGTCCTTTTTTTCGGCAATTTATTGCCATTATAAAACCTGCGAATGCACCCATTAAATGACCTTCCCATGAAATATTCTTTTCAGGAAAGAAATCAGGTATTACTCCCCAAACAAGGCCTCCATAAAAGAAAACAATTACTAAAGAAAAAGCAATTAAAGATTTATTTCTTCTAATCACACTTGAAACAAAATGAAAACTTGCTAATCCATAAACCAAACCACTTGCTCCAATATGTGCATTTTCGCCCCTGGCAAATAACCATAAAAACATACCGGATAAAAGGTAAATCCAGAAAAATGCTTTCAAGGCAATTTCTTTATAAAAATAAAATAATCCGGCTCCAAGAATTAATAAGGGAACTGAATTCGCCCAAAGATGATTTAAATCGCCATGAAGCAATGGCATTGCAACAATTCCTATTAATCCCTTTGCTTGCAGTGGAAATAATCCAAATTCTGATAAACTTTTCCCTGTCGAGATTTCAATATATTTAACAATCCAAAGGATAAGCACAAAAATCGTGGGATATAGGAAGGCGTAAAATATTCTTTTCTTTTCAAGATTCATATAATTATGTATATGCGTTTATTAATAAGTCATTCAGTTGTTATTCAGTTGTTATTCAGTTGTCATTCAATAGTCATTAAGTTGTCATTCAATAGTCATTAAGTTGTCATTCAATAGTCATTCGGTTGTCATTAAGTTGTTATTAAAATGACGCATAGCAAATGACAGCGAAGCAAATGACAGCGAAGCAAATGACGTCTGAAGGACAAATATAGTAAAAAATAAAACAAGAAAAATTATTTGAATTTATGCTTTAATGGCAACAAGAGCATATTCCTGCATAAGTGAATCAATAAGTTCTTTAACTGAAATTATCTTATCAATTCTGAAAGCATTAGCTCCGGCAAAAGCAAAACCTTTATCCATTAGACCTTTTTTGGCATTTGTTAAAGCATGAAAAATGCAATAAGGAGCTGTTTTATAATCGCAGGTATGAAGGCACTTCCATGGGCAATTGAATGGTTTTTTCTCCCCTGCCCTTACATCTTTAATAAATTGATTGATGATTGCTCTTCCCGGCATTCCGACAGGACTTTTAATAATTTGAACATCTTCTTCGGTGGCATCAATATAAGTTTGTTTAAATATGTCGGAAGCATCACATTCATTAGTTGCAACAAAACGAGTCCCCATCTGAACTCCTTTTGCACCCAATTGAATCATTCTGTAAATATCTTCACCTGTAAAAATACCACCTCCGGCAATTACAGGAATTTCAAGATTTAATTCTTTTTCAAATTTACTTACAACACTTACAACATCTTTAACAATGTTTTCTAAAGAATATTCAGGGTCTTCAATTTGAGTAGGTTTATAACCAAGATGACCACCGGCTAAAGGTCCTTCAACAACCACTGCTTCTGGAACTCTTTTATAATGAATATTCCAATAATCAAAAATTATATTTGTAGCTCTTCCTGACGATACAATGGGGACTAAGATAGATTTACTGGCAAAGATTTGATTCATTAACTCGGGGTCTTTAAACTTCATTGGTAAGCCTGCTCCAAGAAATATTATATCAACACCTTCTTCCATCGAAACTCTTATTAGATTTTCACAATCAATAAGAGCCATCATTACATTCACACCGATAATACCATCGGTCATTTTTCTGGCTTTTTTAATTTCTTCACGTAAAGTAATAATGTTTGATTGACGTGCATTTTTCCCGGGAATAATATCCACCATACCAATTCCTACAGCGGAAATAACACCAATTCCACCTTCGTTAGCAACCGCCGAAGCAAGCTTCGATAAAGAAATACCTACTCCCATTCCACCTTGTATAATTGGTATCTTTGGGCTTAGCCTACCTATTTTTAACTTTGGAAAAATATTATCAACCATCAATCGATTTTTTTCAGTCTTTTAATAAACATTTAATCCTATACGCTCACTAGTAATGAATCGAAAAGAATAAACAACCAACCGCAAAACTATCAAAAATTATTGGTTTAATAAAATCATTACTAATTTTGTTTACTTTTGAATCGTTTAAATCATATTAAAATCTAGCTTGTCATTATTTAAAATCCTTATAATGAATACAAAAACACAATTAGCTGTTAAACTGAAATCTGCATTTGTAATAATTTTTGTTTTTTTGTTTAGCCTTGGTTCTTTAGGACAAGAAGACCAAAATAAAACTGAGCTGAAATTTAATAAGGCATTAGAAACCATTGCTAACAATTATGTTGACTCTGTTAATCAACCTCAATTGGTTGAAAATGCAATAAAAGCAATGATTAAGGAATTAGATCCTCATTCTGTTTATATGACAAAAAAGGAGCTAGATAAAGCTAATGAATCTCTCTATGGGAATTTTGATGGTGTGGGCATAACCTATCAGATAGTTGATGACACTATCTATATTATTTCAACTATCCCCAACGGACCTTCTGAAAAATCAGGAATTTTAGCCGGTGACAGAATTATAAAAATTGACAGCACAGAATCCACTGGCTCTAAAATCAATAATAAATTTGTCCAGGATAAACTTAGAGGTAAAAAAGGAAGTGAAGTGATTGTATCAATTTATCGCAAATCAACCAAAGAAAACCTCGAAATAAAAATAAAACGTGATAAAATTCCAATTTATAGTGTCGATGCCTTCTTTATGGTAAGCCCGGAAATTGGTTATATTAAAATTAATCGCTTTGCTGCAAATACAATGAATGAATACCAAATGGCTTTTATTCAATTGCAATTTTCAGGCATGAAACATCTTGTTTTGGATTTGCGTGGTAATTCAGGAGGATATTTATCGACAGCTACAGATTTAGCTGATGAATTTCTCAGTAAAGATAAATTAATTGTTTATACCGAAGGTGTTAATTATAGTAAACAAGAATATAATTCTTCTGTCAAAGGTAGCTTCGAGCAAGGCAAACTTATAATTCTGATTAACGAAGGTTCAGCTTCAGCAAGTGAAATTGTCACAGGAGCAATTCAGGACTGGGACAGAGGTCTTATTTTGGGTAGAAGGTCATTTGGCAAAGGACATGTTCAACGTCCTTTCAAACTTCCTGATGGCTCTTCAATCCGGCTTACAACAGCAAGATATAACACTCCAACCGGCAGATGCATTCAAAAATCTTATAGCGATGGAATTG
>JAIPBB010000100.1 GCA_021739805.1 Saprospiraceae bacterium | reverse complement strand
GTTGTACTTTTGTTTTGTAGCATATCCTTTTGTTTATGTTTGGCAAAACAAAATTACTGAATATCAGTAATATAACAAAATAAATATGCTACTTTTTTGTTGATTTTCAATACTTTAATGAACTTGCGAAAGTTGAGTACTGTATTCAAGTAATGGATTGGGACTGGAATAAACAGGTTGAAATAAACCTCGGAAAAAACTTTAAAGAAATTGACACACAGTATTTAATTGATAAAATATCTCAATTTGAATATTTTGATATAAATTTCACAAAAACTATAAACAGAGATGATAAAATATTAGAAACTTCAAGTTTCGTAAACTATTGTGTAAATGAATTCATTAAATTGGAGGATTTATACAAATTTAATAATCATAAACTAAAACTATAAATACTCTAACAACTCTAAGTACTCTAGGCACTTTAAGTACTCTAGACACTTTAGGCACTTCAAAAACCAAACAATGAACAACATCTCCTTTTTCGAAAAAGTTTATCAGGTAGCCCGACAAATTCCAAGGGGAAAAGTATGCAGTTATGGTGCAATTGCAAATTATATCGGCACAAAAGGTTCGGCAAGAATGGTTGGTTGGGCAATGAATAAATCTTTTTCATTCCCTGAGAATATTCCTGCACATAGAGTGGTTAATCGTAATGGAATGTTAACAGGAAAACATCATTTTAGTACTCCGGATTTAATGCAACAGCTTTTAGAAAGCGAGGGGATAGAAGTTGTTGATGATAAAATTATAAACTTTAAATCTTATTTTTGGGATCCTGCAGTTGAGTTGGAATAAAAATTCAGCATATAAAAAAACGTCATCAGAAAAACCAATGACGTTTAGATATATAGTAGGTTTTTATTATTCTATTCCTAATTCCTTTTTAACCAAAGGTAGAATATCATCACTGTCTTCTTTATAAAGTAAAACTCCTACTCCAGAATCGAAAACATAGGTGTATTTGTTTTCCTTCGCAACTTTTTCGATTGCCTTTTTTGCTTTATCAATTATTGGTTGAAGCAATGATTCTTCTTTTTCCTGATATAAGTTTGTTGCATCAGTTTGGAATTGTTCAATTCTTGCTTGTAAATCCTGAATTTCTTTTTCTCTAACTTGTTTGATAAGTGGTGTTAAGTTTGGCCTAGCCTCAAGATATTGATTGTATTTTGTTTCAAGCTCACTTTGCATGGCTACTAATTGGTCTTCGAGCTCTTTTCTGAATGCATCAAGTTGAACTTTTGCAGAATCTTTTCCTGGCATAAGTTTTAGTAATTCTTGAGAATCAACATGTCCAAACTTAGGTTTTGTTTGGGCATTTACACCAATCGTAAAAGAGACAAATAATAATATTAATAGGAATTTTTGGATGTTTTTCATTTTTTATATTTTTAAATTGATTGCAAAAGTATGGAAATTAAATAATAATATTTCAAAATAATTTATCAAAAGAATCAATTATTTTTCATCGTCATCGGAGTCTTTACTATTTGTATTTTTTTGTATTGCACCTGGTTTATATCCGAGTTCGTCCAATACATCATCGCTTTTATCATATTTAGGATTAGTGTAAAGCATGGTAAGACTTCCGGATTTGTCAAATACAACTCCATAATTACCTTCAGTAGCAATTTTCTCTATTGCATTATAAATCCTATCCTGAATTGGCTTAACAAGCTCTTGCCGTTTTTTAAATAAATCACCATCTTTTCCGAACTTTTTCATTTGAAGTTCTTTTGCTTCCTTCTCTTTCTTAATGATTTCATCTTCTTTTTTGCGTTTCATATCTTCAGGAAGAAGAACTGCTTCAGCTTGATATGCTTTGTAAAGTCTATCGACTTCTGCAAATAGTTCTTCAATTTCTTTTTGCCATTTCACTGAAAGCTCATCTAATTGTTCTTGAGCAATTCTGTATTCAGAAATATTTTCAAGTATATATTCTGTGTCCACATAGGCATATTTTTGCCCGAAAGTTATCATTGTTATTGATAACATTAATACTGATACTATTAGTAATCTTTTCATTTTTTCCTCCTATTTATTTATTAAAGAAATTTAATGTTTTGTTAATCAATTGAGTTATTAATTGAGAAATGAAATTGTCCTTTGTTTGCATTTGTAACTCCAGGAATTTCGTCAAATCCATATCCCCAGTCAAGACCGAGAACTCCAAACATTGGCAGATAGATTCTAACTCCAAAACCTGCTGACCTTTTAATGTCGAAAGGATTAAATTCCTGGAAGCTAGACCATGCATTTCCTGCTTCGGCAAATCCCATTACAAAAACTGTAGCCATTGGGTTAAGTGAAATAGGGTATCTCAGTTCGAAAGTGTATTTATTATAAACTGCACCACCAACATATCCAACTGAACTTCTCGGAGTTAAAGTATTATTGCCATAACCTCTTAATCCAATTAGTTCTCTTCCGTCAATATTATAACCGGTTAATCCGTCTCCACCTAAATAAAATCTTTCAAAGGGCGCAACTCCAATATCGTCATTATAAGATCCAATAAATCCAAATTTGGTTCGCGTGCTTAATACCAAATTTCGTACCGTTTTACCGGTTTTATTTCCTATTAAAGGTATATACCATGCAGCATTAAATTTCCATTTATGATATTCAATCCATTTGAACTTGTCATTGTCGCTCATTGTGGAATAATCTTTACCACTAAGCAATGAATAAGGTGGAGTTATTTGTCCGGAAAATGAAATTTCAGAGCCGAATTCAGGGAAAATTGGTTGATTTATTGAGTTCCTTGATAAAACAGCACTATAACTTAGGTTGTTTGAACTTCCATTATTAAATGCAAAAGTTGAATAATAATTATCCAGGTCGTATTTTTGAATAGTTACTCCCTGGTATAAAGTGAAATAATCATCGGGCCATTGTAATCTTTTTCCTAAACCAACAGTTGCTCCATAAATTTTAATAGATTGCCTGTTTGCATCGCTTTTAGGGTATCCATTTGTTTGAACAGAATGGTAAATTGATACGCTGAGGGCATTAGGTTTTTTTCCACCCAACCACGGTTCAGTAAAAGAAGCATTATATGATTGAAAATATGCTCCGTTTGACTGTGCCCTGATACTAAGCTTTTGTCCATCACCCGATGGTAAAGGTCTCCATGAATTCTTTTTAAAGAAATTATTCATAGAGAAATTATTGAACGAAAGACCAAGAGTTCCAACAACTCTTCCCATTCCCCAACCTCCTGAAAGCTCTATTTGGTCTTGAGAAGTTTCTTCAACCACATATTCAATATCAACAGTTCCATCAGCAGGATTAGGTTTTGGATTCACTCCAAGTTTTTCCTGATCAAAATATCGTAGTTGAGCAAGCTCTCTTTGTGTTCTGATTATATCTGAACGATTAAATAATTGTCCCGGTTTTGTTCTTATCTCACGCAAAATAACATGGTCGTTAGTCCTGGTATTTCCTTTAATTGTAACTTTCCTTACAATTGCTTGTTTTCCTTCGTAAATTCTTATTTCCAGGTCAATTGAATCATTTTCAACAAGTACTTCAACAGGAGTGAGGTTAAAAAACAAATATCCATCATCCATATATAAAGAACTAACATCTTGTCCTTCAAGATTCATATAAAGGTTTGCATCTAAAACTTTTTGGTTATAAACATCGCCTCTTTTCACACCAAGTATTTTACTTAATACATCAGATGGATATTTTGTATTTCCAACCCATTTTATATTTCTAAAATAATATTTACTTCCTTCTTCGATGGTAATATCAATATTTACTCTTTTGTTATTGGATTTATAAACTGAATCGCTAATTATTCTTGCATCACGATATCCGAGTTGATTATACTTATCTAATAATTTGATTTTATCATCTTTGTAATCACTTTCAATATACCTCGATGCTTTAAAGAAACGATATAGTTTTTTCTCTTTGGTTTCTTTCAGAGTCTTTTTAAGTTTTTGGTCAGTGATATTTTCGTTTCCGGCAATATTTATTGCATTTACTTTTACCTTGCTATGTTTATTTATATTTATGAAAAGAATTATGTTGTTAAGTAAAGTAGTGTCTTTCTCCTGCCTGATATTTACTTCAACATTAAGATAACCTTTATCGACAAAATGATTTTTAATAATGGAAGTTGTTCGAAGAATAACATTTTCGGTAACTACTTCTCCTCGTGTAAGGTTTATTTCTTCACGAATATTATCAGCTTCTGATTTTTTTATTCCTTCGAAAGAGAACTTTGCTAATCTTGGTCTTTCTTCAAGGTGAATATCAAGAAATATATAATCGCCTTGAATTTTAGTGGCTGAAATATTAATGTTTTCAAACAATCCTTGTTTCCATAACTTTTTAATTGCACTGGTTATTTCTTCTCCTGGAATTTTTATTTTATCACCAACAGTTAAGCCCGAAAGCATTATTAAAACATTATTATCAAGATATTTAATTCCCGAAACAGTAATGCCGCCAATTTCATATTCTTTTGGGTTTGAATAATCGAATACAGATTTATCACCAACTGAAATCTGTGCACTAAGATTTGAAAGTAATAATGAGAATAATATAAGTATTAGAAGGGATTTTAAATTCATACTTTCTGAAATTATTTTAATTGTTCACTTGTTTTACCGAATCTTCGTTCCCGGCTTTGATATTCAAGAATAGCTTCGTAAAGGTCTTCTTTTCTGAAGTCTGGCCAAAGTTTCTTAGGGAAGTACAATTCAGAATATGCAATTTGCCATAATAAAAAATTACTTATTCTTTGCTCACCACTTGTTCTAATCAACAGCTCAGGATCGGGGATTGAATTTGTTGTTAAGGCTGAAGAGATAGTTTCGTCATTAATTTTACTAATATCAATCTCATTATTTTTTACTTTTTCAGCAATTGCTTTAACAGCATTGACCATTTCCCAACGAGCACTATAACTTAAAGCTAAAATCAGGGTCATTCTAGTGTTTTTTTCAGTAGCCCTAATTGACTCATTTAGTTGACTATAACAATCACGTGGCAAGGTTGATAAATCACCTATGGCTAACAAACGAATATTATTGTCATTTAGTGTTTTAGTTTCTTTATTTATTGTTCTTACCAATAATCGCATTAAAGCCTGAACCTCATATTTTGGTCTTTTCCAGTTTTCGGTTGAGAAAGCATAGAGTGTTAAATATTTAATACCCAACTCAGCTGATGATTCGGAAACTTCCCTAACTGCGGTTACACCATGTTCGTGTCCGAATAATCTTTCTTTACCTCTTTGCTTTGCCCAACGACCATTACCATCCATGATAATAGCAATATGCGATGGCAAGTTTTCAATATTAATTTTATCTTTCAGGCTCATATATTATTAAAACAGTAAAACGATTTGGATTATTAAGCAATACTAAAATAAATAGTATTCCCTGTATTGAAAGTGTCTTTTATATGCTGGACAGCTAGTGGCTTTAGGTCCAACTATTTTGAATGTAATTGTTAATCCGGCAAATGAATACCAATCGTTATTTGTTGAAGTACCTCTTTGCATATCAGTAAATGCTGCTGCAGCCTCTCTTGGATACTCTTTAAATCCCTCAGGATTAGGATCGACAGCAGAAGCAAATGGTTCTCCCCAGCCATTTGCATATAATGGGGTTTCTTCGAACATTCTATTACCAAGAACCATTGCATAAGGTCCATTCTCTGATGAGAGAACACTTGGGTCGGCATAAGTTGTGCTAACATCATCAAGATAATCGGTAAAAGTTTTTCTTAATCCCCATTCAAAACCAAGGGTTACATTGTAGCTAACACTCCATTTAAAACCTATACCAAAAGGAATAGCCATTTGAGTTAGTTTATATGGTTTTCTGTCTGGATATTCGGTAGTGTTTTGACCTTCAGTGCCTAAAGGTTGCAGGTCGTATAAGTCGCCTTCAAATTCAGCTTTAGGATTAAAATGGTAAGCTGACAATCCTGCAAAGATTAATGGTGTGAATTTGTGATTTTCGCTCCCTGCTTCATATTCGAAGAAATGTAATTCAACTTGGGTGCTAATTTCAGTTAAAGGAGATGTGAAAGAAAGATTTCTGTCTTTTGTTTCTTTTGAACCTGTAACTTTGTCATCTGCCTGAATAGTACCATATATGCCACTCACCTTAAATGCAAATCTTTGATTTATTGCATAGCGATAGACCATTCCAAAAGCAGGACTGGTCATAGCAAATTGTCCACCTTCATTAATATCACCCAGATAATATGATGTGCCCAGAACCAAACCAAATTCATGCCGTTGAGCATTGGAATTGATATTAGCAAATAGAAAAATTGCCAGTAGAAGAACAAATAGCTTTTTCATATGTCTAAATTTTGTTAATTGACTGTATTTCTTATTTGTTTGTTTTGTAATTTTCGTAATTCATCAATTAGTTATTATGGAACGCCCATCCTGATAGACATGGAGATTATCATCTCTTTTGGTGTAATTTGTACACAGGCATTTCATAATTACCTAATTTAGAATTGCAAATTTACTTATTTTTTTAATTTATTCTAATATTATTGAGTTTATTAAAACAAACTAGTTTCTAACATCTAAGCCCCATTTGAGTTTTTCCCTTATTGTGGTAAAAAAATCCTTTTCGGGCATATCAATTAGGTTAATTTTAAAATTCTCTTTTTTAACTGTCATTTCTAATGTTGAATCAAAACTTATGGAGCGTGAATCTAATCCAACTGAATAGTTTTTATTTCTCCCATCCACTGTCAATCTTATTTCGCTGCTGTCAGGTATAACGATTGGTCTTACTGTTAAATTATGAGAGGCTATCGGATTTATAATAAAAGTCTCGGAACCCGGAGCAACAATTGGTCCATTGCAACTTAATGAATATCCTGTTGAACCGGTTGGAGTTGATATAATAATTCCATCAGCCCAGTAAGAATTAAGAAAATGCTCGTTAACATAAACCTTAATCACAATTAAAGTTGGTGAATCAATTTTATGAATTGCTATTTCATTCATTGCAAAATTAACATCTCCAAAGATATTAGATTTAGTTTCTAAGCGTAGTAAAGTTCTTTTGTCTAAAGTATAATTTCCACTAATTAAATTTCCAATTGCTTTTTCGATTTCTTCTTTTGAAACACTTGATAAAAATCCTAATCTCCCAAGGTTAATACCTAAAACAGGGATTCCTGAATCTCTAAGTAATGTAATAGTATCAAGCAAGGTTCCATCCCCTCCCATACTGAATAATACATCAACTTTTTGTTTTAAATCTATATAGTTCTCGAAGAAAAATACTTCAGAAATTTTAAGTTTCCCTTGGATTTTCTCATAAAAAGGTTTGTAAAAGAAAAGTTTACATTCTTTCTTTTCCAGCATAGAAATCATATTCTGAAAATGACTAACAGATTCCTCGTTTAATGTTTTTCCAAAAATTCCTATTTTCATACGAATTGTGTAAATTCTAAGCTTTTTCTATTAATACTTCTTTTATACTCTATATGTTTTCAACTGTTTCAATAATAAGACAGCTAATTGAACTTAAAGTTACTAAATTGGTGCAATAAAATGTATAAAAAATCCTGATTCTTTCATTTTGTTTATAGAGTATTCAAATCTTAAAACTTTATCATAGTAAGTAACAAAATCTAACCCTATCCCCGAACCAAATAAAATTTCATTTGATAATGAATTATTATTTTTAAATTGTTTGTCTTCAACATAAGCAGCATCAGCGTAAATGTTGCAATATAGTGCATAATGAATTTTGTTAAACTTTTCAGTGGGTATAAATTTAAAGGTTTTTACTTTTGTCGGAATAAGATTGTATTTAATGTTAGTTTTTAGCATTGCATAATTCTGTCCGTCAATAACGTAATATTCATATCCTCTAACAAAATCACGACTATAGCCTAATCCTTTCTGCAAATAATATGGTTGAAATCCTGTGGATGAAAGTTTTCCAGAAATACCTGAGGCAAAAAACATTTTTTTGGAGATTTCCCAATACTTCCTGTAAACGCTTTTTAAAACTAACACATCAAGTTTTTCTTGAAACATTAAACCAAATCCATCTTTAGTAGCTTCAATATCGAAATAGTGACCTTGAAGTGGATAAGCTTTATTGTCACGATAATCATTTTTAAATTTATAATATAATGACAAATACTGTAATTCAGGATTATTAAAATATGAGAACTTATCGTTCAATTTCAATAATGTGTCATTAAAATGATACTGAAAATATCTTAACTCAAGATTATGGGAGTTGTGAATATTAGGCCTAATCATCATATTAAATGAAGAAGTAAAAGATTCACTCAAATAGTTTTTTTCATCTTTATAATAAATTAATTTGTCATTAATTGTGTTGTATGCAACCTCATGAGTTCTATTTAATGAAGCTGCAAAACCAAGTCCTATCGTTTGCTTTTTATTGATATAAGGAGCTAAATATGATAACTCATATTTTTCATTATAACCGAATCTTAAAAGTAATTTGAGAGTTTCCATTCTACCCCGGAAATTATTTTTTACTAAATAAAATCCATAGCTTGCCCTGTCAAAGTTTTTTGTTTCCCACCATGTGTTAAAATTGCGTTCATCAAAATCAAAATATGGTTGTGGCCAGGTGTACCAGCGTTCCGTAACATTAATTTTTATATCTATCCGATTTTTAGCAAGATTGATAGTGTCGATTTTTACAAAATTAAATAATGAAGTATTTAATAAATTCTCACGACTATTATCAAGAACTTCTTGCAATTGTTTTACTGATAGAGTGTCATTTTTGCGAAATTCAAGTTCTCTAATAATAATATGAAGTTTGGTTGATTTGTTTCCTGAAATAAATATCTGGTTAATAACAAAATAATCTTCCGAATTTGCTTTTATAGCCGCATTCGATGAATCATAAGATGAAACAAAAAACAACAAAATCAATAAAAATTTAAGTTTCAAATTCATTTCACCAGATTTAGCCTTTTTTATTTTTTTTAACTCCAAACTCTAAGTACTTTAGACACTTTAGGCACTCATTATCTCTATATACTCAAATATTTCATAAAGGAATCAAATCTTTCCTTTAAGCTTTCAATGTCTGTTTCTTCCGAATAAGTTTCAAGGACAATATAGTTATACCTGTTAAAAGTTTGAAGAACAGGCCCAATATCCATTTTGTTAATTTTAATTGTTACTTCCATTTTTGTTGAGTCGGGTTGCGAAGAAACATATAAACTTAGGATTTTCGCATCATTTGATTCAACAATTTGAGCAATTTGCGATAAACTATAATCCTGGTTGTTTATTTCAAGTACAATTATTCCACCCGGATGTTGAAGTGATGCAATTTTTGAGAAATTCTGAGTTAAGTCTTCAAGAGTGATAACTCCCAGATATTTATTGTTGTCATCCAAAACAGGAATCAATGTAAGTTTGAGGTCAGAAACAATTTTCACAACTTCATAAAAGTGCTGATATTCGGTAACAAAAGGTCTGGTTAATGAAAGTTTATGGTTTCCTAATGGTTCTTCAAAATTATTTGTCGAGTAAATATCGCTATCTGAAATCAAACCTAAAAAGTCAATATTGTTTACTATCGGAAGATGAGAAACTTTAAAATCATCCATCATACTTAAAGCAAAAACACCGGTGTCAGATGTTTTTAATGGTATGATATTGTTTGTTATTATGTTTTTTGCAATCATTCGTTTATTGATAAAATTCTGGTTATACTTTTATGATTTTTATTTTTTTATTTTACTTTTTACTATAAATATTGAAGTGCCTAGAGTGTCTAAAGTGCCTAGAGTACTTAGAGTTATTAATTAATTTACCAAGTCTGTCTATCTTCTGACTTCGGACTTCCGTCTTCGGACTTTTCAATTGCTTATAAATACTTCCATGCTTTTTCTTAATTTTGCTAAATAAATTAAAAACCATGACAAAATTAAGTGTAAACATAAATAAAATTGCAACACTACGCAATGCAAGAGGTGGGAATTTACCGGATGTGATTAAAGCAGCCATAAATTTAGAAGAATTCGGAGCACAAGGAATCACCGTGCATCCTCGTCCTGACGAAAGGCATATTACATATAAAGATGTTTATGTCCTTAAACCTATTTTAAAAACAGAATTTAATATTGAGGGAAATCCTATTAAGAGTTTCATTGATTTGGTTCTTGCAGCAAAACCTGCCCAGGTTACTCTTGTGCCAGATGCTCCTGATGCAATTACTTCAAATGCCGGTTGGGATACAATAAAAAATGAATCTTTTTTGAAGGAAGTAATTTCAGAATTTCACAATCACAGTATCAGAACATCAATTTTTATTGATGCAAATCCTGAAATGATTAGGCATGCTGTTAAAACCGGAACCGACAGGGTTGAACTTTATACCGAAAGCTACGCAACTGATTATCCTAAAAATCCTGAAAAAGCAATTGCTCCTTTTATCGAAGCTGCCAAAGCTGCAAACGAAGTTGGATTAGGTTTAAATGCTGGTCACGACTTGAATCTTGAAAATCTAAAATATTTTGCTCAAAACATCCCCGGATTATTGGAAGTTTCAATTGGGCATGCTTTAATTTCCGATGCACTTTATTTTGGATTAGAAAATGTGGTTCAGATGTATTTACGACAATTGAAATAGTTATAGGGAGATTATTTTGAACCGTAGATATTAGATTTATTTTTTTAGTGGGTATTATTGTTTCTTATTTATTTTGACTTAATAAACCATTCACATTTGAAATTATTTCTGATTTCTATTTACCAACTGCTTACTTGCCTTCTCCTTCTCCTATTTTATTATAACATCTTCTGCAAAGTGGTTCATAGCTTTCAGTTTCTCCAAGCATAACAAGTTTTTCATCTGTAGTTTTTCTATGAGAATATTGAGCCAGATGACCGCATTGCATACAAATAGCATGAACTTTAGTAACATGTTCTGCGGCGGCTAATAATGCAGGTATGGGCCCAAAAGGTTTTCCCTGGAAATCCATATCAAGACCGGCAACAATCACTCTCATCCCTTTGTTGGCTAGCTCGTTGCAAACATTAGGGAGTTCATTGTCGAAGAATTGAGCTTCGTCAATACCAATTACTTCAACATCATTAGCTAATAAAAGAATTTGTGATGATGTTTGAACAGGAGTGGAATGAATTACATTTTCGTCATGCGAAACAACATTTTCCACATCATAACGTGTATCAATCTCAGGTTTGAAGATTTCTGTTCGTTGTTGAGCAATCTTAGCTCTTTTTAATCTTCGGATTAATTCTTCAGTCTTGCCAGAAAACATTGAGCCACAAATGACCTCAATCCATCCTCTTCTTTCCGAACTATTTACTTTACTTTCTAAAAACATTTTTTCCTGGTATGACTAATCTTTTTATCTTTATCCTCGATTTCACAATTTAAAATTTGAAGACCTAAAAATTTATACGAAAATAGTATAAATTTCAATTTAACTATTTTCAATTTAAGTTTTAATAATTTTGCAGTATCAATTATATGGGTTTAAAAGCGAAAGTATAAATTAATATTAGAAAAAAAATGACTAAAAGTATTATTTTTAATAAAATTTCAGAATTACTCCAACAAATCAGCAGCAAAAATGAAGCTTTAAAAAAAGGTGAAGAGAATATTCATAAAATCGATGTTGATATTTTAAAGAGCAAAATCAGAGAATTATATGAGGTTGTTGGTGAATTGGACAGTTTGGAAGTGATTGATATTAAACCGGAAGAAAACATAACTGAAGATAAAAGTACAATTCAATTTGAAGCAATTAAAGAAGTTATAGATGAAGAAACAATTGAAAAAGAGTCACTAGTTGAAATTGATGAGAAAGATATTCCTGTAATTGAAACACCTTCAGGTAGTCAAGATGGTGATAATGATATTGAAAAAGATGCTGTTAAACCAGAGACAATTATTGAAGAAATTGTTGTTGAACAAGAAAAAATAGTTGAAGAAACTGTTGTTGAACAAGAAAAAGTATTTCAGGAAACTAATGAAAAACCAATTGATGATACAGATAGCCCTCAGGATAAAGAAGAACAAATAAAGAAAGAAGAAAAGCTTCCACCCCCTAAGACCGGGGATTTATTTTCCAATGTAGCGATTGGAACTATTGCCGACAAATTCAAGAACACTCAACAATCATTATATGATAAATTTTCAGATTCAAAAGACGATAATAGCATAAGTGGAAAAATGCAAAAACAACATATTAATGATTTGAAAAATGCCATAGGAATAAACGAAAAGTTTCTGTTTATGAACGAATTATTCGATGGTGTTTTAGACAATTATAACAATGCTATTAATAAATTAAACACTTTTGAGAATTTGGATGATGCTTTGGTATGTTTAAAGGATTTAGAAACTAAGTACAAATGGGATGAATCAATCCAATCTTACAAACAACTAAAAGGCATGATTGAAAGGAAGTTTAATTAAAAACCACAAATCCGCAAGTCACGGGGTGACTATCAGTTTGTTGTATGTCAGTTTGCGGATGTTAGGAGAAAATAATAATTTAATTCCAGCCAGAACTTATATTACAAATTTAATATGAAGAAATTAATATTTATATTTTCAATACTCTTGATTTCATTTTTTGGACAATCTCAGGATATTCAATATGCCAGAAGTATTATCGATACTTTATGTTCACCTTCGATGCATGGTCGTGGATATGTAAATAAGGGCGACAGTATAGCGGCTGATTTCATTGCAAATGAATTCAAAAATCATAAACTGAAATACTTTAAAGATTCTTACAAGCAAAGTTATTTTATGAGTATCAATACTTTTCCGTATGAGAATCATGTGAAAATTGATGATAAAGAGTTGCAGCCTGGTGTTGATTATTTTATAGGATGTGGTTCAAATAAAATCAAAGGAACTTATCCATTATATTGGCTCGATAGAACTGTAATGAAGAAAAAGAGAAAATTCAAAAAGTTCATTAAAAAAGACTATTCAAACGCTTTTGTGGTTGTTGATAAATCAGGAATAACTGACAAACAACAGCTTGATTTTTTTTCATCTTTAAAATATTCTAATCTTGTTAAGGCAAAAGGAATAATAACAATTTATGATAGCAATATGGTTTGGACTGTCGCTGATGGGTTTTTAGTCCGAAATCACACATATCTTGATTGCTATAGAAATTGTATTTCTCCTAAATCAAAGAAAATCACTTTAGATATTTCAAACGAATTTCATAAAAATTACAAAACACAAAATGTTATTGGATTTGTAAAAGGGAAAGTAAATCCTGATAGTTTTCTAATTTTTTCGGCACATTATGACCACTTAGGAAGAATGGGAACAAGAGCATATTTCCCGGGAGCAAGTGATAATGCCAGCGGAACAGCTATGATAATTGATTTAGCGAGACATTATTCAAAAGCTGAAAACCAACCTGATTTTTCAATTGTATTTATAGCATATAGCGGAGAAGAAGCAGGATTATTAGGTTCAAGCTATTTTGCTGAAAATCCTTTAGTGCCAATCGAAAAGATTAAATTTATTCTTAATCTTGATATGGTTGGAACAGGAAGCAAGGGTATAGTGGTTGTAAATGCTGAAGTTTTGCCAAAACAATTGAAAGTTTTAAGTAAGTTAAATGATGAAAAAAATTATCTTGCACGAGTAAAAGTAAGAGGTGAATCTGCAAATAGCGACCACTATCCACTTTATAGTAAAGGTGTTCCGGCTTTTTTTATATATACCTTTGGAAATGAAAACACTGAATATCATACAATAAATGATAAAGCTGAAATTCTCCCGTTGACAGAGTATGAAGATTTGTTTAAATTGCTGCTTGATTTTATTGAAACATTTTGATAGCTTGGAAATTGAAAATTGTTTGAAATATTGAAAAATTGTTATTTCGAATTTGTTTAGTATTTAGAAATTAGTATTTAGAAATTTGGTTTTTTTAGGTTTATATTTGATGTTGCTTAAGAAATATATGTAAAAGATGCCAAAACACCTAAAACACTTATCATGTCAAAACTATATTTAGTACCCACTCCAATTGGCAATCTTGAAGATATAACTCTTCGTGCTATCAGAATTTTAAAGGAAGTTGATTTGATATTGGCAGAAGATACTCGCAATAGTGGGAAGCTTTTAAAGCATTTTGAAATTGAAACTAAAATGCATTCTCACCATCAGCATAATGAGCACAAAGCCTTAGTATCAATTGTTGACAAACTCAAATCAGGATTATCAATTGCCTTAATAACTGATGCCGGAACACCTGGGATTTCTGATCCTGGATTTTTATTAGTCAGAGAATGTGTGAATGAAAATATCGATGTTGAATGTTTGCCAGGAGCAACCGCATTTATTCCGGCTTTGGTCAACTCAGGTCTTCCTTCTGATAGATTTGTTTTTGAAGGATTTCTCCCACAAAAAAAAGGAAGACAAACAAAACTTCAACAATTAGTTGATAATAAATACACTATGATTTTTTATGAATCACCGCATCGTTTAGTAAAGACACTTACTCAATTTTCAGAAATATTCGGTCTTGAAAGGAAAGCAAGTGTTTCCCGCGAACTAACAAAATTATTTGAAGAAACCCAAAGAGGCACTCTTCAAGAACTTATTGCTTATTTCAGCCCAAAACCGGTCAAAGGAGAAATTGTGATTGTTGTTGATGGGAGCTAAAAATTTAACCTAAGGCTTTTATGTTAATGGTTTCGGGTTTCGGGTTGCGGGTTTCACACTTCGACTCTCATTGCAGGGGTTTCAGGTTTCACACTTCGAATACGCTCAGTGCAAGAGTTTCAAGTTTCAAGTTTCAGGTTATAATTGATAAGCTTTGTAACTATTCCTAATCTTAATCCGTCAAATTTCTAAACGCTTAAATACTGTGTGCGAAACCGAACAAACGGATACATAAAATGAACACATTACGAATAATTTCAGATTTTAATATAATCATAAAATACACTTAAAGAGAAAGATAAGTATTTTGGCATATTAGTAGCAAAACAATTATCATTATAATTCATTAGAAATGAAAAAAAGAACCTTAAAACTAATAATTGCACTAACACTTTTAGTAACTAACGCTTTTTCTTTCACGAATAAATCTGATTATATTCCACCAACAGGTTCAAATAAAAATTGTGATAGTGTGGTAATTGCAAATAATATTTCAAACCTGAGTTTTATAATATTAGAAGATGAAAATTATATTGATGATATTCCTTTTGACACTGAGGAAATTGCCAGACAAAAACTTATTGAGTATCGCTTAGCTGTAGTCGTTCTGGAAGAAGAAGCATATGTTGATGATATTCCTTTTAACACTGCACAAATTGTCAAACAATACTGTCCTCTGAAATCTACTGATTCCAAAAAAACTAAAAATCATTGTTGTAGGAAATATTGCAAATCGAATAAAGCGAAATGTATTATTAAATAATTAATTGTCTCTCCATTATATAGGGGACTTCTATTATTTAAATCATTGTTATTCCAACAATTAAACGTATATTTGTGTTTTAATTAAACAATTAAGCTATGAACACAAAAACATACAAAACAACAGGAAATAGAGGATTATTTGATGAACAAGAAAC
>JAIPBB010000099.1 GCA_021739805.1 Saprospiraceae bacterium | reverse complement strand
GTTTTTATAACTTAGTTTATATTGCGTATATATTTGTATATGGGTTGATATACGAACTAATATGCACAAACTTAAATAAAAAAAACTTTCTTTATGGATATTTACTTCTTGAAAATGAGAAAGTATTAATTGTGAAATGGCAGGAGTATATGGTAAAATAGAAAGCTTAGGACTGTTTTTCATCTAAAATACTTCAACTCATATCACGCTCACGCTTTGTAAGTCCCATAATTATTGCCTTAATAGCTGTAATTATTTGGAAAATACAACACATAATACTAAAGCAAATATAATAACGATTTTTTTTATAACAAAATGTTTTAATTTTTTCTTTTCAAATAAAGAAAACAATATTTCAATTATTCTTTTTATAATTTTGAACAATGATTAAATCAATTACAAAAATAATTTCAGGTGCACAAACAGGTGTTGACTTGGCTGCTTTAGACTTTGCAATTCAAAACGATATTCCTTGCGGTGGATGGTGTCCAAAAGGTCGCATTAATGAAAGTGGTATAATTCCTGAAAAATATCCCTTAGCTGAAACCAAAACATCTGATTATTCCGAACGTACAGAAATGAATATTAAAGACTCTGATGGCACTTTGGTTTTATTTTCAGTAAATATTGATGAAGGTACAAAATACACTTTAAAGAGAGCAATGGAGTTGCAAAAGCCATTCTATTCGATTGATATAAGTTCTGAACCGGAGATTGATAGTTTAATGCAATGGATTAGGATTTATAATATTAAAACTCTCAATATTGCAGGTGCAAGGGAAAGCAATTACCCGGGAATTTATAAAAGAGCTTATAAATTTCTGGAAAAGCTACAAAAAAATGCCTGATAAATATTTTCATTATCAGGCATTTTTGCATTACACTTAAAAATCAATAATCACTTGTCCGACTCTGGAAGTCCATTTGGATTGATATTATAACTGCTATGAAATTATTTTGGTTATTGTATTTTTGAACATTGTAATTTATTTGTTATTTAGTGCTTGTAATTTGTCATGTTTTGTGCATTGGGACACCCACCCTTGGGGTAACCTATTTTATCATAAATTTTTCCAAGAATTAATTCCGAACCTATTATCTGTAAATGGTCATTTGCTATGCTGTTTACAAAGTTGTCAACAACTAAATCATCGTGTTCAACAAAAAAGTGATTGGTTGCCTTCAAGCCTTTCCAATGCTGCATTAGCCAATAAAACCATTAACTCTTCTTCACGTGATGTCTTTGTACAGCCTATGGTTTTTATTACTTTATATTTACCCCTGATTTTTGATATTATCTGGATACTCTGTGTATCGCTTTTATTCTTCTTTTTTCGTACAAACATGCCCTAAATTCACAAGGGGACACCCAAATTTCAAAATTTTAAACCTTAATCAACTGATATTCAAGTGTGCATTTTTGGGGAGTCGATGTGGTGCACAAAACAGGAAGACAAACTCACCCCTTATCCCTTTCACCCACTCTCACGCTCGCGCATTCTCACGCTCTCAGGCTCTCCCAATCTCCCCTTCACCCACTCCAATGCTCTGCATACTGATTACTGAAAACTGAATTCAGATTAGAACTTCCTCACTCTCTTCAAACTTAATAAATTCATTGGATTACTGCCAAGCCCTTCAATATTTTTCTGGGCAAATCTAAGCACCTGGTCGTAATATAAAACCACAACGGGGGCTTCTTCAATAATGATTTTATCCATTTGCTGATAATAGCTGTAACGAATTGAATCGTTTACTTCAAATTGCGATTTTTCAAACAATTCATCAAATTTGGCATTTGAAAAATGTGTGTAGTTTGGACCTGCAGGACAAAAGTTTTTACTATAAAAAAGAGATAAATAGTTCTCAGCATCAGGATAATCGGCTATCCATGATGCCCTGAAAAACGGGAGTTTGCTTTGAGCTACCATTTCTCTTAATGTTGCAGGAGGATTAACATCGATTTTTACCTTCATTCCAATTTCAGTAAGCTGAGATTGAATATAGTTGCACAAATCGAGGTAAGATGAGTTGGTAGCAATAGAAATTTCTGGCAGTCCTTCTCCATTTGGATAGCCTGCTTCGGCTAATAATTGTCTTGCTTTATCAGGATTATAAGAATATCCCTTTACCAATTCTTCATTAAACGAAGGCATTCCTTTTGGAATAAAGCCATTGTTTGCAGGAGTTCCAATATTGTTTCGCAAGTATCGCATCATTTTCTTCCTGTCAAAACCATAATTAATTGCTTGCCGGATTTTTTTTTTCTTTAAAGGATTTTTTCTCAATTCTGAATTTGTAGTATCCATTAAAAAACCAAGGTATTCGGTATTAAGATATGGCTGAGTGATTAACTGAAATTTATCTTTGTGTTTCGGATTAAGTTCTCCGATATTTGTTAAAAGTTCATCTTTATAACTAGCATCAATGCCTGAAAGGAAGTCAATGTTTCCTTTGACAAACTCAAGAAAAACAGATTGTTTATCAATAATAAAAGAAATGGAAACAGCATCGAGATAAGGTAATTGATTATCAGCATCAAATTCGAAATAATTATCATTTTTAAGAAGAACAAGCTTTACTCCTTCTTTCCACATTTTAAAATAAAATGGACCTGTGCCAACAGGGTGTTTTCTGAAATCTTTACCATAATATTCAACCACTTCCTTTGGCACAACCGAGCAATATTGCATACTCAATAATCCAAGGAATGGTGGGAAAGTTTGTTTTAACTCTATCGACAAAGTAGAGTCGTTTAACGCTTTAAAAAAGAAACTACTATCATTTCTAATATTATTAAAAACCCATGCACCCGGAGATGCAATTTTTTCATCAACAATTCTATTAAAACTATAAACAAAATCCGATGCTTTAACCCTTCTTCCTTTCCCATTTTTAAATCCTTCATTATTATGAAAAAACACATCATCTCTCAAAATAAAAGTATATACCAAACCATCTTCTGAAATTTTCCATGATTTAGCAATACAAGGTAAAATTTTCAAATCATCATCCAACTGAACTAAGCCATTGAAAATTTGATTTGTTGCCCAAATATTAGCCTGGTCTTTAGCAAATGCAGGGTCAAGAGAAGTGATACCGGCAGATTCATTATATTTGAAAACAGTTTTATTTTCAGGTGGTTTCATATCTCCCTTACAAGAAACTAAAAGAATCACCATCGAAAATATTGTAAGATGAAATATGGTTTTCATTTTTTTATTTAAAGACATTTTTCTACACTAATTTAGCTTCAAAGATATGAATTTAATTATCGTGTTCGTTCCTATTCGAATGCAAATAATTCCAAAATAAAAAAGAAGTTTGTGATTAATAAATAGTTTATCTGAATTATTTGTAATTTTGGATATACAATTCCCTATTAAAATTTATAATTATATCAAAATGGAAAATATATCAAAAGACAAATTAATTGAATTTGAATCCTTTATTAAAGAACTGCGTGGTAGTTTGCAATTATATTTCGATGAAAGAAAACTTAGCTTTTCAAACAGGCAACTATTCTCGTTCGTTTTAAACCTACCCTTTGTTTTTGGCATAAATGCCGATGGACGTTCAAGTATTAAAGAAAATGCCAGGAGAATTATAAAAGACTCAGGTTATGGGGTTTTAGCAGACGATTTGCCGGACTTTATTGACGAACTTGAACAAGTTGAAAAACACATTTCTCAAAAGGAATTCGAAGAAATATATTACAAAGAAGAAAGCTATCTGATTTCTAATTTTGATAAGTATAAAGACTTATTGTTAAATACGTTGAAGATATATTCAAAGCGAATTGATTATGTTGACAAATATGAACTTATCAATAAAGCTTATAGGATGACCAAATCAAATTTCACCAATGAAGAGTTGATCTCAAATCCAAATTATGCTTTTATAAATGAAATTGGATTTAATCTTGAGCCTTTTAATAAAGAATCTTATAAAATTTCGGAGGAGCAATGGCAGCAAATTTATTCGATTCCTTACCTTGTTTTTTATATGATTGCCGGTGCTGATCAAAAAATATCAAAAAAAGAAATTAAGGAATTTGATAAATTTTTAACTGAAGATACACATAGCAACAACCCATTAATAGCTGACATTTTTACAAATTCAAAAAAAATATTAGCAGCCAGGTCAACTGATTATAAAATTGATGAATTCAAGAAATTAGCTGCAGATTTTGTGGTGGCGGTTGAAATTTTAGACGACAATTTCCATTTTTATGAAGCTAGTGAAATTAAAAGACTCACATTAAAACTTGCTTATGATATTGCTGCTTCGGCAGGATTTTTTGGAATAGCTTTCGTAGCATTTCAGGAATCGAAACAAATTTCAAAAATTGCTAAAACACTTGGAATAACTACCATTAATGAAAAGAAAATCAGATTCGGCAAACAAGTTAAAATTGGAAAAGAAGAGATTTCTTACAATAGTTTTTATAAAAAACTTTATGCTGAGGATATTGTTAGTGCTATTTTGAAAATTATATAGCATTTTTTATTATTTAAGATACAGGATGCAGGACTCAAGATGCAGGATGCAGTAAGCAGGAAGCAGGAAGCAGGATACAGGATGCAGGATGCAGGATGCAGGAAACAGGAAACAGGATGCAGGATACAGGATGCAGGATACAGGATACAGGATACAGGATACAGGATGCAGGATACAGGATGCAGGACTCAAGATGCAAGATGCAGGATACAGGATGCAGGATACGATCCAACTAGCAACGAGAAACAAGCAATGAGAAACGACACTTCGACTCCGCTCAGTGTCCCGAATTATGGTCATTGAGCGGAGTCGAAATGACGAGAAACGAGCAACAAGCAAGGAGAAACGACACTTCGACTCCGCTCAGTGTCCCGAATTATAGTCATTGAGCGGAGTCGAAATGACGAGAAACTAGCAACGAGAAACGAGAAACTAGAAACGAGCAACAACACTTCGACGCTCAGTGTCCCGAATTATGGTCATTGAGCGGAGTCGAAATGACGAGAAACTAGCAACGAGAAACGAGAAACTAGCAACGAGAAACGAGAAACTAGAAACGAGCAACGAGAAACTAGAAACGAGCAACAACACTTCGACTCTCAGTATCCCGAATTATGGTCATTGAGCGGAGTCGAAATGACGAGAAACAAGAAACGAGAAACGAGTAACGAGAAACTAGAAACGAGCAACAACACTTCGACTCTCAGTATCCCGAATTATGGTCATTGAGCGGAGTCGAAATGACGAGCAACGAGCAACGAGAAACAAAACTCCTACAACAGCCTTTTCAACTCCCCAACACAATAATCAACTTCTTCTTTTGTATTGAATTTCCCGAATGAAAACCTTATTGGAACACGACTTTCGTCGCATCTTATTTCTTTTAACACATGTGAAATTGTAACCACTCCTGAAGCACATGCACTGCCACCTGAAGTTGCGATTCCTGCAATATCAAGATTGAAAAGTAGCATTTCAGTTTTTTCATTTCTAGGAAAAGAAACATTTAAAACTGTGAATAATCCTTGTTTATGAGAATCTGCATTAAATCTTATTTCGCTAAAGTTCTTTTGAAGTTCATCAGCCATATATGTTTTAAGGCCTTCAATATATTTCTCAGTTTGCTCCATATTTGAATAGGCGATATCAAAAGCCTTTGCCAAACCAACAATTCCTGCTATGTTTTCAGTTCCTGAACGCATATTTCTTTCCTGTCCGCCTCCTTTGAATAGTGGGCTTATACGAACATCATCGTTTATATATAAAAACCCAACACCCTTGGGCCCATGGAATTTATGTCCTGAACATGTAGCAAAATGCAAATTAATATTTTTAAGATCATTTTTGTATTTTCCAATGGTTTGAACAGTGTCAGAAAAAAATATGGCATTAAAATCCGAGCACAACTCCCCTACTTTCTTCATTGGCAATAAACTACCAATTTCATTATTTGCATGCATTAAAACCACAAGTGATTTAACATTGGTTTTTAACACCTCATGCAAATCTTCAAGGTCAACATTGCCTTTATCATCAACATCTACCATAGTAACCTTAACTAAACCGGCATGTTCAAGTGCTTTTATAGTGTGAAGCACAGCATGATGCTCAATTGGACTGCTTATAATATGTCCGATTTCCTTTTCCTGAATACAGCCATTTATTGCGGTTGTAATTGCCTCGGTTCCACCTGAAGTAAAGAAAATTTCAGAAGGCAAAACATTCAAATGTGTAGCAATCCGACTTCGGGCATCTTCAATCAGAACTTTGCTTTCACGACCAAAAGAGTGAATTGACGAAGGATTGCCATAATTATTTTTTAATACCGAAGTCATTTCATCAATTACTTCAGGATATATTTGAGTTGTGGCTGCGTTGTCGAAGTAAATCTTCATAGTGTATTGTCTTTATTTATATAATAGCTAAATCTTTGGTATTAAATGAATTTGTCATTAATAGTCATTCGGTTGTCATTCGCTTTGCTGTCATTCAATTGTCATTCAGTTGTCATTCAGTTGTCATTCGCTTCGCGTCATTAAGTTGTCATTCAATTGTCATTCAGTTGTCATTCATTGCTAAAATTACTACATAATGATGCGAAGCAAATGACGTGCGAAGCACAAATGACGCGAAGCAAATGACGTGCGAAGCACAAATGACGCGAAGCAAATGACGTGCGAAGCACAAATGATGCGAAGCGAATGACACCCGCAGGGCAAATGATGCGAAGCAAATGACGTGCGAAGCACAAATGACGCAAAGCGAATGACACCCGCAGGGTAAATGACATGAAGTAAATGACCTTTTACGCTCTTATTATCTCCTTAATATCATAAATTATCTTATTCGCCAGGTGATTTGCCCTGTTTATTGAATTAGCTTCGGCATAAATACGAATAATTGCTTCGGTATTTGATTTTCGAAGATGAACCCAATCAGTTTCAAATTCTATTTTCACTCCATCTATTGTTAAAACTGGCTGCTTGGCATATTTTTTTTCTATCTCTTTTAAAATTTTGTCAACATCTAAATCATCCGAAAGCTCGATTTTGTTTTTCGAAATATAATAAGATGGATAAGTGTTTCGAAGTGCCGAACATGACTTTCCTGACTTTGCTAAATGAGTTAAAAATAATGCAATTCCGACAAGTGCATCCCGACCATAATGTAACTCAGGATAAATAATTCCACCATTGCCTTCGCCACCGATAATGGCTTTTACTTCTTTCATTTTTGCAACCACATTCACCTCTCCCACTGCTGACGCAAAATACTCAAAACCCGCCTTTTCCGTCACATCACGTAAAGCTCTGGTTGACGACAAATTTGAGACAGTATTTCCTTTAGAATTTTTCAAAATATAATCAGCCACTGCCACCAAAGTATATTCTTCTCCGAACATTGAACCATCATCACTTACTATTGCAAGACGGTCAACATCGGGGTCAACTACGAAACCAACATGTGAATTTGTTTTAATAACAAGTTCTGAAATTTCACCCAAATTTTCGGGTAAAGGTTCAGGATTATGAGGAAAATTTCCGGTTGGTTTGCAAAATAATTCTTCTATATTTTCAACACCTAAAGCTTTTAAAAGTGGCGGAATTGAAATCCCTCCAGTTGAGTTAACGCAATCAATTGCTACTTTGAAATTTGCATTTTTAATTGCTTCAATATCAACCAAAGGAAGTGCAAGAATTTTATCGATATGCTTTTCAATTTGTGTGTCATCTTTAATATATGAACCAAGAGAATCAACTTTACTAAAAGAGTAATCATCAGTTTCGGCAATTTTCAAAAGACGTTCTCCATCTGCAGCCGAGATAAATTCTCCTTTAGCATTTAAAAGCTTCAAAGCATTCCATTGTTTTGGATTATGGCTGGCAGTAATAATTATTCCACCGTCAGCATTACAGTCTATCACAGCCATTTCCACAGTTGGTGTAGTTGATAAGCCAATATCAATCATATCTACACCCATTCCAATTAAACTGCCTTTTATGATATCGTTTACCATTTCGCCTGAAATTCGGGCATCACGACCCACAACGATTTTTATTTTCCCTTTTGCATCACCTCTGATAAAGCTGACAAAAGCTGAAGTGAATTTCACTATATCTAATGGGCTTAATCCTTCTCCCGGCTTACCTCCTATGGTGCCACGAATTCCTGAAATTGATTTTATTAATGTCATTATTGATTATTTATTTGGATGCAAATTTACGCTTTTGCAAAAGATAGAACGAATAAACAAAAAAAAATATTATCGAATTTTCCTATCCCATAAATTACTATTTTTGCCAGGTTAAAACCAGACACGAAATGATGGACGAGGATAGTGAAGATTATAATGATGATTATAATGAAGTTGATTTAGAGTCATTAGTCGAGAAATTCGAGAAAATGATAGCCAGGGGTGAGCATTATTTTTTTGACTCTGACGAATTTGAAAATATTATAGATTTTTATTTCGAAAAAAATAATCTTAAAAAAACAAACAAAGCAATCAAGTATGCTCTTGAGCAATATCCCCATTCTGTTACTTTTCAATTAAAAAAAGCACAGGTTCTGGCTTCTTCAAACAACACCAAACGTGCCTTGGAGTTGCTGGCAAAAGTCGAAATTCTTGAGCCTTCAAACACTGAAATATTCATAACTAAAGCCAATATATTCAGCCAGTTAAAAGAATACCGTAAAGCTATTGAAGAATATAAAAAAGCTGTTATTGATTCTGAAGAAATTGAAGAAATTTACACAAACATAGCTTTCGAATATGAAAATCTCAATAAATATGACAAAGCTATTGAATACCTGAAAAGGGTTATTGAAATCAATCCTGAAAATGATAGTGCTTTATTTGAGATTTCTTTTTGTTATGAGATATCTGAAAAATCTGAAGAAAGTATAGAATATTTTAAAAATCTTATAGATAAAAACCCATATTCAAAAATCGCCTGGTTTGTACTTGGAATTTCTTATTCCAATATGGATTTGTTTGAAAAAGCTGTTGATGCCTATGATTATGTAATTGCAATTGATGATAAATTTTCATCGGCCTATTTTAACAAAGCCAACGCTTTATATAATATTGAAAAATATACCGAAGCAATTGATGTTTATAAAGAAACTCTAATTGAAGAAGAGCCTGACGGAATGACATTTTATTTTATTGGTGAGTGTTACGAAAGGATGGGAAGTCACGATACAGCTATTAGATATTATTTAAGTGCATTGGAAATTGATGATAAAATTGCTGACGCCTGGATTGGAATAGGGATTATTTATGATGAAATTGGTGAATCAAAAAAAGCTTTAAATTTTATTAAGAAAGCAATTGCTCTTGAGCCGACAAACTCAGAATTCCTATACATTCTTGGAGATATTCAATATAACTGTAAAGCGTTTGAAAAAGCTGCTTCAATTTATGAAAGTGTTTCTCAAATCGATCCTATGCACAAAGAAATCTGGTTGGACTATTCCAACACTTATTTTATGCTTGACAAAATAAAAAAATCCATTGAAATAATTGAACAAGGAATAACAACACAAGCTACAAATGCTTCATTATATTATCGTTTAGTCGCTTATTTACTTCTTTCAGGAAAAGAAAATCAGGCTTTTGACAAACTTGAACTTGCATTACAACTGGATTACGAATTATATACTGAAATATTTGAGTATAAACCGGAGTTAAAAGAAAATCCGAGATTAATAGAAATAATAGAATCATATAAGACTGACAAATAACAAATAACAAATAATAAGTTCCAAATCACAAATAATGCTCAAAACATAATGTTCAAAATTCCAAACATCTACTACTAAACCGTATTTCATTTTGGAATTTGTTTTTTTTTGAATTTGGAATTTATTTGTTTTTTGAGATTTGAAATATTGGAATTTTATTAATTAATACAGCAAATTAAACAATTAAGCAATTACAATTAATAATAGCAGAATATGAATATAAAAATCCCAAATACCCCTTTCAGACCGGAAAAGCCTAGAACAACAGGTGTAGTTATGGTAATGGATAAAGGACTAAGTGTAAGAGAAGCCGAAGACCTTGTTGATTCAGCAGGACATCTGATAGATTTTTTAAAACTCGGTTTTGGAACATCTACAATTACAAACCGTGTTATCGAAAAGGTTAAGGTTTACCGCGATGCCAACATTAATGTTTATGTAGGTGGAACTCTTTTCGAAGCATTTTATATCAGAGGTTTAGTTGATGATTATTTAAAATTGGTTGACAATTTTGGATTAAATGCAATTGAGATTTCTGATGGTTCAGCAAAAATTGAGCATGACATAAAATGTGAATTAATTAGAAAATGGTCAAAGGATTTCGTTGTTCTTTCTGAAGTTGGATATAAAGATGCTGCTGCTCATTTAGTTGATGATTTATGGATTGAAGAAATGCAAAAAGAAATTCAGGCAGGCTCGTTTAAAGTTATTGCCGAAGCTCGTGAAAGTGGTACAGTTGGAATTTTTGATGAAAAAGGAAAGGCAAATTTGGAATTAATTACAAAAATTCATGATAGAGTCGAAGCAGATAAAATACTTTGGGAAGCTCCTTTAAAATCACAGCAAGCATGGTTTATTAAACATTATGGTGCAAATGTTAATCTTGGAAATATCGCACCAAATGAAATAATCGCTCTTGAAACTTTACGACTTGGCTTAAGAGGAGACACTTTCTTTGAATTTCTTCCTAATGAATATCAGAAGTTTAAGATATAGATAGTAGTTAGTACTTTAGTAGTTAGTACATAGTACATAGTACGTAGTACATAGTACATAGATATTAGATATTAGATATTAGAAATTAGTAACGAGTAGCAAGTAACAAGCAACAAGCAACGAGTAACGACACTTCGACTCCGCTCTTGCCCAAATAGGATGGTCATTGAGCGGAGTCGAAATGACTAGAAACAAGTAACAAAAAACACAGCAAATGAAAGAATACATTATCCTCTTTTTAAAAGGCCTTGGAATGGGAGCAGCAAATGTGATTCCCGGAGTTTCTGGCGGCACAATTGCGTTAATAACCGGGATTTTCGAAAGATTAATTGATTCGATAAAATCGTTTAATCTCACAGCTGTAAAATTAATATTCAAAGGAAAATTCAAAGAGTTCGCCGTTCACACCGATTTGTTCTTTTTAATAACAGTAATGCTTGGAGCAGTTGTTAGCGTGTTTTCTCTTGCATTTGTTTTAAAATTTTTATTTAAGTTCTACCCTATTTATATATGGTCGTTTTTCTTTGGATTAATAGTAGCTTCAGTTTATTATGTTGGCAGAACAATTGAGAAAGTGAATTTTGGAGTTGTTGCAACATTTATTATTGGAACTGCAATAGCTGTTTCGATTTCGGTTTTAACTCCTGCAACAGAAAACTCAGGCTTCATTTATTTAATATTATGCGGAGTGGTTGCTATTTGCAGTATGATTTTACCGGGGCTTTCAGGTTCTTTTGTTTTGATTTTATTAGGAAACTATCAATTGGTAATGATTAATGCTGTAAGCGAATTGAATATTGGAATTTTAATTCCTGTTGCAATTGGGGCAGTTTTTGGGCTTATTGCATTTTCGCATCTACTTTCATGGGTTTATAAAAAATATAAAGACCAGACTATCTCTCTATTAACAGGCTTCATACTTGGTTCTTTGGCAATTTTATGGCCATGGAAAAATTCTTATGATGGAATGGACAATTTGATTCAAACTAATAAATTTGGTGCTTTTATAGAAAATGGAAATATTATAGATAAAGTTAAAGTCTTTCATTACAAACAAATATTACCCGAATCATTTGACAGTGTTGTGATAATTGCTATTGTACTGGGAATTGTAGGTTATTTGTCAATATGGTTAATTGAGAAGTTTGCGAAAGTTAAAACAGAAGAATAAATTCCCACAGATTCACATATTATAATTTAAAGTAAATCAGTTATATGATCAAAAACAAAAAATGATATAATGATAAAATGATATAATGATATAATAAAAAATCAATAATTATAAATTTAAAATGCGTCTTTACGGACTAATCGGCTATCCTTTAGTGCATTCTTTTTCAAAAAAGTATTTTGATGAGAAGTTTGCAAAAGAGAACATTAAAGATTGTGATTACCGATTATTCCCCATCTCTTCAATTAATGATTTGCCTGATTTAATAAAAAGCGAGCCAAATCTTCTAGGCATTAATATTACAATTCCTTATAAAACAAAGGTATTGGAATTTGTTGACACTACTGATAAAATTGTCAAAAGTGTGGGAGCAGCCAATACTGTTAGAATTAAAAGAGAAGCAAATAAAATACTTCTCGAAGCATTTAATACAGATGTTTATGGATTCGAAAATTCTATAAAACCTTTATTAAAAGAGCATCATAAAAAGGCTTTAATCCTTGGAAGTGGCGGAGCATCCAAAGCTGTTAAATATGTATTAAAAGCTCTTAAAATCGAATTTAATGTAGTTTCCCGAAATCCTTCAAGCAGTCAAATTTTATATACGGATTTGAATAAAAATATAATCGAAGACTATAATATTATAATCAACTCCACTCCTATTGGAACCTTCCCAAAGACCGAAGAATTAGCTGACATTCCATATCAATTTATTACAAAAAAACATTTGCTGTTTGATTTGGTTTATAATCCTGCAGAAACAGAGTTTTTAAGAAAAGGAAAAGAACAAGGAGCAATAATTAAAAATGGACTAGAAATGCTTGGATTGCAGGCAAAAGAATCATGGAGAATTTGGATAAAATAGGTTTCAAGTTTATGGTTTCAGGTTTGAAGTTACGAGATACGAGTTAATGTCAGTGTTCGGTGTTCGGTATTCAGTGTTAGGTATTCAGAAATTAAAAAAAGGATTTAAAATTACAACAATTTAACCCTGTTGGAATAGTTCACTTCGTCTCGCATTCCACAGGGTAAACAATTTAACCCTGTTGGAATAGTTCACTTCGTCTCGCATTCCACAGGGTAAACAATTTAACCCTGTTGGAATAGTTCACTTCGTTTCACATTCCACAGGGTAAACAATTTAACAATTCACTCCCCTGCTTTCAAGGATTTCCATCCTACAACTAATAATGTTGTGATAACCACCCCTAGAATCAAACCGTTAATATGAATAGGTTCGTCAACTTTTCTTTCAATAAAGAACAAATCCACCAAACCAAAAATAATAGCAATTATTCCAACAATTAATAATGAACCAAACATAAACTTATCTGTAAAAATCTTTTCGATTAATGATTTCTTATTTTCTTCGGTTTTCTTTTGATATTGAAAACCTTGAGCGTAATCACGATTTTTATCCCTTGTACCATACTTTTTAAAATCTTTGTGCGACTCTTGCGATTTGGGTTTATAAGTAACACCATACTTAATTTTCAAATCGTATTTAATTTTCTTCTTTGGGTCAATCAAGGTATTATATGCCTGGCTAATTTCCTGAAACTTTTGTTCGGCATTCAATTCCGATGAAACATCCGGATGATATAATTTAGCCAAATTATGAAATGACAATTTTATCTGCTCAGCACTTGCAGTTCTGGGAATAGCTAATATTTGGTAGTAGTCAGGTGCCATAAAATAATAACTACAAATATAGGGATTTAGTTTTTTGCTTTGAAAAGAATTGTAATTGAAGGATAAATTTTATTTAGATTTACTATGATTTTTTTACTAATTTTATGTATTATATTTCTTAAATAATTCCGGTAGTATGAAACCTTTATTTCTATTACTTATAGTTTTGTTTTTTCTTTCCTGTAATAAAGAAGAATACAATTCAACTGCATATCAATTAAGTTACAAATGTACTTTAGCTGACAATAATGATGGAAACTATATGGTATTGGCAATATTAAATTTCGACACTTTATCTTATTCCTCAGTCAATATACAGAATAATAACCCATGGATTTATAATGCCAGTGGGTATCCTGGTCATCATGTTTACCTTAAAGTATTTGATTTTTCTTTTGATACCATCACATCAATAAAAGTTTCAATTAATTTTAATAATAATTTATTTAGTCTTGCAAAAGACAGCCTTATTGATGCTGATGCGGAATTCATTATAGATGGCTATTTGCCATAAGTACTAATCAGAAATTTCAAAAGAATGCTCCCAAAAACCTTATATAAAAACAAAAGCCCTTTTGTCGATTTTAAAATGCAACAATAATCTTCATATAAATACCCGTTCGGGTACAAATTATTGTATTTTTCTATTTTTATACCTTTGGGAGACTAAATGACTTGATATAATTAAAAAAGCCCGCGATAACGAGCTGAAATGTTTTTTTCGATATTTCATTATGGTGATCCAGACAGGATTCAATCTAAACACTTGCAACAGATTAACTATCTACTCTTTAAGCATAGTTCAAAAAGCCATTGTGCAACTATTGGGAAACATATAAGCAATATGCTACGCTTAGCGTATTTGTTAGATTAGATTGATTCCCTTTCATTTTGATTTTATTAACCGTTCGGGTACAAATGTAACAATAATCTTTATGAAAATACCCGTTCGGGTACAAATTATTATATTTTACTCTCTTTATACCCGTTAGGGTACTATTTATTACTAATAAGAACTTGCAAATATCTTTTCTGCAACTTAACTCATACTCCTACTGGGCATTAGAAATTTATTGCTCAATATTCAAGCTTATTCCTGCTTATTCAGTCGTATTACTGCCGATTGCTGCGAAATAAAGCATAATGAAGCTTAATGCTGCTTATTGCGGAAGTCGTTAAAACAAGTCGAAATACTTTTGTCCCTGCAATGATTAAACGATTTCATTTATAAACAAAAGTATAAAAAAACCCGAACTATTATGAGTATAGAAAAAAGAATTATTGAAACAGTAGAAAATTCGATTGCTAATCACATGAATGCTTTTAAAAACCAGTTAGACCTGCTTGTAAAGACAAATAATGAATTAGAGGCATATTCTAATAATATTAACCTGAAAAGCTACACCTTGGGCGAAGCATCAAATTTATGTGGTATAAAAAAAGGAACACTTTTAAACCTGGCCAAAAATCAAGACATAGAAGCAATATACATTGGCAATAAATATATGGTTTCGCATAAAACATTATCAAGACTGATAAATGGATTAAGGGCATAATGAAAATGCATTAAAAGTGCAACAAATAAGAAACCGAAAGCGAGTATTTTAGAAAGTGAGGGAATAAATCAGTTAAGATTCTGTTCCCTCACACTCGCATAATTAAATAAAGATGAAACCACATTTAGAATTTAATATCTCGAAAAAAGTAATTGACCTTTGTGGAGATAAATATAATGAAGAAAAAATAAACTCCGATGAAAAGCTCAAGCGTGGGCATTTCGAATTAATGTATGAGTTAGTAAGGTTGTACCGCTCAAGATTAAACAATAATAATCTCCTTCCGGAATATTTAAAAGTGAATTATGATAAACTCTCTGTAAGTACCAACAATAAAATACTTGCAGAACGCTTACATTGCTCTGTTTCGGCAATTAAACGACAGAGAGAAAGGTTAAGAAATGCCGGGATGATTACAGAAAAATGGCATGGCACTAATAACAGTTATGAGATATTTATAGAAACAGGATTTTTAGCTGTTTTTGACCTTGATAATCCAGATTATTCACCAAAACTAAATTTTGTTGAGTATCAGGAAACTAAAATATATATAAGCTCAAAACGAGCTCTTTTTACTGTATCCTATAGGTTACACTTAAATAAAACAGTAATAGTTTGTGAAAAACTTGTACCATGTTTAAAAGTTAAATCAATAGACGTTGGTAACACTTCTTTAGGCTACACCCAAAAGCAAGTAGAAAATGTG
>JAIPBB010000098.1 GCA_021739805.1 Saprospiraceae bacterium | reverse complement strand
TGAAACTTGGAACGGAATTCCATGGCCAATAAAACGGAATAAACAACAGCTTCAACGTCATCGCCATTGACATGAAAAACAGGAGATTGGGTTATTTTTGCCACATCGGTACAATAGGTACTTGTTCTTGCATCAAGGTAATTTGTTGTAAATCCGATCTGGTTGTTAATTACCAGATGAATGGTTCCTCCGGTATGGTATCCTTCCAGTCCTGCCATTTGTGCCACTTCGTAAACGATTCCCTGGCCTGCGATGGAAGCATCTCCGTGAATGAGGATGGGTGTAATCTTACTAGTGTCACCCTGGTAATCGTGATCCATCTTGGCCCTTACAATTCCTTCAACAACCGGATTTACAGCCTCAAGATGAGAGGGGTTGGGAGAGAGGGTTAATTGTACGTCATGGCCCTTGATTGTTTTTTGATTGGAGGTATATCCGAGATGGTACTTAACATCCCCGAGCAAGGTCTCATCATCATATTCTTTCCCTTCAAATTCACTGAAAATCTGACCAATCGGTTTCCGTAAAATATTGGCCAGAATATTTAACCGGCCCCGATGGGCCAGGCCAATTACAAATTCCTTATTGCCGAATTCTGCACCTTTTTCTATAATGGCATCCAAAGCCGGAATGAGCGATTCGGCCCCTTCGAGGGAGAATCGTTTTTGTCCGGGATAACGCTTATGAATGAATTTTTCAAAGTCGACGGCTTCGGTCAGTTTTTTAAGGATATATTTTTTTTCTTCAGCTGAAAAGGAATGAGAATTCTGAGTTGATTCCATTTTTTCCTGTAGCCATTGATGAATTTCAGTAGTCCTGATGTAGGCATATTCGGCCCCTATAGACTGGCAGTAAGTTTTATTCAGGTGATTAAGGATCTGCTGAAGTGTGTTTCTCCCGATTCCGATTTCTTTTCCAGCCTGAAAACTTCTCTGGAGGTCTGATTTCGTCAGTCCAAAATTTTCAATGTCGAGGGTCGGACTATATTTTCTGCGGGTACGAACCGGATTTGTTTTTGTGAATAAATGCCCCCTTTGCCGAAAAGCATTAATCAGGTTAATAACCTTAAATTCATCAGGATATACCCTTGTATCCGTTGCTGCTTCAGCATAATTGGTTCTCGAAAATTCAAATCCCTCAAAAAACATTCTCCAGCTTGAATCAACTGATTCCGGATTTTGTTTAAAATTTTGATACAGATCTTCAATAACATCCGGATCTATATTGTGTAAATAGGAAAATTTGTCCATTGGCAATATTCGCTTTTAAAATGCAAAAGTAATAATAATTAACCATCTTGTTTACTTGTACTTACAGTTAATTGTTTCACAAATTACCAAAAAAAAAGTCCATCCATTTGGATGAACTTTTAAACAATTCTTTGCAATAGCTTTATTTTATTCGGGTGCAATTGCTTCAACCGGACAAACATCTGCACAAGAACCACAGTCAGTACAGATGTCAGGGTCAATTACATAAATGTCACCTTCGGAAATTGCATCAACCGGACATTCGTCGATACAGGTACCGCATGCTGTACAATCGTCACTTATTTTATAAGCCATGATCTTTTATTTTATGTTAATAATTGATAAATATGATTGTGCAAATATAATGAGATTCTATGAATCAAACCTCCATTAATTAATTTATATGCATTCTAAATAACGGGTATTGAAGATGTTAAACACTCCAGACACGCTGATTCATAAACACTTCAAAAAATGTCAATTCTTATTTATAATCAGTCAAAAATAAGAAGTTGCGTTTTTTTAAAACAAAAAAATAGCAGTAAAAATCAGAAATACAGGTAGATATATGCCTTGAAAGCTCTTGTTAATTAAATAACAGTGTTCGCGAAAAAAGTGAGTGTTAAGTTGGATTTAACAGAAATAAATGATTTAACTTTGCCCTGTTTTACAAACATCAAATGATGGATAATACGAAAAAGAATCCAATTGTAGAGTTAGACAATGTTGTACTAAGATTTGCGGGTGATTCCGGTGACGGGATGCAACTAACAGGCGCATTGTTTTCAGATTCAGCGGCTTTCGCTGGTAATGATTTTGCCACCTTTCCGGATTACCCTGCAGAGATCAGGGCACCCCAGGGAACAGTGGCTGGTGTTTCGGGGTTTCAAATTCATTTTGGGCATACCAATATTCACACATCCGGAGATTTGGCCGATGTGTTGGTTGCCATGAACCCTGCCTCTCTAAAAGCCACCTTAAAGTGGACAAAACCAAATGCCACCATTATTGTGGATACGGATACATTCATTGAAAAGGGTTTCCTAAAAGCAGGTTATGAAAATAATCCACTTGAAGATGATACATTAAACGGTTTTAATGTGATCAAAGCCCCTGTTTCTACCATGACTAAAAAAGCCGTGGAAGAGCTCGATCTGGATACCAAAGTTGCGCTTAAGAGTAAAAATATGTTTGCATTGGGAATCGTTCTTTACCTGTTTAACAGGGAACTCGATAAAACCAATGCCTTTTTTGAAAGGAAGTTCAAGAAAAACCCGATCATTGTTGAGGCTAATAAACGGGTATTAAGGGCTGGTTATAACTTCGGTGAAAATATCGAAGCCATCAGTCAAACCTATAATGTTCAGCCTGCTGCCCTGGAAAAGGGTGTTTATCGGAACATTACAGGAAACATTGCCACAGCATGGGGTTTTCTGGCAGCAGCCGAAAAATCAGGCCTGCAATTATTTTTAGGATCTTATCCAATTACTCCTGCTTCAGAAATTCTACAGGAGCTCACGAAATATAAAGAATTCGACAGTAAAGCTTTTCAGGCCGAGGACGAAATAGCAGGTATCTGTTCTGCCATTGGAGCCAGTTATACCGGATCGTTGGCTTTGACTACAACTTCCGGTCCGGGTTTGTCATTGAAAAGTGAAGCCATTGGTTTAGCAGTAATGACAGAACTCCCTTTGGTGATTGTGGATGTTCAACGCGGTGGCCCGTCAACCGGATTGCCTACAAAATCGGAGCAATCTGATTTAATGCAAGCACTGTTCGGAAGAAACGGAGAAGCACCGGTGATTGTAGTTGCAGCAATTACTTCGGAAGATTGCTTCTACTCAGCTTTTGAAGCATCAAAACTTGCTGTTGAGCATATGACCCCCGTAATTTTACTTACCGATGGTGCGCTTGCCAATGGATCAGAAGTTTTCAAAATTCCAAAACTTGCTAACCTGCCAAAAATTATACCCCCGCTTGCAAAAGCAAACGATGAAAATTTCAAGCCTTATAAAAGAGATGCTGAAAAACTTAGTCGAATGTGGGCAGTTCCCGGTACCGAAGGGTTAAGGCACAGGATTGGTGGATTGGAAAAAGAAAATATCAGCGGCAATGTTTCGCACGACCCAATGAACCATCAATTGATGACACAAATCAGGGAAGAAAAAGTGCAGCGTGTGGTTAATTACATTCCCGAACAAAATTTAATAGGAGCGGATGAAGGAGATTTATTGGTGGTAAGCTGGGGCGGAACCTATGGCGTAATGTTAACTGCGGTTGAGAAAATGCAGGCCGAAGGTAAAAAAATCAGTCTTGCTCACTTTAAATATATCAATCCATTGCCAAAAAATACTGCTGAGATTTTCAAAAAATTTAAAAGAATTCTTGTTTGCGAATTGAATAACGGTCAGTTTGTAAACTATTTAAGAATGAAACATCCCGGCTTCATTTATCAACAATACAATAAAATTCAGGGATTGCCATTTATGGTTTCTGAATTAGAAGAAAAATTTATTTCCATTTTAAATGAGCAAACATCATGAATGAAGAGCAACACATAGACATGCAAAACATTCCGCAGCTTACCAGCGATGATTTTGTTAGCGATCAGATGGTGAAATGGTGCCCGGGCTGTGGAGACCATGCCATCTTAAAGGCAATGGAAAAAGTATTTCCGCAGCTTGGTGTCAGGAAAGAGGATTTTATGGTTGTATCGGGTATCGGTTGTTCTTCCCGTTTCCCTTACTATATGAATACCTATGGAATTCACGGGATTCATGGTCGCGCAGCCGCCATTGCCTCTGGCGTTAAAATTGCAAATCCCAAGTTGAGCGTATGGATGATTACCGGAGACGGTGATAGCATGGCCATTGGCGGGAACCATTTTATACATGTCGTCAGGCGAAATATTGATATCAATATTGTTCTTTTTAATAATAAAATTTACGGACTTACCAAAGGTCAGTATTCACCAACGACACCCAAAGGAAGCATTACAAAGACCTCTCCACAGGGTACTTTTGATGAGCCTTTCAATCCGGGTGAATTGATTATCGGGGCCCAGGGTAAATTTTATGCCAGGGCAGTGGATACCAATCCGAAAATGATGACTGAGATTTTGGTGGAATCGGCAAAACATAAAGGGACTTCTGTCGTTGAAATCCTTCAAAACTGTGTTATTTTTAATAATAAAGTTCATGCCTTGGTAACCGGAAGAGAAACAAAAGATGACAACCAACTGTTGCTTGAAGCCGGAAAACCAATGGTTTACGGGAAAGATCGAAACAAGGGGATTGTTTTAAGGGGTACAAAACTTGAAACGGTGGTGATCGGTGAAAATGGAGTTACAGTTGATGATTTGTTGGTTCATGACCCCACAACCCCAGATCCGGGAATACATGTAATGTTATCAAAAATGCAGGTTCCCGAATTCCCGGTTGCATTGGGAATTATCAGGGCCGTTCCTGCCGATACTTATGAAGACCTGATGACCGAATCAATAAAGGTTGCAAAGCAAAAATCACCTTTTAAATGTGTGGATGACCTGCTGATGAGTGGAAGCACCTGGGAAATTTAAATGTTATTTTAATAATATTATAAGCCCTCTTCTATTTGAATGAGGGCTTTTTTATTTAAATTAAGGTGGGCTCACAAAGTCAATTTTAATATAATAATCAAATATCAATCACTCTTTTTGGATGCTTGTTTGTCTTATATAATGTAGGTTAATATTAAAATATATAAAAGGTTCGCTTTAGATAATGTTTCGTACGTTTCATAGTTAAAAATTAGGTTTGTAAAAAAAGCCATTGCTTTTCTGGTGATGGCTTTTTTGTGATTTTTTTTGTGAAATTGCATTCTTCTTAAATTCTATTAGGATACTCAAGTTTTTTCAGAGTGAAGAGAAGATAAAATAGATATTATCTGAGGAGCAATAGAATAATTTGCTTTTTTATATATTTGTCTTGTGAACAATAAGGAAGTAAATTCTGGGAATGTCTTTTTCAAAATTAAAAATGAAACGCACTTCAAAATAATTTTTGAGGAATACTTTTCATCGTTGTATTACTATGCCGTCAGAATTATTCATGACAATCAGCTTGCCGAAGATGTCGTACAAGAAATATTTCTTGATCTGTGGAAGAAAAGAGATGAAGTTTACATAAACAAAATTGCAAATTATTTATATACTGCTGTACGATATAGATGCATGAATCATATACGTCATAAAAAAGTAAAAGTAGATTTTTTAGAGAAAAGGATAAGGGAATACGAACCTCAGATTGATGATTCAATTATCATGATTGAAGAGGAAATGGTAAGAGAAATCAACAATTTGATAAATTCAATGCCAGAACAGCGCAAGAACGTATTTCTGCATTTTTTGGATGGGTTATCACAAGATGAAATTGCTAATGAATTAAATATTAGTGTAAATACGGTAAAGACACATAAATTAAAAGCCCGCCAATTTTTACGTGATCATTTAAAAAACAGTTTATATTTATTGTTGCTCATTAAATTTGATGCGTTTTTTTAATCATTAAAAAAATATTTTGCAATTCGTTCACCCTAAATCAAATCTGAACACTTTATAAAGAATAGCTATAAAAATCGATTCATTGGAAGTGATGAAAAACAATATATTATTAATTAAATGAGAAAGATTGAAGAAAATCTTGAAATCAGTAAACTTTTATTGCTGCATTTGAAAGATGAATTGTCTGATTCTGATAAGAGTAAAGTGGACAAACTCTTAAAAGAAAATAATGACATCTATTTGTTATACCAGAATGTCCGTAAAAAAGAATACCTTGATGAACAATTAAAGCGAAGTAGAAGTATTGATATAAAGCAGAAATGGCTTGATCAGACAAAACGAATAAGTAAGGATAAATTTAAAAAAAGGGCTTCTTTATACTCCCAGATTGCAGCAGCCGTTCTTATCCCGTTGCTTACTGCCACGTATCTTCTATTAAATTATGAAGCACCATTTACCGATACCAAATCGGAATTTATTGCCAATGTGATACCAGAGAGTTCAAAACCCCAACTTGTTGTTGAAGAAGGGAAAATCTATGTATTAGATGGAAATGAAGTTAGTGTTGCAGATAGCAGTATCGAAATTAAAGTGCAAGGGAGTTCACTGATATATGCAGATGCAGTGAAAAATGAAAATACTCAACAAAGTGAAGAAATACATACTTTAATTGTTCCTCAGGGAGGTGAATTTGAATTAAACCTATCGGATGGATCAAAAATTTGGATTAATTCAGAAACTACTATTAAATATCCTAAACAGTTTATCGGTAAAAATAGAGTTATTGAATTAGTAAGTGGAGAAGCTTATTTCGAAATTGCTCACAATGTGGAACACCCCTTTATAGTAAATACGGAAAAAGGAATGGTTCAGGTTTTAGGAACATCTTTTAATATTCGTTCATATAGCGATGAAGAGACTAACGTAACAACTTTAGTTAATGGGAGTGTATGTCTGCGCCATAAATTTGATACCGAGTCGAGTGTAAAATTAAACCCGGGCCAGCAAGGAGTAATTATTGATGTAAATAGAAAAATTAATGTAAAAGAAGTGGATACATATCCAATTATTGCCTGGAAGGATGGCTATTACATTTTTAGTTCAAATAGTTTGGAAAATATTTTTAATCAATTATCGCGTTGGTATGATTTTAAGGTGGAATTTGAAAGCGATTATCTGAAGAATATGAAGTTCAGGGGGAATGTAGAACGAAAAGCCGGGATTACTCAAATACTGGATTTGTTGGAAAAAACCCAAAAAGTAAGTTTTGAATTTAGTGGCAAAACCATTCGTGTAAAAAACATTTAAAATAAAAAAGGGATTGCTTGAACCCAATCCCTTTTAAGTAAGTTAACCCGGAGCTTGAACACCGGATATTATATAACAAACATTCAAATTTATGAAAAAAAATTTACATGTGAACTTTCGCGATTCGCGAATGAGAAGAAAACTTTTAATTTTTATGAAATTATCATTAATTCTAACCATGTTTTTATGGGTAATCAGTGCCCAGGCAAATGGACAAAAAGAAGGTACATTTAGTCTCAGACTTACAAATGTGGCCATTGAGAATGTGTTTCGAGAAATTGAAAAGACTAGCAATTATCGTTTTATTTATCAGGTTGATGATGTTAAAGGGTTGAATCAAGTCAGCCTTGATGTCACCGATGCTGATATTAACACAATTCTTACCGATTGTTTTAAAGACAGTCAATTGGAGTATGTACTCGAAAATGATTATATCGTTATTCGAAAATCAAAGGAAGTTAAAATAGTTCAGACAGTTGATGTAAGTTTGATTGAGATCAAAGGAAAAGTTACCGATAAAAATGGATATCCACTCCCTGGCGCTACTGTTCTGGAAAATGGAACCCTGAATGGAGTGACTACTGATGTAAATGGTAATTTTTCCATCAAGGTTAAAGATGCATTATCCGAATTAAAAATTAGTTTTATTGGATTTACTTCTCAATTAGTTGAACTCACAGATAAAACTGAAATTACTATTGTACTTACAGAGTCTGTTAATGAATTGGCAACGGTAAATATTATTTCAACAGGTTATCAAAAAGTTGAAAAAGTGAAATTTCTGGGTGCTGCTGAGAATGTTGCTAATTCATATTTTGAAAATTCTCATAAGGCTAACTTACAAGAAGGCCTTCAAGGAAGTATAGCTGGTGTGCAAATTCTTTCTAACAACAGCCATCCACAAGCTGTGCCTGAGGTGATTATTAGAGGGGTTGGATCCGCATTTCAAGAAGGTGTTGGAGTTGTGGGTTTTGGCGCACCAACAACTGTATTAGGCGATCCTGCAATATTAACTCCTGGAAGTCCTTTATATGTAGTAGATGGTGTTCCAACGATTGATGGTTCTGATTTATCTAGTATTAATGGAAATGATATAAAATCAATTTCAGTTCTTAAAGATGCAGCAGCTGCCAGTATATATGGAGCCCGAGGTGCCAATGGAGTCATTGTTGTAGAAACAAAATCTGGTACAACAGGTACTACTAAGGTTACGTATTCAACTCAGGTTGGATTTTCTGATTTTACTAATTTAGGTAAAAGTCTAAATACGGTTGAACTACAAGAGCTTTTTGTTGAAGGTTTAATAAATAATACAAGCAATGGAATTACAACAGAAGTCGATGCTTTAGCTTTTTTATCAAACCCAGGCGGAAGCTTAAATTCATTTAATGCTAATCAAAACACTAATTGGGGAGATGAATTAACTCGTCAATCACAGATGAGACAACATAATTTGTCTGTTTCTGGTGGTAAAGCAGCAAATCGTTTTTATATGTCCTTAGGCTATTTAAAAAACGAGACAGCTATTAAAGATGTAGATTTTGAAAGAGTTACATTCAGGCTTAAATATGATACTGAAATTTCTAAAAAATTCAATGTTTCAACAAATATGAGTTATGGGAAAACCTTATCAGATAATTATGAAACAGGGACTTCTTATTACAGCCCATTCAAAAGTATTTATACCTTACGTCCTGATTTTAAAGTTTTTAATGATGATGGCTCTTATGATTTAAGTTATAATTATGGCGTTAACCCATTGGGAATATTAACTGATGAGACAAGAAAGCTCGAAACAAATGATTTTAGAGGTGGAGTGGATTTGAATTATGAATTAATTCCTGGACTAACACTCGAATCTAACCTAAGTGGGAATTATAGATTTACAGAGAATTATAATAATTTTCCAGATTATATTGGGAAAGGTTTGAATAATGGTTCAAGCTTTGGAATTCAACAAAACACGAATATTCTTATATGGAATACTAGAACTTTACTAAGGTATGATTTAAAATTAGATGAAAATAATAGTATCAGATCCTTTGTGGGAGTTGAGCAAAATGAAGTTGATACAAAAATAACCAATGTGAGTGTAAATAATTTACGAGATGGTGCTGAAACACTTGACAATGGAACGACTGTTGATACTTATACGAAAAGAAGCAAAACAGCAATTAGTTCTATGTTTTTGAACACCGAATATTCTTATAAAGATAAATATTTGGTGAAAGTATCTTTAAGAAGAGATGGTTCGTCAAAATTTGGACCTAACAAAAGATTTGGAAACTTTTATGCTGTTGGCTTAGGTTGGAATATCTATAAAGAAAGCTTTTTAGAGAATATTGAGGCGTTTAATTTTTTAAAATTAAGAGCCAGTTATGGTATGAATGGAAATGATCAAATAGGTAGTTTTAACTATATTGGGACATTCTCTGGAACTAGTTTTTATAATGGACAAAACGCAGTAACAATTGCTTCTGCTGGAAATGCCTCATTAGGTTGGGAAGAAAACACAACTTTTGATGTTGGTATTGATTTTTCGCTTTTTAAAAATAGAGTTTCTGGATTTATTGAATATTACAATAGGAATACAGATAAACTGTTGTATAATTTAGGAGCGTCTGCCTATAATGCAGACACTTATATTTTTAAGAATTTTGGAGGAATGAAAAACAGTGGTTTTGAAATTTCTGTAAATACTAAAAATATTATTTCTAGAGATAATGGTTTTGTTTGGTCAACAGGAATTACTTTTACCACCAACAAAAACGAGATAACCGAATTAGACAAAGATGAAAATATTTCTGGAAATTACTTAAGAAAAATAGGAGAAGATTTTAATACTCTCTATTTATACGGATATGCTGGGGTTGATCCTGAAACTGGAGTTGAATTGTATTATACAGATGAAACGGAAACAACAACTACTACTAGTAGTTCTGGAGCAGTAAAATACAACCATGGAAAAACAACCCCTGATTTTTATTGGTCTTTAACCAATACATTTTCGTATAAAAATTTTTCTCTTACTGCACAATTATATAGTAGTTGGGGTGGGCAAATTTTTGAAACAGCCGGGCTTACACAAAATGATAATGGGTACAATGGTTTGAGAGACTATAGCAATACTTCAAGAGCAGTATATGAAAGAAGATGGCAAAACCCAGGTGACATTACTGATGTTCCTAAATATGTTTATCTCAATTCACGATCATTAAACACCTCATCAAGATGGCTTCATGATGCTAGCTTTATTCGTTTAAAGAAAGTTGAATTATCGTATAATTTCCCTCGCAAAATATTAGAAAAAACATTTATTAAAAGCTTGCGATTATATGTAAGTGCTGATAATATTTGGACTTATGTAAAAGACGATACATTAGATAATGATCCTGAAATTGGAGGCATAACTGGTGGAGCAAGTTTTAATGCCCCATTGGCTAAAACAGTTTATTTTGGGCTTAATGCTTCATTCTAGGCCAATTAAGTTCAGTTTTTAAAAACATAAAAAACACTAAGATGAAAAAAATATATATATTAATGATATTGTTTTTATTTACACTTATTTCGTGTGATAAAAATGAATTCTTAAACATAGACCCTTACGACAAAATAGTTACAGAAAATGTAATTACCGACTTTTCTTCTTTTGAATCAGCAATTAAAGGTGCTTATAACATTTTACAAGATATGTATTATTATGGTGGTTACTTTGTGATGCTCTCTGATGTAATGTCAGATAATGTTCAAGCTGCCTATACTGTTTTTCGAGACATAGATAAGTATGAAACGAAAGCTGATAATGCAGATGTTAAGCGAGTTTGGGACAAAATAGCTTCTCTTATTGCGCAGACTTCAATAATAATTAGACAAGCTGAAAATTTTGATTTTGGAGCAGATCAGATTGAAGCGAATAAATTAATTGGGCAGCTATACGTAACACGAGCACTTGCTTATTTTGATATGCAACGATTGTTTGCACAACCCTATAATTTTACAGCTGATGCTTCTCATCCTGGGGTTCCAATAGTTGATGAAGATCTTGTTGGGATTGAAATTGTAAGTCCGGCAAGAAGTACTACAGCGCAAGTATATGATAAAATTTTGGCCGATATTGAAAAAGGAATTGGTATGATTGGAGATGATATTTCATCAACTTATTATTTAAATAAAAATTCAGCAAAGGCCTTACAAGCCAGAATTTATTTATATATGGAAAATTGGAGTGAAGCGGATAGATTAGCTACTGAAGTAATTGGAGCGTCTTATTCTTTAGTTTCGAATGCTAATTATATTTCAAGTTGGTCATCTGATTATAGTACTGAATCCATTTTTTCATTGGTAAATACAGCTACCGACAACCCATCTATTAATTCATTACCCTATTTATACGGTCGCCCCCGTTTTAATGCAACCAATGATTTATATACTGCAATAGGAGCTGATGATGTAAGAAAAAGTTTAATTGTAGCGAATAAAGTTCTTAAATATCCAGCTTATCTGACTAGAGATAATAATGTACCAGTCATCCGACTTTCAGAAATGTATTTAATTAAAGCAGAAGCATTGGCTGAAATGGGAGGAGCACAGAATGAAGAAGATGCAAGAACATTTGTTAATGCGATTCTTTTAAGAGCTAATCCAAGCGCAACAATTTATACAGAATCAGGTGATGCACTTAAAAATGTTATTCAGATTGAAAGAAGAAAAGAACTCATGTTCGAGGGTCACCGTTTGTTTGATTTAACTCGTAAAAAGCAAAGCTTTACTAAATATAGTACATTTGCTGGTTTGCCTATTAATATCAGCTACCCTAGTAATTTTACAATTTTACCTATCCCTCAAGCTGAGATAGACGCGAATGTTAATATTACTGCAGATCAACAAAATCAAGGATATTAGAATTTTATTAACTATCAAAAGTAAGCTATTTGACCTTTTTTCATATAGCTTACTTTATTTAAAATATATGAAATGAAAAAAATAACTCTATTATTATTATGTACATCACTTTTTTCCTTTGGACAAAATGAACTTTCTTATGTGCTGTATTCAGGCAATATTAAAAACACCAATGAATTAATAATTAAAATAATTAATCATGATAATAGTTTTATAAAAGAAGTCACTATAGATAAATCAGGGAATTTCATGGATACTTTATTTATTGCTATGCCCGGAACTTATTTCTTCCAGATTGGAAGGTCTTATAGTACTATGTTTTTGAGAAAAGGATACAACTTAAATGTAAGCATTGATTCGGATGATTTTTACAAGTCCATTCACTATAAAGGGAAAGGTAGCGAGGTTAATAATTTTCAGGTAGCAAAAGGCATCTTGAAAAATGAATTAGTAGGTGATGCAAAAGAGTTTTTCGTGGTTCCAATTGATGACTTCTTGCGAAAAATCAAAAAGAATAAGGAGGCTTTTCTAGCATTACTAGAAGAATCAGGCTTGACTGGAAATGATAAAGAAATCCAAAGAAAACTTATTGAATATGATTATTTGCTAACCAGATATAACTATGATAAATTTGTACATTATCATACTAAGAAACATCCTGAATTACCATCGGATTATTATTCTCCAATATTGCAAATGGATATTGATGATGAAGAATCATTTATTAACGATAAAAGCTATCGTTCTTTAATTATTGAGAACTGGCGACTTACCTCTACTGAAGCGTTGAAGAAAGACCCAAATATATCACTTATTGAATTGGCTGCAAATGCGATTAAGGATATAAAAAGTGAAAAAATTAAAGATCAAATTGTAAGCATGCTTTTTCGACAAATAAGTTTAAATAATGAAAATTACGAAAATGATTACACTAAGATTTTAGCACTTTTGTCTGATGATAAAATGAAAGAAAAGCTTACTTCAAGATATAATTCAATAAATACTACAAAACCAGAAATGGTATCTGCCGATTTTAACTATGAAAATCATAAGGGTGGTAAAACTTCTTTAAGAGATTTAAAAGGGAAGCTATTGTATATTGAAGTTTGGGCAACATGGTGTGGTCCTTGCAAAAAAGAAATCCCTGCTTTAAAAGCATTAATTGAGGAGTATAGAGGTAAGAATATTGAGTTTGTAAGTATTTCTGTTGACTCAAAAAAGGATTATGACAAATGGAGAACGATGGTTGCTGAAGAAAATGTTGGTGGAGTTCAATTATTTGCAGATAATAGTTTTGATTCAGAGTTTATAAAATTTTATGGCATTGGCATGATTCCTAGGTCAATCATGTTGGATGTCAATGGGAAAATAATTACACAAAAAGCCCCTCGACCATCATCTGATGAAACCAGAAGTTTTATTGATAATTTACTGAATAAAAAAGTTGAAATGATGAAATAGCTGGACGTTAGTAAGATTTAATAATCGAACTATTGTAAACTTCTGGAAGTTCATTTTTGTAACTTGTAAGGCAGTAATCAGTAATAAGCTCTTCAATAAACTTTGGTATTGTATTTCTAGTAAATCCGTCTTTTAGTTGTAAACATTTTGTGATATTTCAAATTTGTTTTATTTTTTAAGTGTCCGAGATTAGATGAAAAGAATGATTGCCCATTTAAAAATATTAGCAAAGTCAGAGATATTAGTGTGCGACTTTATAAATGGAAAAACTTGGATTCTATCAATAAGAATGAAATGATTACTCTTCATAATTCATCCTGTAAGCCCAGACATGATAATGAATGAGTAGAGAGAGTTATAGTTAAAGGAGCATTATTTATAAAGTCATATGAGGAGATACATTATAAATATTATTCTTAAACTCACCTAATTACATACTTTCTGTATCATTATACCATCCATTTGTTAATTTTGCAATATATAATATGCTCGACAAAATTAAAACCTTCATTATAAAAAATAAACTGTTTATGACAGGCGATAAAATCCTGCTTACGGTAAGTGGAGGCATGGATTCGGTTGTGATGTGTGAGCTTTTTCATCAGGCTGGTCTGAAATTTGGTATGGCCCATTGCAATTTTAAACTGAGGGGCGAAGAATCTGATGGAGATGCCCGTTTTGTTGAAAGCCTGGCAAAAAAGTACCAGGTTCCGTTATTTATAGTTGAATTCGAAACTGCTAAAGTTGCGAAAGAATTAAAAATTTCTACCCAAATGGCAGCCCGCGATTTGCGTTACGAGTGGTTTGAAAAAATTCGTACCGAAAATGAATATGATTTTATTGCCACCGCCCATCATCAGGACGACCAGGTGGAGACCTTTTTTATTAACCTTTTAAGAGGAACAGGCATTTCGGGCCTGCATGGAATTTTACCCAAAAATGGTAATATTATTCGTCCGCTCTTATTTGCAAATCGAAAAGAAATTGTTGAGTTTCAGCAGAAATATAAGTTGAAATTCAGGGAAGATTCATCCAATGCCGCCACTAAATATTTACGCAATAAAATCAGGCATATCTTATTGCCGGCCATGGAGGACATTGATGCTGATTATGCCAACATTTTTGAAGCAAACATCCAGCGATTTGCAGAAGCCGAACAAATTTATAATCAACAAATTTTAAAGACCAGGCAAGAATTACTCATAAAAAAGGATACTTCTGTTCAAATTGAAATTGAAAAACTCAAGAAGCTGAATCCGATTTCAACCTATCTTTTTGAACTTATCAAAGAATTTGGATTTAGCTTTAGTGCCTGCGAAGATATCATTCAAAGTTTTAACACTGATTCAGGTAAGCAATTTTATACAGAAACCCATCGATTGTTGAAAGACCGGGACTTTTTAATCATTAGAAAGATAAAAACTGAGGCGACTAAAACATATTGTATCGATGAAGGAACTGAAAAAATTTCGGAACCTGTTCAGCTAATTTTTAATAGCTTTTATAAGAAGCCTGATTTTAAATATTCTACAGATAAAAATAAGGCCTGCCTCGATCGGTCAAAATTAAGATTTCCTCTGTGTATCAGAAAATGGGAGGAAGGAGATTATTTTTATCCTTTAGGAAGTAATTTTAAAAAGAAGTTAAGTGATTATTTTATCGACCAAAAGTTTTCTTTATTCGAAAAGGAGGATTGTTGGTTGTTGTGTTCCGGTGACGAAATGGTTTGGATAATTGGATATCAAATGGATAACCGCTTTAAAATTACCAATAAGACAAGAGAAGTAATTCAAATTGAGTGTGTTAAAAAATAGTTAATTGACAAAATCGCAACTGTGTTTTTGCATATTTTTTAGTAAATTTGCGGCCTTATTCTACGAATCTTTTATAACTACTAATGAAAAATTTGATGAAAAAAACATACATTTTAACCCTTTTGCTCGCGTTAGTTTCAATATCCGGAATCGGCCAAATATTTGAACCCGTTCAATGGAGTTTTTCCAGCAAGGATTTAGGGAACAATGAGTATGAACTCATCTTTAAAGCTGAAATTGATGAGCCCTGGCACCTGTACTCACAAAAAATTGAGATGCAACCTCCGGCAACGCTTTTTACCTTTGAAGAAAATGCAAATGTTGAATTTATGGGTATCGTTGAAGAATCGGAATCAATTGAAATATTTGATCCCAATTTTGAAATAATGACCCGGTATTTTTCGCATGAAGCGAATTTTACCCAAAAAATAAAAATTGCCGAAAATGCACTTGTAAACGTAAAGGGAAGCATTGAATTTATGAGCTGTGATGATGCCCAATGCCTGCCACCGACCGACATAGAATTTGAGTTTAAAGATTTGGGTAACGGGACAGCAAATACAACAAATGTGCAGACGCCAGACGACGCAATTGAATCAAATAATTCCGATCCTCAGGACAATTCTTTATGGGTTTTCTTTTTTATTGCATTGATGTCGGGT
>JAIPBB010000097.1 GCA_021739805.1 Saprospiraceae bacterium | reverse complement strand
AATAATATAATAGAAGCTAAATCTAAAATTAAAGTTAAAATTCGCAAGTATCAATAAGCATTTAGTGAAGTTATTTTTCTAATTAATCCTGTTGTTCATATTTATTCCAGCTTTCAATAAATGCGATTTTCTTTTTTCTTTTTTAGTTTTTGATTATGTATAAATTAGTTGCAAAAAGCTGTTATATACACTTAATAATCAGTTAATAAAATAATTATTCTAAGCTTGTTTTCTTGCAAAAAAATAACACTACTGTTGTATTATTCAACAGGTGTGTAATATATATACAAAGCTCTCGAAAGGCATGATAGACGTGAGTATAAAGGAAAAATCATTTTTAGATGTATATTAATTCAGCACTTTGTTTTGTGTATTTCTTAAACACATGTATCTTTAAACGACAGTTAAACAGCACAATATGGTCTTATTTCTTCTTTGGCATTGTAGTTGAGTACTCGAAATCACGTATGAAATTAAAACTTAATAATTCAGTTTCAGGACCAAATAAATTTTTAATATAATGAATTTAAAACTAAAGACCATGAAAGCAACTACCTTATTATTTGTCAGTTTTCTATTACTAAATTTTAGCATTGCAAGTAGCAATGATGAGATTACTCAAAATCCTTCACTAAAAGGTGAAACAAATGTTTACTGTATTCCCGATTTATACAATCTTACAACTATTTGGGCAGGCGAATTTTGCATCTTACATCCCAATTTAAAAATTAATGTAATTAAAATATCAGAATCATCTATTGCAGAAGCTTTAAATGGTGATAAAAATTTATGCTTTATTTCGAAAGAGTATTATTCAAAATTGAATACTAATCCAATATGGCAAATGAAAGTTGGACGTGATGTTACAGTTCCAATTATTAATTCAAAAAATCCATATTTGGATGAAATTTATAAACAAGGTGTTTCATCTGAAAAATTCATTCAAGCTTTCACTAGTTCTGAAGAAATAATGTGGGGAACAATTCTCGGAAATGACCAAAATGTTCCACTTAACTGTTATATGATTGATGACGGATCTGTAAATAATGTAGTTGCGGATTATTTAAAAGTAAATCAAAGTATAATTAAGGGTATTAAAGTAAAAAGTGATAGCGAATTAATTGCTTCTATTCAAAAAGATCCTTATGCGATAGGTTTTTGTAAAATGACAAGCATTATTGATTATACAAATCAAAGTATTGTCGAAAATGTGAAATTACTGCCTATAGATAAAAATGGTAATGGGAAAATAGATTATATGGAAAAAATATATGATGATTTGAATGATTTTTCTCAGGGAATATGGATTGGAAAATATCCAAAAACTTTAATAAACAGCTTTTATACTATTGCCAAGAATAGACCTACGAATGAAATTGAAGTAGCTTTCTTAAAATGGGTTCTTTCAGACGGACAGCAATTTCTCAATCCGAATGGTTATAATAATCTTTTGGCTGTAGAAAGACAACAGAATTTAGATGTATTGCTAGATAATAAAGTAATGACTAGTGCATCAAATGATAATAATGCAATTTCAAAAATTTTAATAATAATACTTGTTGTATTAATAGTGGGTGCTTTTATTTTGAATGCTTTGATTAGACGTATGAAATATAAAAAAACAGCAAGTATTGATAGCGGTTTAGAAAAGTCTGGCGTTTTTAATGAAGACTCTGTAAGTGTGCCAAAGGGCTTGTATTTTGACAAAACTCATACATGGGTTTTTATGGAAAAAGACGGAATTGCTAGAATAGGAATAGATGATTTCCTTAATCATATCACTGGACCTATAACACGCATAAAAATGAAAAATCAAGGAGATAAAATTAAAAAAGGTGAACAAATTCTTTCCATTATTCAAAATGGCAAACAATTAAATATTTATTCTCCTATTTCGGGTACTATTACAGCCCAAAACAAAATAATTGAAAAAAAATCATCCTTAATAAATTCATCTCCATATTCAGATGGATGGGTTTATCTGATTGAACCAACAAATTGGTTAAGAGAAATTCAATTTTTATTTATGGAGAAAAAATATAAAGAATGGTTGAAAAATGAATTCTCCCGTTTAAAAGATTTTCTTTCGGTTTATGTAAACCCATATACAGTTGATTATGCTCATGTGCTTCAGGATGGTGGTGAGCTTAAAGATAATATCTTGACAAATCTTAAACCGGAAGTATGGGAGGATTTTCAAACCAATTTTATTGACACTTCAAGATAATCATATTTTCAATCAAAATTATTATAAACTAAATTCTATAATTATGGGAATAAATAGACGAAATTTTTTTAAAACCCTTGGATTTGCTGGAGTCACTCTTGCGGTCGGGAAGAGTTTTGGGGCAACAAAAAAGAAAAACAACATAACAGAATTCTATGGCATTCTTTATGATTCAAATCTTTGCACTGCTTGTCAAAATTGCGAATATGCCTGTTCTGACCAATACGAAATGCCTTATTCAACTGATTTCCCAGAAGTTGGTCTTGTGCGAAAAACTGATGAGACAAGGCGTGTGGTTATAAACAGTTTTGAAACTTCAAAAGGCGAACAGTATATGAGAAGTTCATGTTTTCATTGTAATAATCCTGCATGTGCTTCGGCTTGTTTAACACAAGCAATGTACAAAACTGAGGAAGGTCCGGTTATTTGGCGTGAAGACAAATGTATGGGTTGTCGATTCTGTATGATTTCCTGCCCATTTGATGTGCCAAAATTTGAATATAATAGCCCAAATCCAAAAATTCAAAAATGTAGGATGTGCTATGAACTTCTCCAGGAAGGGGAGATTCCGGCATGTGTTGATGCTTGTCCTTCTGAAGCAATAATATTCGGAAAAAGAAGAGACCTTATTGAAATTGCTAAAGCTCGTATATATGCTAATCCTGAAGTATATCATCATGAAATTTATGGAGAACATGAAGCTGGTGGTACAGGTCTTTTAATGATAGCTACAGTTCCATTTGATGAATTAGGGCTTAATACAAAAGTTCAAAAATCGTCTTACCCTGAATTATCTAAAGGATTTCTTTATAGCGTCCCATCAATATTTGTCTTATGGCCGGCAATGTTATTAGGATTACGTCAAGCAACTAAAAATAATCACACTAAAGAAATAGAAAATGAGTAATATAGATTCTACAATAGCAAAAGATAACTATGGTAATTCCATATGGAAATTCTTACTAAAAGAACTTAAGCCAAAGGGTAAGTTTTTTACTCCTTTTAATATCATCTCTTTACCAATTATGCTTTTAGGTCTAGGATTAATCGTTATTCGTTTCTGGAAAGGAATCGGCTCAATAACAAATCTAACCCAGGAAGTTCCATGGGGTTTATGGATAGGTTTCGATGTGGTTACCGGTGTTGCATTTGCCGGCGGGGCATATGTAATAACTTTTATGGTGTATATTCTGAATATGCGAGATTATAAGTCCATTGTCAGGGTAACTGTTTTAAATGGGTTTTTGGCATATATATTTTATGCAGGAGCACTTCTACTTGACCTTGGGCGACCATGGAATGTCATTAATCCAATTATAGGAAACAGTTTTGGCACAAGCTCTGTTTTGTTCCTGGTTGCCTGGCATTTTTTACTCTATATAATCGCAATGTTGATTGAAATTTCACCTGTTATTGCAGAATGGCTTGGAGCAAGGCGTGCACGTGTAATCCTGTCAAGTATGACAATTGGTGCAGTTATTTTCGGTATCACTTTATCCACATTACATCAATCAGGATTGGGAGCTTTGTTTCTAATGGCAAAAGGCAAAATTCATTCACTTTGGTATTCCGAATTTATTCCAATTATGTTCTTTGTATCAAGCATTTTTGCAGGACTTTCAATGGTAATATTTGAAGGCTCTATTAGCAATAAAGTGTTTTTTAAGCAAATTAGTGAAAAAAATCATAAAAAGCACAATAGCTTAATACGAGGTTTATCAAAAATCTGTACCGGAGCCATGTTTGCATACTTTTTTCTTCAAGTTCTTGTATTTATTCATGGAAAACACTGGGATTTAATAAACACTCCAATGGGGTATTGGTATCTTACTGAAATGATAGGTTTTGTGCTTTTCCCTATGATATTATTTTACTTCAGTTATCGTAAAAATAACGTTTTATTGATAAAAATTGCAGCTATAATAACCATGATTGGAATCATAATAAACAGACTTAATGTTTCTGTAATTGGTTTCAGGTGGGATGCAGTGAACCATTATTATCCATCATGGATGGAAATTGTTGTTACCCTGGCCGTAATATTCACAGAAATATGGATATTCAGATGGGTTATAAACAGAATGCCTATTCTGCGTGATGCACCTTCATGGGTAAATGAAAAAAATTAAAAACCAGCATTCGCTAAAATAATATGTGATTGCATAAAAAATAAAAAAAATGGACGGATTTACTTACACCAATATTTTTGACACAAAGGGAATTGAATATTTGGTTATTATTGCTTTCCTTTTATTATTAATCCCTTTCTGGATTAGATTAAACAAAGAGTCAAAGATTGTAAAACAAATTTACAAAACCCTGGATGTTCTTTCTGCTAACATTCTTAAGATTCCAAAGGGAATATTTTTCAGCAAAAATCATACTTGGTCTCATTTAGAAAAATCTGGTGAAGCTAAGGTTGGGCTTGATGATTTTCTGGTTAAAACTGTTGGAGATATTCAAATAAAAAATCTTAAAAATCAGGGTGATATAATTAGTAAAGGAGAATTGATTACAGAAATTAATCAAAATGACAAAAAGCTCAACATATTTTCACCTATTTCAGGAGAAATTATGCAGGCGAATCCAATACTAGTTGAAAACTCAGAAATTATAAATGAAGATCCTTATGAAAAAGGGTGGATTTATAATATTAAACCTTCAAATTGGGTGGATGATACAAAATCTTATTACCTGGCCGATGAAGCAATTGTATGGTCGAATAAAGAATTGGAAAGATTAAAAGATTTTATATCAGTTTCAATTGGAAATAGTTCAACTGAGAATTCTCCGGTTTTATTACAAGATGGGGGTGAATTAAGAATAAATCCACTTTCGGATTTGAAAAATGAAATTTGGAAGGATTTCCAAAAAGAATTTTTAACTTAATAAGTTACATAAATAATTTAAAAACTGGTTATATCAACCAGTTTTTTTTGTATTTTGCATAATTGATAAAATTGTTTGCAAACGTCTATTCAAAATTAAAAAACAGGGATGATATGGCTTTTAATGATAAATCCAATAATGAAAAAAGTAAAATAAAGTCATTCTTTATTAAGTATTTAAAATATCAATCATCAATTTATGGTCAAGTAGTGTATATTATAACCATTTTGTCTGTTATTCTATTTGTTTCATTTGGTTTTATTTTTAGGTCGGTAAATGAGGAATATTTGAATTCTGTTATTCATCAATGTGGTAATAATATAGGTTCAATAGTTGAAGGTGCTTTGTATCAGCACATGCTTGATATTATCAATACTATGCCTAGTATTAAAGATGTTAATATGTATGATGCTGAGGATAACCTTGTTTACTCATCACTCCCAAACGATTCAATTTTACATGATAATCCAAATTGTAAGGAATGTCATGTGAATATTAAAAACATGTTTCCTCAAAAGGAGAAATCATTTAAAATCGTAAATATTGATAATGAATGCCAAATGTGCGAAAATGACAGAGAATCCAGATTTCTTTTAATTAAATCGCCGATTTTAAATGAAAAATCCTGTTATACTGCCGATTGTCATGCCCATCCTAAAAGCGAAGAAGTCCTTGGCTCTTTTGTAATAAGGCTTCCATTGAAAGAACTTGATAATGTTGTGAAAGAATCATCAACAGATTTTTTCCTTTTAGCTGCTTTGACTACTATTTTACTTGTAGTATTTTTAATTATCTTCACTAGAAGAAACATCAAACATCCTTTAAATAATCTAATTAAAGCCAGTATAGCTGTGTCAAAAGGTGACAAAAGTACAAGACTGGAGATAAAGCCATATCAACTTAATGATATGAAGATGGTTTCAACTGCATTTAATGAAATGCTTGATAATATACAGTCAGTAACAAAAGAATTGCAAAATTGGTCACAACAACTTGAATATAAAGTTCAAAAGAAGTCAGAAGAATTGATGGAAATGCAACATGAATTAATACGTGTTGAGCGAATAGCATCACTTGGTAAATTATCATCTTCTGTCGCACATGAAATAAATAATCCTTTGTCCGGTATTTTAACTTACACTAAACTGGTTAATAAACAACTAAGCAAACTCGATTTAGACAACACAACTAAAGAGTCTATGTTAAAATATTTAAGAGTGATTGAAGATGAAACAAAACGTTGTGGCGATATTGTTAAAGGTTTATTAGATTTTTCGAGAAAAGACCAGCAAAATTTTGAATCACAAAATATGCATAAAATTTTAGAGGAAGCTTATGCACTAATGGGACACCAAATGAAGATTGCTGATATTAGTTTTATAAAAGATTTTTCTGCTACATCCGATTTGATTTTTTGCAGTAAGAATCAAATAAAGCAGGCTTGTGTTGCCATACTGCTAAATTCTTCAGAAGCCGTTACAGATAACGCAGAAATAATTATGAGAACGAGCAATCCCGATGATAATACTATAAAACTTGAGATAGAAGATAATGGTGTCGGTATAGCTCAAGATGACATACAACATATTTTTGAGCCTTTTTTCTCAGCCAAGCAAAAAGTTAGTGGAATTGGATTGGGATTAGCCATTGTTCATGGTATTGTTCAAAGTCACAACGGTAAAATTGAAGTAGATTCTGAACTTGGAAAACGAACAACTATATCTATAATATTACCTCTGATTAAAAAACCAAAAGAAATAAAATGACAACAGACATATCAATTTTAATCGTTGACGATGAAGAGTCAGTAAGAAATTCATTATACGACTGGTTCATCGAAGATGGATATCAGGTTGACTGTGCTGAAAACGCCAAAAAAGCATTATCAATTCTTGAATCTAAAAATTTTGACATTATTTTAGCTGATATTAAAATGCCCGGTATGGATGGCATGGAAATGCATCGTAGAATTAAAGCTTTAAACAAAGATTCAATTGTAATAATAATGACAGCCTTTGCATCCGTTTCAACAGCAGTTCAAGCATTAAAAGATGGAGCCTATGATTATATAACAAAACCTTTCGATCCTGATGATCTTTCTCATTTAATTCGAAATGCAGCTAACCAGATTAGCTTAAAATCAGAAAACGAAGTGCTTAGGAATAAAGTCGTTTCTTTAGAAAATGTGGAAGACCTGATTGGAAGCAGTGAAGCAATGATAAAGGTACTTAAAGAAGTTGAGAGAGTAACTAAATCAAGTTCTCCGGTTATTATTACCGGGGAAAGTGGCACAGGGAAAGAACTTATTGCCAGGGCGATTCATTCTAATTCACCACGTAAATTTTTTCCATTAGTTAGTGTGCATTGCGGGGCTTTGACCGAAAGTTTATTGGAAAGTGAATTATTCGGACACGAAAAAGGAGCTTTTACCGGTGCAATGTATAACCGTAAGGGAAGGTTTGAAATGGCTGATGGGGGGACAATCTTCCTCGATGAAATTGCAACCATTTCTTCAAAAATGCAAATTGAATTACTTCGTGTTTTAGAAACAAAAAGTTTTATAAGGGTTGGTGGTAATAAGGAAATTACTTCTGACTTCAGGGTCATTTGTGCTACAAACCGAGATTTAAAAAAGATGGTACAAAAGGGAATCTTTCGTGAGGATCTCTATTATCGATTAAATGTTGTAAATATTACAGTTCCACCTCTAAGAGAGAGAATCGAAGACATCCCTATGCTTGTAAATTATTTTATTGCTAAATATTGCAAATCAATGAGTCGTGAAATTATTTCAATCGACTCTGCTGTTCTGAAACGACTTGCAGAATATGATTTCCCCGGAAATGTCCGAGAACTTGAAAACATGATTGAACGGGCAATTGTTGTTGGCAACTATAAGGAAATCCGATTGAAAGACCTTCCATTTGAAAAAGATATTATAAGCAATTCTATTGAAAGTCTTGACGAACTCGAAAAAAAACATATACTACAAATTCTTCAAAAATATGATTGGAATATTTCCCGCTCAGCTAAGGCTTTAAAAGTGGACAGGGTTACACTTTATAATAAAATTAAAAAATACGATTTAAAACCTTCAAAATAAAAACAGTCTGTTTATTTGTCGAAAATGTACATTGTAAGATGAATTTTATTTTAAGGCTAGTCAATAATAGTTTATGAACATTGTTAATTAAGTTTGATTTCAATTGAATAAGCAAAATATTTTATTAATTTCTTACGGACAATTCGAGAAAGATTTTCTTGAAAAGATAGCCAGGTATGTGTCTCAAGAATTTCATGTTCAGCTTGATATTGAAGAGAGCCACATGGATTTAAGTGAGTTTTATAATCCTACACGAAGACAGTATGATGGCAACAAAATAATAAAAGAAATAGATCCGGGTTTCTCTGATAAATATTTAAAAAAGATTGGATTATTCAGAGTAGATTTATTTATTCCTATTCTTACATATATTTTTGGACAAGCAGTTTTCAAAGGAAACACAGGAATAGCATCACTTTATCGACTTAGAAACGAACAATATGGAATTAAAAAGGATGATGCTCTTCTTCTTAATCGTTTCAGCAAAGTTGTTATTCATGAATTAGGACATACATTTGGATTAATACACTGTCATATTCCAAACTGTGTTATGCGACCAAGTACCTACGTTGAAGATATTGATCAAAAAAGTCATAATTTTTGCCCCAAATGTAAAGCTTTGATAGGACTGATTTAATATCAATTTTTTTATTACTTTGAGTTGTAATATATTCGCAATTTTTTAGATTACTATAATTAATCCATTGAAAAAAAATTATATCTTTGTCAAAATTTTTTTATACATATAATGTTTAAGCTAGGCTTTTTAGGTGCACTAATTTTACTTAATTCTTCTATCTTAATGCCATTCATACAACCTTATACATTTAGCAAAATAATCAAAGCTTAAATATGAACGAGTTAATATACAGTGTAATTACCGGAACAGGAAATTACATTCCTTCAGAACGAATCAAAAATGAGGATTTTCTTACCAATAAATTCTATGATAAAGACGGAATCAAGTTTACTAAATCAAATCAGGAAATAATTGATAAGTTTCTGGAAATTACAACTATTTCTGAGCGAAGATATGTTACTGACAATTTAGTTACTTCTGATATTGCTTATTATGCGGCAATTGAAGCTTTACTGTCATCAAATATCGAAAAAGAAGATCTGGATTATATTATTGTAGCACATAATTTTGGAGATGTAAGTGTTGATAATAAACACTTAGATATAGTCCCAAGTTTGGCTGCAAGAGTAAAATATAAATTACAAATTAAAAACCCCAATACCGTAGCTTATGATTTGCCTTTTGGATGTCCGGGCTGGTTGCAAGCTTTAATTCAAGCGGATTATTTTATAAAATCAGGAGATGCAAAAAAAATATTGGTTATTGGGGCAGATACTTTATCAAGAGTTTCCGACCCACATGACGTTGACAGTATGTTGTATGCTGATGGTGCCGGAGCTGCTGTTTTAGAAGCAAGAATAAGCGATAATCCGATTGGAATACTGGCTCATAGAACACGCTCTGACACATTTTTATTTTCACAAATGTTATATATGGGTGAATCCTACAACACAGACAATGGTTATGAAAATGACGTTTTCCTAAAAATGAATGGTAGGAAGCTTTATCAATATGCACTTGAAACAGTTCCACAGGCAATAAAGGATTGCTTAGAGAAAAGTAATACTCATATTAGTGAAATCTCAAAAGTTCTGATTCATCAGGCAAATGGCAAAATGGATGATGCAATATTGAAGAGATTATATAGCCTTTATGATATTGATGAAGTTCCTGAAAACATTATGCCTATGACAATTGCATGGTTGGGCAATTCATCTGTTGCTACCATACCAACTTTATTAGATTTAATATTAAAAAATCTATTGAAACCCCACAATATTAATAAAGGTGATACTTTTGTTTTTGCTTCAGTTGGAGCAGGAATGAACATTAATGCAATGGTTTACAAAATGTAGAATTTTATAAAAAATAATTTTTATAAGTCCTGAAACTTTCAGGGCTTTTTTTTTGTCTATCGTTTAAGAAGTACAAATTGTAAATAATTTAATTTTCTGGCAGACACTAAATAGCTAAACTTTTTCTTGTAAAAACAGTAAAACAGATTTAGCTGTAAATTAATTTTTTTACTTTTGCAGCTTATTTTTTTTGAATAATAATTGAAGAAATAATTAAAATGGATTTAGAACAAGATTTACTAAAATATGGCATTGAAAATGCTCAGGAAGTTTTTCATAATTTGTCGTATGACGAATTGTTTAAACATGAAACAAGTGATGAATTAGAAGGTTATGAAAAGGCTTATTTGACAAATACAGGAGCAGTTTCAGTTGACACTGGGATTTTTACCGGACGTTCACCCAAGGATAAGTATTTCGTTCGTAACAGTAAATCATCTGATGACATTTGGTGGTCTTCTCCCGAAAGAAAAGGTTCTGATAATAAACCAATTTCTAAAGAAATCTGGAATGATTTACTACAAACTAGCCAAGAGCAACTTACAGGAAAAAAACTATATATTACTGATGCATTTTGTGGTGCAAATATCAATTCAAGAATTAAAATCAGGGTAATTTCTGAAGTTGCATGGGTTTCACATTTTGTTAAGAATATGTTTATTCCCCCATCAAAATCGGATTTAAAACAATTTGAGCCTGATTTTATTCTGCTACATGCCTGTAAAACTATAAATCCTAAATGGGAACTTCATAATCTAAACAGTGATGTTTATGTTGCTTTTAATCTTGAAGAAAGAATGGCAGTTATTGGCGGCACCTGGTATGGTGGTGAAATTAAAAAAGGTTTCTTCTCAATAATGAATTATTTCCTCCCATTGCAAGGAATAGCTTCTATGCATTGTTCTGCAAATATGGGCAAGGATGGAGATACAGCCATATTCTTTGGATTGTCAGGAACGGGGAAAACAACACTTTCGGCTGATCCCGACAGGTTTTTAATTGGTGATGATGAGCATGGCTGGGATGATGACGGAGTATTTAATTTCGAAGGTGGATGCTATGCAAAAACTATTAATTTAAACAAGGATAAAGAGCCAGATATTTTCAAAGCTATAAAGAGAAATGCATTGCTTGAAAATGTTGTAGTTGATAAGAATGGAGAAATAGATTTTAATGATGATAGTAAAACAGAAAATACTCGTGTTTCATATCCATTAAATCATATTAAAAATATTGTAAAGCCAATTTCTAAAGGAACTCATCCTAAGAAGATTATTTTTTTAACTGCTGATGCTTTTGGTGTTTTTCCACCTGTTTCAAGACTTACAAACGATCAGGCAATGTATTATTTTCTTAGTGGTTACACAGCAAAACTTGCAGGAACCGAAATTGGAGTTAAAGAGCCTATACCAGTTTTCTCATCAGCTTTTGGAGCAGCATTTCTTACACTTCACCCAACTGTTTATGCTAAAGAATTATCAAAAAAAATGGAAGAATATGGTTCAACTGCTTACCTTGTTAATACAGGCTGGACTAGTGGACCTTATGGTGTTGGAAAACGAATTGACCTTGAATCAACAAGAAATATAATTAAAGCAATTTTAAACGGCTCAATTGAAGATGCTTATTACAAAGAGTTGCCAACTTTCGGTTTACATATTCCTGATAAAGTGGAAGGAGTTGATCCTGAGATTTTAAATCCACGAAATACATGGAAATATGAATCAGCATATGTGAAACAAGCACAGATGTTGGCGGATAAATTTATTAAAAATTTCCAAAACTTTACTGATACTGAAGAAGGCAAAAGATTGGTTTCTGCCGGTCCTAAGGACAAATATATGAAGCAGTATTATAGCTATTATGAAGAGAGAATGATTTCTCTTGAGAGGGAACATAAGGAGGAAATTGCACGATTAAAAGATCAAATTTATATTTTGCATAATTCATTTAATAAGTATATTTCTTACAACTCCATTGATTCTAATTATAAAAATTTAAAACTAAATCGTCATCTGCCGGTCTTTTCATTTTTTGATTCAAAAAATAAAGCTGATATTCAAAAAGCTCATGATGCTTTACTTGAATTGCTTGTAATTGCCGGATTTACAATATATGATATTAAGAAAAAGCCAAACTCTTACAACAATATAATGGCAGTTTCCATTAAAAAAATGTCGATTCAGGAAGTTGAAAATCAAATTGTTTTCATTAGAGATGCTTTAAAACTTAAGAAAAAAGCAAAAAAAGAGTTACTACAGGCAACACATAAACTTGTTGATTCTTGCAAGAAAATACCTAATGTTGCCTTTAGACTTGGATTTTTATTAGTTGCGAAATACACGGATAAAAACGATAATTCACATGTTGAAATCAGGACTTTATCAATATCAGGAATGATACACATTGATAATCATCCTGATTTATTAAAAGAGCCAATGAGATTGCTTAATGAGATAAATTCCTTCTAAAGTGCCTAGAGTGCCTGGAGTTTGGAGTGCCTGGAGTTATTAGGTTTCAGGTTTTAAGTTTCAGGTTACAGGTTAAGGCTTTGCTGATTGTTTAATGTTTACCGATTACCGAACACTGATTACTGATTACTGTTTACTAATTTCGGGTTTGTTCGATATCCAATTTCCAATTTCCACTAACTCCAAGTACTTTAGGCACTCCAAACTCCACAATTAATTCTTCAATCCAGTTTCAAGTTTATGCCTCACTTCTCGCTTGACACGATTATGGAGAATATTTTCGTTTTGTATTAGAAATTCTTCTACCGATTTTTTATCAAAGCTTATTAGTTTGCGAAGTGCCCACGATAAGGCTTTTATAACCATATCATCTTTGTCGTGTTTGAGCATTTCACAAATCATAAGTGTTTTTTGAGTGTTTCCAATTCCACCATTTGATTTGGTGTTTAGTGGAACTGTGCAAACAAGGGCAACTCTTCTTATCCATCTGTTTTCGGATTTCGTCCAATTAATAATCAATTCATCATCTATAATTCCTTCTTTCCATGCCAAACCTCCTACAAAACAGCTAAATGTGTCAACTGACACCCAATTGTCTAAGTTTTTACATAAATCTAAAACATCTTTTTCTCTTAATGTCTTGAAGGCTTTCATATTCTTTCCAAGGAACTCATAAGCAATGTGTTGGCATTCCAAAATATTTGTATTTACTAATGCTTTAGCAAATTCAATATGTTTGGAATAAGGCTCGTTCCGAAATCCTGTTTTTAATGATTTTAATATGATTTTTAATTCCGGCACTATAACTCCAATAAGTCTTTGGGAAGTTGGATAATTAGTTATAGCCATTTCCAGTCTTCTTGGGTCAGCAGCTTTTTCTAATTCTGTGATTACAAATTTTACGGTTTCGTTTATTTGGTTCATTGTTTTGGTTTATGGTTTAAAGTTTCAGGTTTCACACTTCGACTTCTCAGTGCAAGGGTTTCGGGTTTCAGGTTTCAGGTTTCGGGTTACATCTGACACCTGACATTTGACATGTTAAAGGTTACTTGCATCCTGCATCTTGTATCTTGTATCTTGCATCTTGTATCCTGCTTCTCATAAAAAACCCGACCCTGAAATTCAGAATCGGGAATAAAATATCTTATGAAATTATACTAGAAAGCATAAATTACAGAAAATAACAATCTAACATTTGCTACATCTTTAATCTCAGCAGTTGGGAATTCATCACTTTTATCCTGGATTTCACCTAAACTATTTCGTGTTGAGCCATATCCTGCAACTGTATATTCAATTTCGGTAGCAAATTTAGTTTTGCCTGAAATAAATACAAATCTTGGAGCAACCCTGTAAACATAAGCAATATCAATTCCTCTTGCAGAGTATGAAGAAGAGCTTGTCCAATCATAAATATTATTCTTTGATGCCATGTTTTTAGTGTATCCACCAAATACTCCAATCTGTAATTTTTTACCATTTGTATGACATTCAGCCCAAGCTCCTAAAACATCCATAGTTGTGTATTCTCTGACATCTCTGGAAGTTATGTAAGCTTGATTTAAGGTGTCAATTGCATAACCGCCAAGCATTAACACATCATAAAGATTTTCGCCATAAGTAGCTTGAGTTTTAAAAGTAAATTTCTCAGCTGTATATTTGAACCATGCTGAACCTGATATTCCTTTAACTGTTCCTGCGGTCCCATAAACAGCTGCATATCCACTATCAGTTATTAAACGTGGAGTTAAAATTTTATAACCACCTCCTAAACCGGCTGCAATTTTTTCATTTTTGAAATGTATTTGAAGCTGCATATCAGGAATTGCTGAGTTTCTTAGTGAAGTTGAACCACCCGGGCTTGCAAAATCTCTTTGTGATTGAAGGGCAGCAACAACTTTTAAATTATCTCCTAATTTACGAGTAAGTCTTACTTGTGGATTTCTGGAGAAAGGTTGAAAAGGAACACCCGTATTAAATGAAATTACTCCGGGGAAACAATCTGTAACAAACATTGGATGCCAAGTTTGACCAAATAAAAGTTCAGTTTTTTCCCAATTCAATTTTGCGAATGCATGTCGAAGCCTGAAACCGTTAACATCACCATCACTATGACCAAAAAAAGCACCCTCGATAACACCCGAAGTTTTAGCACCAAAAGCGTCTGGTCCTGTAATTTTTCCGGTTAACCTTGTTTGAATTGCCAACATATTCATATTTGGCGTTGCATTTATATCATTACCTTCTTTATCTAATTTTTCATTGGCAGGATAAAGAAGAAAATGACCTTCTCTAACAGAAACAGTTTGCCGTGAATCAAAGAAATAATCAGCTTTTACAAAGCCACTCCAATTGATTCCAAATTTATTGTCCTGTGCAATGGAAATAAAAGGTAAAATAAATGCAAATGCAATAAGTAATTTTCTTTTCATGTGTCTGATTTTTAGTTGTTTAATTGAATATTTGATTTGTAAATTTATTTTGCTCTCAATCTTCATCAGTACTTAACATGGAATGCCCATATTTATTCATTTCTTTTATTGTGCTTTGTTATTTGGGCATTTCATAATTTTTTTGTTTTAGATTTAATTTAATAAAGGATGAGTAAAAGTATAAAAAAATATTATTCACAAAAAAAATAGTTTAATTAAATGTAAAGTTTAGCTATTTAGCTCTCTGGTAATACTCTTATTTGTAGGATTATTATTATGTTGCTAGTTCATAATACATTTTCCTGAATTTTAAGTCTAAATAATTTTCACCTTCGATTCCGGAATTAACTCTTTTCCCTGGTATTTCATAAATAATTGAGCAACAGTCAGTGCATCTTTTTGGCAATATTTTACGATTCTTTCAAGGTCGTTTTCCACCCAAAACACCCTGGCAACATCACTTCCATCAATATCGTCTTTTGGCGTTGGAATATTGAAAATTGCCGAAAGCAATGCCAATGAAGTATAACTTTTATAATCCCCGAATTTCCATAATTCCAATGTGTCGAGATGCGAAATTTCCCATGGTTTTTTTCCGGCTATATCAAGTAAAATGGGTAATTTAACTCCATTTATCAGCATTCGGCGTGCGATATATGGGAAATCAAATTCTTTTCCATTATGGGCACATAGCAAATGCTCTTTTTTGTTGTAATGAGAATTTAACAATTTCGCAAAATCAATTAATAATTCCTTTTCATTTTCTCCATAAAAAGATTTAATTCTGAATTCATTCGAACGAAAAATCCCGCAGGAAATGCAAATTATTTTTCCAAATTCAGCATAAATCCCTGCTCTGCCAAATAATTCTTCAGGAGTTTCATTATCTGATTTTCTTAGTCTTTCAGCCTTTTTATCCCATAATACTTTAATGTTTTCGGCAAGTGCATCATAAGTTGGAACCATTGGCACTGTTTCAATGTCGAGAAACAAAACATTGCTTA
>JAIPBB010000096.1 GCA_021739805.1 Saprospiraceae bacterium | reverse complement strand
TGAATTAAAAGTAGTAGCCTTTTACAATACTCACTGCCATATCGATCATATTTTGGGAAATAATTTTGTCTCCTTAAAATATGATTTGTTACCAATAATTCATAAAGCTGGATTGCCTTTTCTTTATAAATCAGTAAATCAAGCCTTAACTTATGGTTTTGAAATTGATGAAGCAGTTTTGCCGAAACAATTTATTGACGAAACTGATACTATTAAATTTGGAAATTCAGAATTGAAAATTATTTACTCTCCAGGTCATGCTGATGGAAGTATTTGTATTTATAGCGAAGCACAAAAATTTATTATTGTTGGGGATGTTTTATTTTATGGAAGTATCGGAAGAACTGATTTACCAACCGGAAATTACAATATGCTGATTGATAATATCCAAACTAAATTATTTGCTTTAGCTGACGATTACAAAGTTTATTGTGGTCATGGTCCAGCTACAAGTATTGGCTTTGAAAAAATAGAAAATCCTTATGTTGGGACTTCAGGATAAGAAGCCTTTTTTAAAAAAAACTCCAAATATCAAAAAACAAAAAACAAAACTTGTCCGTATGGATAAATTCCAAATTTTATAAATTCCAATATTCAAAACTGTTTTGAACATTTTAAATTGAGATTTGGATATTATTTGAGATTTGGTACTTGTCTTTTGGAATTTCTTTATATTAGTTTAATTCTGAGCTTTAAATCAACAATACGCTTTTTCACTTATTAATAAATTCTAATAGCTCATCAACATCAATTTTCATCATACAATCGAAATGCTTTTTGGGGCATTTTTGAAAACCAATTTTACTGCATGGGCGGCATTTTAGATTTTTAATCTCAATAATTTTAGATTTGCTTTGATTAGCTTCAGGTAAATATGGATACATGCCAAATCCGGGAATTGTATTTCCCCAAACAGTAACAATTTCTTTGTTAAATGCAGCGGCAATATGCATTAAACCAGTGTCGTTAGTTATTATTTTTTCAGCTTGCTGAACTAATGAAGCGGATTGATTGATATTAAATTTTCCGCAAGAATTAAATACTTTTCCAGAGATTTCTTTAACAATTTCATCACCCATTTGTTTGTCTTCCGGACCGCCTAAAAGAATAATAGGTTTTTCTATTTTTTCACATAAAGCAATCAGTTTTTCCACAGGAAATTGTTTTGTTTTGAACTTTGCTCCTATCACAATTCCAATAAAAGCATTTCTATGGGAAACGGGCAAGGATTCGAGTTTAACATTATCGTTTTCGGGAATAAAATAATCTAAACCCTTTTTATCATTTTTTATATTTAAAAATTCAACAGCCTTGAAATATCTGTCAACTATATGAATATTTGGTAATTTATTAATCTTAAAATTGACAATAAGCCACTTTTTAATATTTATTTTATTAATGGAATATGAAGTTTTTTTTAGTTTGGAAATTAATGATTTCGACCTGATGTTCTTGTGTAAATCAATAATGAAATCATAATTTTCCGCTTTTAATTCACTTACAACTTCATTAATGTTTTCATCAAAGGTGAATACTTTTGTCACATAAGGGTTAGACTGTAGAATTGATGAATATTGTGACTTCACTATATAATGAATCTCACAATTATCCAATTGTGTTTTTAAGCATCTTACAATGGGTGTTGTAAGAACAATATCTCCAATTGAACTAAATCTTATGATTAGTAGTTTCTTCAACGACAATAAAATTAAACAAAAAGTTCTGCTATATTCATTAATTCAATGAATATTACAGAACTCTCAATTAAATATTTTAAGAATTTTATTTAGGAATCATGTGATACTCAATTTCTTCTTTGAAAACAGTTTGAGTGTACCAAAATTCATCCTTTTTCAATTTGAGAATTCTATAAATTTCAGGTACTGGTGAATCATCAAAAGACAGACTAAGTTCTTCTTTATCAGTAATAAATTCCCATTTCCCGCTAGATGTGGTAGAAGTGGAGTCATTAACCGAATTCCATGTGCCTCCTTTTTCAAAAGTGATTTGCTGGCCATAATAGAGAGGAGTAACATCATCTACGTCATTCTCTACAACTTTAGTAAACTTCCAGGTTTGACATAATCTAGCCTTTTTTGATCTTAAAGAAAAAGATGGTCCTTCATCATATTTCCCACATGAGGACAATGCAGTAATGAATATTACAACTAATCCTAAAACAATAATTTTTTTCATAATCTTGAATTTTTATTTATTTACGAATTTATTAATTAAAGATGTTTCAAAATTAAGAAATTATTAATTAAAATTATTAATTATTTAACTATTCTTTTTAATACTTTCGCCAAAAATTTAAATTTCCAAAAAGATGTACACAGATAGCTTTAAGAATTTTCTACAAACAGAAATTCAACAAATTAAAAATGATGGATTATATAAAAACGAAAGAATTCTTACAACCCACCAGGGAGTGGAAATTAAAACAGTTAAAGGATTAAATGTTTTGAATTTTTGTGCAAATAATTATTTGGGCTTTTCATCCGACCCAAGAGTTATGGCAGCAGCAAATATGGCATTTTTTCAGTGGGGTTTTGGAATGGCTTCAGTTAGGTTTATTTGCGGAACACAAAAAGTGCATAAAGACCTTGAAAATAAATTAACCGAGTTTCTTGGAACAGAAGATACCATTTTGTATTCATCTGCATTTGATGCAAACGGAGGTGTTTTCGAGCCTTTGCTTGGTGAGGATTCAGTAATTATTTCCGATGCATTAAATCATGCTTCAATTATTGACGGTGTAAGACTTTGTAAGGCACAGCGATTAAGATATAAAAATGCAGACCTTGAAGATTTGGAAGAAAAACTTAAAGAATCTCAACATTATACAAACCGTTTGATTGTTACTGATGGCGTTTTTTCAATGGACGGAATTGTAGCTGAAGTTGATAAAATTGTTGCACTTGCCGAAAAATACAATGCCCTCGTAATGGTTGACGATTCGCATGCAACAGGTTTTGTGGGAGATAATGGTCGCGGAAGTGCAGAGCATTGTGGTGTTTTAGGAAAAGTTGACATAATTTGTACAACCTTTGGAAAAGCTCTTGGTGGTGCTTCAGGTGGTTGCATATCAGGAAGAAAAGAAATCGTTGAACTTTTACGCCAAAGATCACGACCATATCTTTTTTCAAATTCTTTATCCCCTGCAATAACCGGTGCAACTTTAGGAGTTTTAAATATTCTTACTGAGTCGCAGGATTTGATTAGAAAACTTAATGAAAACACCAAGCTTTTCAGAAAAGGTATTACTGAAGCCGGTTTTACAACTATCGAAAGCAATCACCCGATTGTTCCAATTATGCTGGGTCATTTGCCTAACGATGCAAAACTATCACAGGATTTTGCAAATGCATTGCTCGAAGAAGGAATTTATGTTATTGGTTTTTATTACCCAATAGTTCCAAAAGGTGAATCAAGAATCAGGGTTCAAATTAGTGCTGCTCATTCAAAAGAGAACATTCAATTTGCAATTGAAAAGTTTGTGAAAGCAGGGAAAAAGGTTGGGGCGATATAAAAATAAAAATAGTCATTTATTGTCATTTGCTTCGCGTCATTTGGCTTCGCCGTAATTCTTCGTTTATTATTAAATCTTATTTATATTAAGCTGATTAGCAAAAGTTAAATTATGTTAAGAAGGCAACATGATTTCCTTAACTAACGTATTTTTGCAGCAATGAACAGAAAGATAATTATCTTCATAATAATTGGTGTAACAATTTCGCTTATTGGTCTGGTAGGCATGCAGCTTCATTGGATACAAAATGCTATTACTATTGAAAAAGCTAATTTTAATAGAAGTGTGAATGAAGCTCTTTCGATTGTAGTTCAAAAGCATGAACGAATTGAGACTGAAAAATTAGTCCAACAAAGGATGAGTACTTTTAAGCAAGGACAGCTTATAATGAAAAAGCTTGATTCAATTAATCGTTCATTAAATTATCAAAATAATCCGGAATCTCCAATTACTTCTTCTCAAAATTCTATTTCGATAGTTTCAAAAAATCCTTTAACACTTAATGTAAGAAATTCGATAAATGGTAAAATCATTGACACATCAATAGTTTTTCCCGAATCACCTCAGGATGTTGTTTTAGCACAAGAAGCATTTAATGACAAAAAGAAGCTTCAAAAAAGTTGTGCAGAAGAATGTGCAGAAGATTGCCTTGAAGATAAAGTCGATGATTACTATAATTGGTTGAATCAATCTTCAGTTTTAAATGCTCTGTTTAAAAACATGATGGATTTTCGACTATTTCAAGACAACCAGATTGAACCCGATTTTTTCATATTAGATTCATTAATAAAGTCAGAACTTTATTCAAAAGGAATTGAAACTAAATTTGAGTATGGTGTTTTTAGCAGTTATGCTAACAAATTAATATTTCAAAAATCAGGTGATTATAAGAAAGAACTAATAAGTCAGGCAAGAGGGTTTAATCTATTCCCGGGAAGCTTTGTCTCAAACCCTAATTATTTGATGGTTTATTTTCCTAATGAAAAAAGATATTTATTACTCCAAATGGGTGGAATGCTATCGATTTCGGTTATCCTTATTTTTGTTTTAATATTTTTATTCACATACACTATTAACACTATCATAAAGCAAAAGAAACTATCGGAGATGAAGAATGATTTCATCAACAATATGACTCACGAATTTAAAACTCCTATTGCAACAGTTTCTCTTGCTTGTGAAGCCTTAAATGATAAAGAAATTCCAAAATCTAATGAACTTTATAATAATTATATTGGAATTATTAATGAGGAAAATACCCGGCTGGGAACTTTAGCTGAGAAAATTCTTCAAACTGCAATTATTGATAAAGGTGAGCTTAAACTAAACAAAGAACTTCTAAATATTAATGATATTATTACAGAAGTAGTAGCAAATATCAAAATCCAGGTAGAAACAAGAAATGGCAATATTGAAACTATATTATCAGCCGAAAATATAATGATTCGAGCGGATAAACTTCACATGACTAATGTTATTTATAATCTTCTTGATAATGCGAATAAATATACTCCTGAAAATCCTGAATTAATTATTTCAACTGAAAACATCGCAAATGGAATAGTGATTAGCGTTAAAGATAATGGCGTGGGAATAAGCAAACAAAATCAGAAAAAAATATTTGATAAACTCTATAGGGTTCCAAGAGGAAACATTCATGATGTAAAAGGTTTTGGATTGGGTTTAAGTTATGTGAAAGCCATTGTTGAAGAACACCATGGAAGTATTAGCCTTGAAAGTGAATTAGACAAAGGAAGCACATTTAGAGTATTTTTACCACAAGAAGACTAAATACCAGCATAAAAATTATATTCAAATGAAAAAAGAAAAAATCAATGTATTGCTTGCCGAAGATGACCAAAATCTTGGTACAATACTGAAAGCCTATCTCGAAGCAAAAGGTTTTCCCACAGTTTTATGTGTAAACGGACAAATAGCATTGAATGCTTTTTATAAAAATAAATTTGATTTTTGCATTGTTGATATTATGATGCCTGTTAAGGATGGTTTCACTGTAGCTAAAGAAATACGTAAAAGTGACACTAATATTCCTATACTTTTTCTTACAGCAAAATCACTTCAGGATGATATTTTAAAAGGCTTCAAAGTTGGTGCTGACGATTATCTTACAAAGCCTTTCAGCATGGAGGAACTATTGCTGAGAATGAATGCCATTTTAAAACGTTCAATAAAAGATGATAAAAACCTTAATCTTAGTAAATATAAAATTGGGAAATTTAGTTTTGATGTTAACAGGCAAATTTTAACTAATGGTGAAAATGAACAAAAGCTAACATCAAAAGAAACAGAATTACTTAAACTTTTGTGCGAAAACATTAATGATGTGCTTGACCGAACAATTGCATTGAATAAAATTTGGCATGATGACAGCTATTTCAATGCCCGAAGTATGGATGTTTATATTACTAAACTTCGTAAATATTTAAAGGAAGACTCATCAATTGAACTTATTAATGTCCATGGAGTTGGATTTAAAATGATAGTTAATAACTAGCAGCATTTTAGAAATTTTGTGTTTTTATTGTATATTTTCGCTTAGATTGATTGAAGGAAATAACAAAAAACAAGCACTAAAAAACAAATAATACTCAAGCTCAAAAAAGTAAATTCCAAACCTTTTTACAAAGTGTTTGGTAAATTGGATATTCGAATTTTGAATTTGTTTAGAGTTTAGATATTGGGATTTAGAATTTATTTGCTATTTGTCTTTTCACATATTCTGAATTAGGATTTTTTACATTAATTTGCGAAATAATTATTAACACTTAAACATAAGCAATGTTTCTTAAATTTAATTTATTAGGAATTATTTGGGGCTTCATAATTTTAGTTTTATCAATTCTCCCAGGTAATTATTTTCCGAAAGTTCCTACATATTTGGAATTGTTTTCACCTGATAAATTAATCCACCTATTCATATTCGGAGTTCTAGCCATTTTTTTGCTGCATGGATTTCAAAAACAATATTCTTTTATAAGATTACGTTCACATAATATTATTTATGCAACAACAATTGGCATAATTTATGGATGTTTCACCGAGTTGCTTCAATTAATAATTAATAATGGCAGACATGCAAGCATCTATGATTTTGTTGCTGATTTGATTGGTTGTTTAATTGGACTCATTATTTATAGATTGTTTATAATAAAAAAACAAAAAATTTGAATCATATTTAGAAAAATATTAATTTAGCAACCTTTTGAAAGTTTGAATTAGTATTGTGAACATCAAAAACTTACGATTATGACACAGAAAAAAACCGAAAAGGCAGATCTGGAAAAGAAGAAATTAATCTTCACCGAAATAGGTTTAATCATTGCTCTAACAGTTATTCTTTTTGCATTTGAATGGAAAAGTTACGACAGGATTGAACTAAATTTAGACAATCAAATTGTGGTGACTATTGATGAGGATGTTGTTTTAAACACTCAACAAAATGAGCCACCTCCACCTCCACCTCCTCAACAGCAAACCACAATTTTAAATATTGTTGATGATGATGTTGAAGTTGATAATGATTTAGATATTGATGCAGAGGCTGATGAGAATACGGAGATTGCAGAATATATCCCGGTTGAAACTGAGGAAGCAGGAATTGAAGAATTAGAAATTTTTAAAGTTGTTGAAGATCCTCCATCATTCCCGGGAGGAGACGAAGCCAGAATAAAATTCTTACAAAATAATATTGAATATCCTAGAATGGCTATGGAAAGTGGTATCTCAGGAATTGTGTTTGTAACATTTGTTGTTGAACCCGATGGCTCTGTCTCAAAAGTTGGCATTCTTAGAGGTATTGGCGGAGGATGTGATGAAGAAGCAATTAGAGTTATTAAAGCAATGCCTAAGTGGAATGCAGGAAAACAAAGAGGAAAACCAGTTAGGGTTCAGTTTAATATGCCAATAAAATTCACTTTGCAATAAACAAAAAATACATATTTCAAACCTCCTTGAATTTCAGGGAGGTTTTTTTTTGCCTATTATTTTCTGGAATGATTCTTGTTTATCTGATGACCATATTAGTAACTAAACACTTCATATGTTATAATTTCTACTTTTTCTTCAAATTAACCATTTATTAATTTAAAAAGTAGAAATTATGAAATCACAAAAATCATTTAAATCGAATCTTGAAAAGAATAGATTCATTTTCTTTCAGCTAGGTCTCATTATAGCTCTTTCAGCTATTCTTGGAGCCTTCGAATGGAAAAGTCAGGCAAGAGAGCTTGATTTAAGTAAAGGTGCAATAGTCATTATTGATGATGATATTGACATAAAAATTATTAAACCGGAAGATGAAAAACCAAAAAAGAAAAAGCTCGAACCCCTTAAGCTAAAAATTGTTGAAGACGATAAAAAAACAAAGGAGATTTTTATTGATTCCGAGGCTGATCAAAAAACAGTTGTTGAGTACGAAAAAGAATTGAAACTTGATGATGAAACACAAGTAGTTGACGATACACCTACCAGATTTCCTCAATTTATGTCAGAATTTCCAGGTGGTGAAGTTGAAATGTTTAAATTCTTTCAAAAGAATATTCAATATCCGGATGAAGATATTAGAAACTCAATTGACGGAACTGTGATTCTGACTTTTGTGGTTGAAAAGGATGGTTCTATAACCAATATCGAAATTTTAAGAAGCATTAGTAACACAATTGATGCTGAAGCAATTCGTATAGTTAAAAAAATGCCTAAGTGGACTCCCGGTCAACAAGGAATTGATAAGGTGAGAGTACAATTCAATTTGCCAATAAAATTTAAACTTAATTAATAACCTTATAAATAATAAAACAATGAAAACAACAAAAAATCCCAAAGCCAATCTTGAAAATAAAAGAGGCATTTTTTTCCAAATAGGATTAATTATAACACTAACAGTTGTGTTTTTTGCCTTTGAATCAAAGACTTATGATGCAAGACATATTGATTTCGTAGTTGGAAATCCTTTTGAACCACCTATTGAGCTTCCACCAATTTTCAATGAAGTAGATAATAAGACGAAAACTGATGATAAAAATCTCTTTAATCCTGAGATTACGCCTAACACTCCGGTATTGCCTTATGTTCCACCTCCACCACCACCTGAACCACCTTCAAAAGAGCCTGATTTCTTTACAGTTGTTGAAGAAAAACCTTCTTTCCCCGGAGGAGACAATGAGATGTTAAAATTCTTGAGTAATAACATAAATTATCCCGAAATGGCAAGAGAACTTGGGATAAGTGGTAAAGTGTATATAGAATTTATTGTTGAAAAAGATGGTTCTATTTCAAATATTAATTTACTTAGACCAATTGGAGGAGGATGCGAAGAAGAAGCGATGAGAGTAGTAAATTTAATGCCAAAATGGAATCCTGGAAAACAAAGAAATAAAGCAGTTCGTGTGAAACTATCATTACCTGTGAATTTTGTTCTTAAGTAATAATATTTAAAGCCTGGCATCCTGATTAAATTTGGGATGTCAGGCTTTTTTTTATATTTCCTTTCCTTAGATTGTGTCCTTTTTTACTATTTCGCTAAATGATAATTAATAGTTTTCTTGAATTATATTATTAATTTTGTTCATATATTTAAAGACTTACAAAGAAATCGCACAAAAATGATAGATTTACACAAAACATATAAAATTGACGAATTAGAAGTCAAAAGCAGAATTTCTCAAATTTTAGAAAAAGGATTAACAAATATTCCCCTGATTGAAGGATATAAAAAGATTCTAAGTTTTATTGACCTAACAACTCTTGAAGGTTCTGACACAAATGAGAAAGTAATTGGAGTTTGTGAAAAAGCAAAATCATATGAAAATATCGAAAAAGGAATTGAAAATGTTGCAGCGGTATGCTTTTATCCTGTTTTTGCAAAATTAGCCCACGAGAATCTAAAAGGAAGTGGAATAAATATAGCTTGTGTTGCCGGTGCATTTCCCAGCGGACAATCACCATTGGATGTTCGTCTTGCCGAGGTAAAATTTGCAGCAGAAAATGGAGCAGACGAAATTGATATGGTAATTTCAAGAGGAAAATTTCTTGAAGGCGATTTTCAATATGTTTATGATGAAATTGTAGCTCATAAAAAAGCTTGTGGAAATGCTCATTTAAAAGTTATTCTTGAGACAGGTGAATTAGGAAGTCTATCAAACATAAGAAAAGCAAGCGATATTGCAATTGATGCCGGAGCTGATTTTATAAAAACTTCAACAGGAAAAATCTCACCTGCTGCAACACTTGAAGCGTTTATTGTGATGTTAGATGCAATAAAAGAACATTATGAAAAAACCGGAAAAATGATTGGAATAAAACCTGCCGGTGGAATTTCTGAACCTGAAACAGCAATTGAATTTCTTACAGTTCTTCAATCAGTTCTTGGTGACAAATGGCTTAATAAAAATTATTTTAGAATTGGAGCAAGTAGGTTGGCAGATAAAATCCATAGCTTAATAAAGTAATGTCATTTTGCTTCGCCGTCATTTGCCCTTCAGGCGTCATTTACTTCGTGTCATTTGCTTTGCCGTCATTTGCCCTTCGGGCGTCATTTACTTCGTGTCATTTGCTTCGCGTCATTTGGCTTCGCCGTCATTTACTTCGTGTCATTTTACTTGAATGACAACAGAATAACAACTGAATGACTACTGAATGACTACTGAATGACTACTGAATGACTACTGAATGACTACTGAATGACTACTGAATGACTACTGAATGACTACTGAATGACTACTGAATGACAACTGAATGACCATTAAATGACCATCAAATTACACCCCCTAACATCACTATTATCAAATCTTCCAAGGACTTCAAAAGATTCATCCTGATAAACACGACCTAAATCCTGGGTTGCAATAAAGGAGCAAGAATTCACATTAGCAAGGTCGATAATATTTAAACCGCCACTTTTTTGATTTGTTTGAATGCTAAGTGGGTCGTATATTTCCCGACTAAGAACTTTCATCCAGGGAGGACAATAAAATCTTCCATCAGAATTTGAGTATGCTTGTGATAATAATTCAGTCATTCCATATTCCGAATGAATTTGTTCGACACCAAAACTTTGTTTCAGAATTTTATGAAGTTCTTCTCTTGTGATTTCTTTTCTTCTTCCTTTCATACCACCGGTTTCCATCACAATGGTATTTGGAATGTTGATTTTATGTTTTTCAGCCAATTCCAGAAGTGCGTAACTTACTCCTATTAAAATTATTTTCTGATTTTCTTCTTCAAGTTTATGCAGCTTTTCAATAAGTTTCAAATCATCATTCAGATAATATCCACTTTCAATGCAGCTTGAATTTTCAATGAAGTTATCAATCATATAAATTAAAGAAGAATCGCCTTGCTCAAGATAATTTGGAAGTAAGGCTAAAAAACAATATTCATTTGGATTTCCGTAAAAATATTTAAATCCTTTCGTAAAACTTTCTTCATAAACACTTAAATCCTTAACAATATGTTGGCTACGCTGAGAATTGCCAGTTCCACTACTTAGAAATATTTTATCTTGATTTGATTTTCCTATAAGAATATTATGGCTTTTAAAAAACTCTATTGGCAAAAAAGGAATTTGCCGAAAATGTTTAATTGAGCTTAATTCAACTGAAAGAGAATTTACAAACTTTTGATAAATTTCATTTTGTTCGTATTGAAAGAAAAATATTTCAATAGCTAAATCGTTAAAAGCTTTAGTAGTTTTAACTGAGAAAATACGGTCTGTTTGAATTTTCTTACTCATTTCAGCAAAATATTAATAAAAATAGTAATTTTATCTTTTAATTAAAATGCCAAATATTTACAAATGAAATTTGCTTCGAAGTTAAAATATATTATCACACTAATCATTCTTTCATTTTTGTTTTCGTGTGCCGAAAAGGAAGAATATCCCGTTACACCTTATATAAAATTTGAAAGTTTCATCAAATATACAGGTGAAATGGGAAATGAAGACAAAGGAAAACTTGATATTTTCTTTACTGACGGCGATGGTGATATTGGTCTCGACCAGGGAGATACATTAGCACCTTTTAATCCTGAAAGCAAATATTATTACAATTTCTTTATACAATACCTTGAAAAGATAAACGGCAAATTTGAAGCAATTTACATCACATTTTATAATCCTGAAACACAAGAATTCGACACAATTACTCATAATGCCCGAATCCCACCTTTAACAACAAACCTTGTAAACAAAGGAATAAAAGGGAATATTGAAATAGCTCTGGATATTTACAATTACATTAATCCTGTTAATGATACTATAGCTTTTGATGTTTATATTGTTGACAAGGCTCTGCATAAAAGCAATGTAATTAGAACTCCTGAAATTATAGTAAAGAAATAGTTATAAAACCTTAAGTAACTCTAGGCACTCTAAGTACTCCAAACTCTAGGCACTCATCCCTAATTTTCTTTTAACATTTGTTAAGAATTGAAGCTATTCATTGGTACAGAATTTGCAAATTTTCCGACATTGAAAAATTAACAAAAGAAAATCTTTCCTGTAAATGTTCTTTATTCTTGTGCAAAATCTTGAGTTAATTTTTGGTTATTAATTATTAAGACGGTTAATTCAAGCCGTCTTTTTTTTATCTTTGATTTTTTGAAGTTAAACACTAATCTTTCTCTCTATGATTGACCTAAAAATAGACATTTCAAAAACATCAGACAGTATTAGCCAAGCTGATATCAGTTCTTACAAAGACGAAATTATTGAAATTCAAAAGTCGATAAAAAACAAAAGCGGAAAAGGAAATGAATTTCTTGGCTGGACAACTTTGCCGTCTGAAATCAATGAGGAACTTATTTCAAGCATTGAAGCAGATGCAAAAAAAATAAAGCAAATGGCCGATGTTTTTGTTGTAATCGGAATAGGTGGCTCTTATCTTGGTTCAAGAGCGGTGATTGATGCGTTGGGTCATAATTTTTATGAACTGCTAGGCAAAAAAGAAAATCCAACTGTAATTTTTGCCGGACAAAACATTAGCGAAGATTATCTCTCAGAGCTTTTAGAAGTTTTGGATAAAAAGGATTATGCTTTAACAGTTATTTCAAAATCAGGAACGACAACTGAACCAGCAATTGCTTTTAGAATTCTTAAAAATCACCTGGAAGAAAAGTATGGAAAGGAAGCTGCCAAAGAAAGAATAATTGCGATTACCGATAAAGAAAAAGGTGCATTAAAAGAATTGGCTTTAAAAGAAGGATATAAAACTTATATTGTACCTGATGATGTTGGAGGAAGATATTCTGTTTTAACCCCTGTTGGGCTTTTGCCTATTGCTGTTGCAGGTTTTGATATTAGAAAATTAGTTGATGGTGCTTTGAAAATGCAAAAGTACAACGATGAAAATCCTACTCTTCCCGAAAATCCAATTGCTGTTTATGCAGCTTGCAGAAATGCTTTATACAAAAAGAAAAAAACTACAGAAATACTTGCTTCTTACCAACCAAATTTGGTTTATTTCACCGAATGGTGGAAACAGCTTTATGGCGAAAGCGAAGGAAAAGAGAATAAAGGAATTTTTCCTGCCGGAGTGAATTTCACTGCCGACCTTCACTCCATGGGACAATATATCCAGGAAGGATTAAGAAATATTTTTGAAACAGTTATTTCAGTTGAAAACTCAAAAAGAGAATTGCGAATTCCAATTGATGGAGCAAATCTTGATTCATTAAACTATTTAGCTGGAAAAAAAATTAATGAAGTTAACCAAATGGCTGAGATTGGAACTATGCTTGCCCATGTTGACGGTGGAGTTCCAAATATTAAAATCTCTATTCCTACAATAAATGAAGAAACTATTGGTGAGTTAATTTATTTCTTTGAAATGGCTTGTGCCATTAGCGGATATATTCTTGGAGTAAACCCATTTGACCAACCAGGTGTTGAAGCTTACAAAGCAAATATGTTTGCTCTTCTTGGAAAACCCGGATTTGAAAAGGAAAGTGAGGAGATAAAATTGATATTATAGCAATGAAGAATGCTCCATTGCTATAATATCACAATTAATTACTTCACTCGCTGCATTGGAATAGTCTTCGGTTCTGGTTTATCCGGATTCCAGCAAATATTTACAGATTCTTCAGTTAACTCTGTAACCAACCATGTTTGACCTTTTGTGTTTGGAGTAACAACTTTCACATGATTTTCATCAATTATTTCCCAAGTACCATCCTGGTTTATTTCACCCATTAGCTGTTTGAAACTTCCATCTTCACCAAATGTAAGATCCATTTGTACACCGGCAGTTGCTGCATCAACTGTCCATTCACCAACCAATCCGGCAAAATTTCCTAGAGGAGAAGCTTCTTCTGCTGATTCTATAACTTCTTCTATTACTGCTGCTTCGGCAGCTTCATCTGTTGTGTTTTTTGCTCCCTCATTACAAGAAATGATTCCAATAAGAAATAAAATCGAAAGTGTTGTAGCTAAATAATATTTTTTCATAGTTTTAATTTTTAAAGATGTTTATTTTAATTAAGCATTTTTGCAAATATAACAAATAGAATTTGGAAAATATGGGAAATGAATAGTTTAAAATAAATCTTATTCAATATTTTAATCCTACAAAGCAAATAATATTTGCCTGTCTTAGAAAAACAGGATTAAAGAAGGAAAGTGATGAAATAAAAAAAGATTGTAGCAGAAATCCTATTCAACAATGGAGCATGCTCCATTGTTGATAATTATCATACCACTTCCAGGATTTCTGAAGCTGGTTTCGGTGATAAATTTGATATTGCTTTTTCTATATCTGTTATGATTTTGGAATTATGGAATTTTTCATGCTACTTGTTAATTCAAAAGCTGAAAGTGCCTAAAAAGAATACTCCTTTCTATTTTTTTATAGCATAACTAATAAACTTAGGATTATATGCATCACTTATATCCACCTTAATCCATCCCAATCGTCCTTTGTAGTTAAAACCGATATATCTTATTGAAGGACCATAAACATACCAAGGTCCACCATTATATCCTGCTGGCCACATAGGTGGATTTACTGGATTATCCCACATTGAAAACCATACATCATTTCCATTGTATAGTTGAGCAGACCATTTTGTATTGCTCATTATCACTTCATTATATGAGTAGGCGCTTATAAAATCAAAAGTTGTAGTTGCTCCTAAACCAATATAATATTCTTCTCTTGTAATAGCAAAATTCATGTTATCATAGGAAAGTAAATCCAATCGTGAATTGATGAATGTACCCATTTGGTTTATAACAAATGAGCTGTCTTGGTTTATTATCTTCAATAAAACTAATAGTTCATACGATGAATTATTCAATTGAAGTTGAATTGTATCTAAAGCATCTGCAACAAGCATATTGCTATCCATTTTTATGTTTAGCAAAATTGGAGTTGGAAATTCATGATAAAAAAAAGAAGTATCATAAATCCCTGCATAAATGCAGTCTAATTTTAAAATAGACAAAGAACTCCCATATCCTGTTCCTGCACTATTGGTTGCATAAGCACGTGCATAATAAGTTGTATAAGCTGTTAAGCCGGTTATATTGCTCGTAAAACTGCCCGTACCTGTTCCATCAGTTGTTTTACTATCAGCAATAGTGGGCGTCTCGCATGTGCTCCAACACACACCACGAGCTGTAATAGCTGCACCGCCATCACTCGTAATATTTCCACCACAATTTGCAGTTGTTAATGTAATATTTGATACAGCAGTTGTTGTTAATACAGGTATTGTGGGGTTGATATCTTTCTTACAACTGCTCATAAGCATTAATAATACTCCCATTATTATTAATGAGTAAATCCAAAATCTGTTTTTCTTTTCCATCAATTTAATTTATGAGTTTAGTATTATTTCTGAATCTAAACCCTTCCAGAGTTGAAACTCTGGAAGGGTTGGATCAAAATATTATTTAACTACCTTCAAAAAAGTCTTCATCTAACTCTTTAACTTCGTAAGTTGAAGAAATTTGTATGCCAACATTATACTCATGCATTAAGTCGACAAGTTTTAATCCATTAATTAGAATAATTGTATGATGTGCATCGTGAGCCTTTTTTATTGCACCAGAATCAAATTCTGATGTTGTTACAAAAACTCCTTTACTAGTGTCACCACTCATTGCACCAATAAAATTACGAATGTCTTTTTCTCTTACTTTGTTATCTCCGTATCTTTTAGCTTGGATATAAATTTTATCAAGACCAAGTTTGTCTTCATTTATTATTCCATCAATTCCCCCATCATTCGATTTAGATGTTTCAATAAAATCTCCATAACCCATTTTTTTCAGAAGTAACAAGATGACCTTTTCAAAATAATAAGGGTCAATAGATTTCAATTTATCTAACAAATCGAATTTAACCTGTGCTTCAATTCTCCTGAATCCTGAATCAATTTGGTCTTGGGGAGAAGCATTTTGCTCTTCAATATTATGAGTTGCATTTTTCGATTTCTCTTCTGTATAGAAATCAAAAAAACCAGTTTCATTTTCAATATCTTTTAATTTTAATTCCTTGTTTAAAGCTTCTTTTCCTTTCTTGGTAATCTGAACCATCCCTCTTTTTGGGTAAACTATAAAACCTGCTTTTTTCAAATATGACTTTCCCCAACCAATTCTATTTAAAATTAG
>JAIPBB010000095.1 GCA_021739805.1 Saprospiraceae bacterium | reverse complement strand
AGACTTGTGTTATTTTTTTATTTATTTCTACCATAATGTCGCCACTATGTGGCTATTGTTCATTTCAATTATAATTTTCTACCATAATATCGCACCTACGATGCTACTATTGTTTCTGGTTTATGATTTTATACCATAAAGTCGAACTTACTGTACAGATATTGTTTCTGTTTGGTAATTTTAAACATATTGTTGAGCTTATGTCACTTTTATTTTTTCAATTGATAAAGCACCGTAGGTGCAATATTATGGTAATAACACAATCCGAAATAAATTATAAGCCACGTAGTGGCGACATTATTAATCTTTATGGAAGATAAACTGCAAATTCTGAATATCGAATAATGAATATCGATACTTTGCTCATTGTAGGTTTTAGATTTCAGATTAGCCAGTTCGCAAATCGTTAATCGATGTTCCTTGTTTTTAAATCAAATTATATTTATCTCACCAAACTTTCCCCTTCAAACTCTAATTTGTCTTTAGCTTCATAATTGTTAAATCTCCATATGAAACCAATATTATAAAGTTAAATAAACATCCTTTAGGGTTAACATCAGGAATGCGATTACTAAAACCTCCTGTTGGTCTGTATTTTTATCCGGTGTGCATTTTAATAAATCTATTTAAGTATTAATTTTCCTGTTATTCTTTCAAGAATCAAATTTCCATTTCATAAACCCGATAACATCTTGAAGGCTTTGCTTCCAGCTTTTTCATTGCATTAACCATAGGCATATTATCTTCCAAAACATAGTTTACTTCCATCCATAAATCTTTTGAGTAGAGCGATTCATTCAATGCACGATACATAACACTATCCACAGCTTTGCCTTGATATTCAGGGATAACTGCTAATGCAAACATTCTGTATCGTTTCAATCGTGGTATTCCCCATAAAAGTTTTATAAAGCCGAAAGGAAATAAACCTCCGTTTAAGCCTTTGAGAAGGGAGTTTATATCAGGCAGAACTATTGCAAATCCAATATCATTAGCGTTTTTATCTTGAGCGAAAAGGACACCTTTAGCTTGAATGATTTGTTTCACATCCTTTGCCATTGCTTTTCCTTCTGCTTCAGTTGCCGGTGAGTAACCCCAGTTTTCAATCAGGCATTTATTCGAAAGTTCAATAATCTTTAGGATTTCATTATCGTAATCCTTCATATTTAACTGGCGAATTGTTATACCATAACGTTCAGTTATAGCATCTGTCAATTTAATAATTCGTTCTGGAATACGATAGCCATCTTCAATTGATATTTGCCAGCATAAAAGGTCTTTTACTTTTTTCAATCCATAATCAGTCAAAAAATTATTGTAAAAAGGAGGATTGTAAGGAGCCATAATTACGGGTGAAGGTGTGAATCCATCAACCACCATTCCCCATTCCTGTGAAACAAAACTCCAGGGACCACGCATAGAAGAACACTTTTGTTCCTGAAGCCAGCTTCTAGCAGAATTTAAAAGTATTTTTGATGCTTGTTCATCTTGAATACATTCAAAGTAACCGAAGAAACCAATTCGTTCTTTCCAGAAATCCATTGCCAGATTATCAATAAATGCCGCAATTCGTCCAATAATCTTTTTTTTGTCTTTTAAAAGAAAAAGTTGCCATTTACAATGTTCAAGAAAGGGATTCTTTTTTTTGTTAAACTGTGCTTTGATTTCACTACGCAAAGGTGGGATCCAAATAGAATCTTTTTTATACAAATGATATGGAAATTTTATAAAATCTCTTAAATCATTTGGTGAATTGACTTTATGGATGGTCATGTGGATTTTTGAAATTATATTATAACCGCAATATAACAAATTTAGAAATCCAAACTACAGTATTGGTAGGAATATGTTTACTAATATGTTAATAATGATTATTTCACCGCAAAGCTATTAACCCATTTTCTCCTGCCAAATGCCCAGTCTCAACTGCGATAAATTGCTTTATTGTTTGGCGAGTTCTTTGATTTTAGTAATCCAGTTTTTTCTGTCGAATTTTCAGTTTGCTTTTTTTGAGAATGAAAAATAGTCATTTTCTTTAACATTTATTAAGAAATGAGGCGTCAAAAAGACAGTATCTTTGCATAGGCATTTAGTTTGTAATGAGTGCTTTGTGAATAAATAAATTGTTTAATCATAAAAAAATAGGAGGAACAAAAAATGAATTTAATTAAAAGAAATGAAGAATTGTTCCCAGGTTTGTGGAACGATTTTTTTGATGACAATTGGTTTGGTGTTCCTAATATTGCAAGAGCAGGTACAAGCGTGCCTGCTGTAAATATTAAAGACACCGAAAAAAGTTATGAAATTGAAATGGCTGCCCCAGGAATGAAGAAAGAAAATTTCAAGGTGGATTTAGACAAAAACATGTTAAGCATTTCATCAGAGCAACAATCTGAGGAAACTGATAAAGCAAAGGACGGAAACTACACACGACGAGAGTTTAGCTATCATTCGTTCAAGCGTGCTTTTACATTGCCCGATATTGCAGAATTTGAAAAAATCAGTGCATCTTATAAAGATGGCATATTACACATATCTATACCTAAAAAGGAAGAGGCTTTACCAAAGCCAATAAAAGTTATAGAAATTTCATAAGGTTGGGGCGAGATTATCTCGCCTGACCTTGCTTGATGTTTAACCTTAAAACTTTTGAAAGATGAAACTATTTAAATGGACTGATAATTTAAAACCAAAATTTCCAGATATTATAGAAAACCTTTTTGGAAAAAAGATTAAGGATGAGGTGGCAAATGGAGAAAGTGTTTCGAATGTTCCTGCTGTAAATGTAGAAACAGGAGATTCAAAGTACGATATAGAATTTGCTGTTCCCGGTTTAAATAAAAAAGATATTAAAATTAATTTAAAGGGAAATGTGCTTACTGTATCGTCTGAAAAACAATATTCCAATAAAGAAAAGAAAAGAGATTTTGTTCGGCAGGAGTTTGCCTATGCAGCTTTTAGCCGTTCATTTTCAGTCCCGGAAGGGATTAATCCTGATGATATTTCAGCAAAACTTAATAAGGGTATTTTGAAAATCAGCCTTCCGGTAAAAAACCAAATAAAAACTAATGTTAAACAAATAAAAGTCAACTAAGATGAAAACAACAGCTTTAATTTTAATGATGGCTTTATTCTTTACCTCATGTAATTCACAAACAAAGAATAATTCTCTCTCTGCAAATGGACAAGGTGAAGAAGAAAAGCAAGTTCAAAATCAACCCAAAGTAAGTTGGAAGGTGGACAAAAAAGTGGACGAAAACGGGAATGTAATTCGTTATGATTCAGTTTATACCTGGTCATATTCTAATGTTAATGGTGATTCGGTTACTGTTAATGTGGATAGTGTTATGGGTTCATTTCACAGTTATTTTAATCAACGTTTTCCTTCAATGTGGGACAAAAGTTTCGTTAATCCTATCAATGAAGATTCTCTAATACAAAGGGATTTTTTTATGGATGATTATTTTCACAAACGTTGGGAAGATGAATTTTTTAATATGGATGAAATGTTTCGTAGATTCGACTCCATTAGGAACCAGTTTTTTATTGATTCATATCCCGGTTTGATTAAACCAATTGAAAAAAAGAAAGATTCATATAATAAAATATGAATATATTTTTGACAAATTCCATATATTGATTTTCAGATGTTTCTGAAAATATGGAATTTTATTTATTTCTATTTCACAGCCTTCACAACAAACCCCTCCGCTCGAAGTAAAGCAATCAACCCGGTTTCTCCAACCAAATGCCCTGCTCCAACTGCAATAAAAGTGCTTTGTTGTTTTGCGAGTTCTTTGATTTTTGGTATCCAGTTTTGGTTCCTGGTGATTAGAAAGTCCTGTTCGAAATTTGCAATATCATTTTCTTTTAACATTAATTCCCTGAGTGCTTTCAAATCCTGAGTTTTATAAGCATCAAGAAGCTTGTTGAATTCTGCTAGCGGATTTTCATCAAATCCTTCAACATACATCATTTTTACCTGCTCTTCAATACTTATTTTTTCAATTATCGACATTTGATATTCAATGGTTTCAAGTGCTGTAATTGTCATTTTTTTCTTTTTGGCAGCTTTATTGAGTTTCTTTTCGTAAGCCTCGGTTTTGCCTAAAAGCTCATTTAATATTATTGCCGAGCCATAAAATGGTTGGATTTTCTGAACTTGTTTAAACTTCGATTCTTTTATTTTTAGAGTATCCAAAATAAAGTTTTGCAAATTGCTGAATTCTTCATCCGACATATAATCCTTTAAGGTTTTTCCTGCCGGAAAAATTATCTTTTTCGCAATTTTGATTTGCTCACTTAATGGCATATTAATATCTATCTCAAGAGCAAGAGTCTTACAACTTTTAAATTTTTCTTTCATTGTGTTTGTGAAAAAATAATCCTTTTTAGGAATTAAATGTATAGTTCCAAATAGATAGGATGGACTTTCCAAACCATTTCCTGAGATTTCCCAAAGCAATGAGTTTTCTAATTCTTCTTTCTGTTGTGAATTTTCAATCTTTACGAATGAATAGTTTGTGAAAACTAATAGAATGAAAATTGAAATTAATATTACTGATGTTTTTTTGCGATTCTTCATGTTTAGAATTTTTGTTTGAGCAAATGTATAAATTATTTAAGAGCCTAGAGTACCTAAAGTTTATTTTGATTACAAAGAGCCTAAAGTTAATTTTTTTATTTTAGGTAGAATTACCCATGAATTAGTCTTGCATGCAATAATATTTTTTCCGATATTGCACTAAGATTCACATAATGATGCACAAAGGATTAATTTTCATTTTCATAATTATTTTATTATGTAAGTTTTCTGTATCAGAAAATCAGCAAAGGATTGATAGTCTTACTCAAATTGTAAATACAAAAAGCGGTGAAGAAAAAATTAATGCACTTTGTGAACTTGGGGATATATTTAAAAGCAGCGACCCGGAGAAAGCATTGGAGTATGGAAAACAAGCCTTGGGCATTTCAGAAAAATCAGGTTATATATATGGTAAAGCATGGGCTTTTAGCATAATTGCAAGCTATCACCATAACACTGGTAATTATCAAGAATCAATCAAAAATTTTAGTGAATCACTTTCGATATTAAAAGAGTTAAACAAATATTCGAAAGAAGCTTCAGTTTGCATTGGAATCGGAAACTCATATTTCCTTCTAAGCGATTTTGATAAGGCTTTTGAATTTTATATCAGAGCATCAAAACTTTACGAAGACTTAGGTGACGAAAACGGTTACGCAATGGCAATTTCAAGTACGGGTTTTGTTTACAGGTCGAAAAATGAATTTGATAAAGCAATTCAAAATTATGAAATAGCCCTTGAAATTTGGGAAAGGAAAAATGATTTTACGGGAATTACTTCAACTCTTAATAATATGGGAGTTGTGTATCTTCAAATGAAAGATTATGAAAAGGCAAATGAATATTTTCTTAAATCATTGGAACTGCACAAAACAAATAATAGTCCCGAACATAAGCTTCTTAATCTTTATAATAATATTGCTAATGCTTATTCAGGTTTGAAAAATTATAAAGAAGCTCTAAAAAATTATAATGATGCTTTAAGAATTAGTAAAAGCATAAACAATAAATATGCAATTTCGGTAATACAAGTGAATATGGCAGGGATTCATTTGGATTTAAAAAATTATTCAAATGCTTTACTCTATTCTGACTCGGCTTTAACGGTTGCAAAAGAAATTTCAGCTGTGGGGATGATGTATAATTGTTATGAGAAATTTGCAGCGATTTATTCTGAAAAGGGGGATTACGAAAAAGCACTTGTGTACAAAGAGCAATATTATACATTGAAAGATAGTGTTTTTACAGAAGAAAGCAGCAAAAGAATAGAAGAACTCGAAGTAAAATACGACACAGAGAAAAAGGAAAAGAAGATTACTATCCAGGATTTAGAGATTAAAAAAAAGGAGAATCAAAATTTATTTCTTTTTATAATTGCAAGTTTGGTTTTAATAATAGCCATAATAGTGATTTTCCAGTATAGAATTAAAATCAGAAGAAATAACGAATTAAAACAAGCAAATCAAAAACTCATTGAATCGGAAAAAAATCTGAAGCAAATAAATGACACCAAGGATAAATTATTCTCCATAATATCTCATGACCTTAAAAATCCTTTTGGAACTTTAATTACTGTCGCTGAATTCCTCGAAGAAAGTTTTCATGAAATCGACGAAGACCATAAATTTAAAACTATTCAAACCATACGAAAATCAGCAAAGCAAACCTATGAGCTTCTTGAAAATCTTTCACAATGGTCGATTTCGCAAAGCAAACAATTGCAGATTTTTCCAACTAATTTTGATGTTTCACGAACTGTAGGAACCACTATCACTTTAGTTAAACTTACTGCTCAAAAGAAAAACATTAATATTATTTCAGAAATAAATAAAGACACTTTTGTTTTTGCCGATGAAAATTATATCAAAATTGTTCTTAGGAACTTAGTTACAAATGCAATTAAATTTACTGATAATGAAGGAGAGATAAAGATTTCAGCAAAATTCCTTTCTAAATATATTGAAATTGTTGTTGCCGATTCAGGGATTGGTCTGCTCAAAGACGATATTGATAAGCTATTTAGATTAGATGTAAATCCTGCAACTATTGGAATTTCAAAAGTTGAAAACTCAAAATTCATAAGCGAAAAAGGAACCGGACTTGGATTGATTATGTGTAAAGAGTTTGTCGAAAAGAATGGCGGTAGAATTTGGGTTGAAAGCAAATTTGGAGAAGGAAGCAATTTTAAATTTACATTACCAAAAGGAAAACAAAATGTATAGACAGTGGGCGAAATATCTATTTTTTGTTTGTGCGATATTCGCAAATTCCTTTGCTTTTTCCTCAACTTCCGAAAATGTTGATAGCTTAAAGAATCAGTTGAAAACTGCTTCAGGGAAAGAAAAAGCATTGATTTTGTGTAAACTAAGCGAGTTATATCAAAATACTAATTCTGAGATAGCCCTAAAATATGCAGATGAATGTTTGGAATTCTCAAAAAAAATCAGATATAATGAAGGTGAAGCAAAAGCATTAAAATCTTTAGGACTAATTTATCATCTTCAGGGCGATTTTGTTAAATCTATGACTTATCTTCTTGATGCAGAAAAAATATTTGATGATTTGTATAATTATAAAGAATTAGCAAATATTTCGATTGACATTGGAAATTCATATTTCCAACAACGCCAATATGATAATGCATTTGAGTATTATTTGAAAGCAAAGAAATTGAGTGAAGAAATTAAAGACGAAAGAACATATGCTAAGGTTCTTAATAGTATCGGTCATATTTACAAAATTAGAAATGAGTTTCAAAAGGCTATAAAAAACAATGAAGAAGCATTAAAAATATGGGAAAAGTATAATGATATTGATGGAATAATTTACTGCACAGTTAATAATGGAATTATCAGTCATTCTTTGGGTAAAAACCATAAAGCTCTGGAGTATTATTTTGAAGCATTGGAACTTAAAAGACAAACATATCCCGATGAAGAAGAATTGTATTACCTCTATAATAATATTGCAATCACATACTCCGACATCGATGAACTGGAGGAGTCAAATGTCTATTTCTTCAAAGCTTTAAAGCTTGTTAAGCAACTTAATAAATCATTTTACATTTCAACAATTTTTATAAATATTGGAAGAAACTATTTGGAGTTAAATAATTATCCATATGCGAAAGTTTATATAGATTCTGCTCTTTCTATTGCTAAAGAAATAAAATCACAAAGCGTCGCATCTGAATGCTATAAAAATTACTCAAATATTTACAAAAAAACAGGAGACTTCAAAAAGGCATTGGAATACAAAGAAATGCACTATGCCTTGAATGATAGCATATTTACAGAACAAAGTCGTAAAAGAATTGAAGAACTGGAAATAAAATATGAAACTGAAAAAAAGGAAAAACAAATTGCTGTTCAAAATTTGATAATTAAAAAGAAAGAAAACCAAAATCTTTTTCTTTTTATTATTGCATCATTGATTTTTATAATTGCAGCAATCGCAGTTTATCTTTATAGAATTAAAATCAGAAGAAACACTGAATTGAAGAAAGCAAATCAAAGTCTGATTGAGTCGGAGAAAAATTTAAAGCAAATTAGTGAAGCAAAAGATAAATTATTCTCTATAATTGTCCATGACTTAAAAAACCCTTTTGGTACATTAATTTCGGTAACCGATTTTTTGGAAGAAAGCTATTATGAAATAGATGAAGAGCATAAAATTCAAACCATAAAAACTATTAAAAACTCTGTTCAGCGAACCTATGAACTTCTCGAAAACCTTTTACGACAAGCTAGTCCATATAAATTCGCATCATCAAATACAAAAAACAATGGATAAAATAGAAGTAATACTAATTGACGACCATCATATTGTTCGTGATGGGATTAAAATCCTTTTAATGAACATTAAAGACATTGAAGTTGTTGGTGAAGCCTCCAATGGAGATGAGCTTTTCGAACTATTAAAAACCAAAGATCCGGATGTTTTAATTTTGGATATAATGATGCCGGGAATGTCTGGAATTGAAATCACTGAAAAGATTAAAAATGATTATCCGGGAATAAAAGTGATAATTCTATCTGCAAATACTGATGACGAATCTGTTTTCGATTCGTTAAAAGCGGGAGCACACGGTTATTTACCAAAAAACGCAAGACGTGAAGAACTTCTTGAAGCTGTTTATATGGTTGCTGCCGGTAATGAATTTTTGAGCGACTCTATCTCACATACCGTTTTAAGAAGTTTTATTACAAGAGCCAGAACCGGAAACAGACAAGAAAAGGATAAAGAAGCCACTCTAACCAAACGCGAATTAGAAATAGTGGAGCTTTTTGCTGAAGGTTTAAGTTATAAAGAAATTGCTGACCGCCTCTTTATTAGTGTTAGAACAGTTGAATCACACAAAAATAATATTATGGAAAAACTGGAACTAAAATCAATAGTCGATTTGGTGAAATATGCTATAAAGCATAAAATTATTGAATTGTAGATTCCTACTGGCCAAAAACTTTTTTCAGAATATCAGTTACCTGTGCTGATGGGTTATTTCTAATATCCTTTTCTTCATCAGCAACCTTTACATATAGACCATCCAGTCCTCTTTGAGTAACATAATCATCCAATTGAGTATTAACCGGACTTAAACCTGCTAATTGTCCTGCAGTTGTATTTGCTACTGAATTGAATTGATTTGTCAAAGAAGTCCATGTGTTCTGAGCTGAAACTCCTCCAACCAAAGGTTTGTTTAAGGATGCTTGCATTTTAGGTTTAAACAGGCTGTGCAAATCAGAATTAGTTGTAATTCTCAGATAATGAGTTGCTGCAGAATCAGAACCATTAAGAATACTTAAACCATCAGATATTGTCATTGATGTTATAGCATTTACAAAAATTGGTGCTGCCTCTGTAGCTGCATCTTCTGCTGAACGATTAATGCCCAGAATTATATCATCAATCATTTGTGAAACGCCAATAGAACTTAATAATGGACTATTTGCATTGTTTACAATTATGTCAGCTTCGGGTGGTAAAAGTATTTTGATAATTGGGTCGCCATAATAACCATCCAATTGAGATACAATGCTCACTGCGGTGTCTGTGCCAACTCTTAAAGCTTCTTTAAGTCCCTGGATAATTTCTTCATCAGAGAGACCTCCTTCTTCAACAATATCTGTTACTTTTTCACAGGAGAAAAAGGCAGACATAAAAATGACTGATAAAATGATTGCTAACTTTTTCATGATAATTAAATTTTTAAGATGATAGGTAAAGTTAATAAAAAAAATTATTTCTGTAGTAAATTTTTGCCTTTAAGTAAATTTCCTTAATAAATTTTGAGTTTTTAAACTTATTGAATCAGCTTTTTTTACAATATAATTTTGCTTTAACAATTAAAAGGATAAAATGGGAAACATTAAAATTTTGATAGTTGATGACCATGTTATAGTGAGAGAAGGAATAAAAATATTATTAATGGGCAAAAGTGGCATTAAAATAATTGGAGAAGCTGCGAATAGTGATGAATTATTTCAATGCTTAAAAAGATTAAAACCAGACATAATATTATTGGACATTGAAATGCCTAAACTTAATGGAATTGAAATAACCAAAATATTAAAAACAGATTTTCCCGGGATAAAGGTTATAATCTTATCCGTAAATAATAGTATCGCTTGCATAAACCAAGCATTTAAAGCCGGTGCATTTGGATATTTAACAAAGAAAACCAGAAAGGATGAAATTTATGAAGCAATAAAATTAGTTTACCAAGGGCAAAAATATATAGCTAAAAATATTAGTGGTTTTGTTGACGCTTTGCATATTGCCTAGATTATTAGTTTAAGTTTTACTAGCAGCGTATCCGTAAAATTACTGAATTAAAATCAAGGTATTTAACTGATTGAATGATAGAGTGAATTGAAATAATTTTGAATCTATAAACCAAAAATCTATTTATTATGAAAAAACTTTTACTATTATCTATTTTTATTTGGACAGCAAATATAATTTTTGCACAATGGTCACCAATAAGTTCTCCCACAAATGCAATGCTTACAACTATAACATTTGTTGATGCAAGCAATGGATGGACTGCCGGCTCAGGAGGTGTATTTCACACAACTGATGGTGGAACAACATGGACAAATCAAACTTCAGAATACTCTACAAAAATGTATTTTTCTGATATAAATAATGGTTGGATTTGTGCTTTAAGCGGAAAAATCATGCATACATCTGATGGTGGTAGCACTTGGACTCAACAGAACTCAACTGTAACAAGTCACATTTATGATATTTATTTTGTTGATAATAACAACGGATGGGCTGTTTGTTATAATGGAGAAATTTTGCACACAACTAATGGTGGCTCAACATGGACTCAACAAACCTCAGGTACAACAAATTTTCTGCGTGCAGTTTATTTTTTTGATGCAAATAAAGGATGGGCTGTAGGGAATAGTGCAACCATTTTACATACAACTGACGGTGGCACAACATGGACACCACAAACTTCAAGCTTGCCCACTAACTCATCAGCTTTAGATGTATTTTTTACAAGCGCTACTATTGGCTGGATAATAAGCAGAGGTGGGGATATTCTTAAAACAACTGATGGCGGAACTACCTGGACAGCTCAAACATCAGGTACAACTAAAATGCTTTTTGATGTATTTTTTCTTGATGCATACACAGGATGGATAAGTGGTCAGTTTGGCACATTTTTAAGAACGACTGATGGTGGTAATACATGGTATGAAAACAATCTTACTAATACAGACAACTACTATTCGGTTTATTTTTTCAATGCAGATAATGGATTTATGGTAGCTCAAACTGGTGCGATATTAAAAACAACAAATGGCGGTGGTTCAGTTGGATTGAATGATGTTATTGATGACTCAAAAATTAGTGTATTCCCGAATCCTTCAAATGGTGAATTTAATTTAGAGTTGCAGAATCAGACTGACAAAAACGTAGATATTCAAATATATAATACAAACGGGCAAGTGGTTTTAACAAAAAATATTCAAGTTCTATTTAATCGAACAAATGAAAAATTTGAGCTTTCAGAACTTAGTCCCGGAGTTTATTTTATGAGACTTAAAGGAGAAACCACAAATTATTCACAAAAAATTATCATAAACTAAAAATTAAAGAAATGAAAAAACTAATAATAATTTTATTAGCCATTGGTTTTGCACAAACTAGCTTTTCTCAATTCACTTGTGGTGATACATTGGTTGATGTAAGAGACGGCAAAAAATATCCTACTCTTCAGATTGGCAGTCAATGTTGGATGGGAGCAAACCTAAATGTTGGAACTATGGTGATGGCTCAAACAAATGCCAATGTACAACTTAATAATTCTGTTATTGAAAAGTTTTGTTATAATAACGATAGCCTAAATTGTGATTCTCTTGGTGGATTATATCAATGGGATGAAATGATGGGATATGTCAGCACCCAGGGAATCCAGGGAATATGCCCAAATGGTTGGCATTTGCCGGCAGTTTCAGAATGGGATACACTTTTTGCTCAATTTAATCCTGCCACAGTTGCTCAGGATTTGCAAATAGGAGGATCATCGGGTTTTAATGCTCCGGCGGCAGGTTATTGTTATCATAACTATTCAAACTGGATTTTTGGAAGTCTTGGTTCATATGGTGTTTACCGAACAACTGCTGCATCAACATCAATGGGAACTAATTATTCTACTGTTTATTATTATTATCCTTCTCAAGGAACTATAGGTTCAGGTAGTATGTATAAAAAAGCAAATGGTTATTCAGTTAGATGTATTTGGAATGGACCAACAACCGGATTAAATAATAGCAAAACAAATGCAATTGAAATTGCAGATGCTTATCCAAATCCTTCTCAGGCTGATTTTATTATTGAGTTTAAATTGCCTGAAAATGAAAAATTTGGTCAAATATTATTTTTCGATTTAAGCGGAAAAGTAGTTAGAAAAGTAAATATTGAGAGAGGAATGAATGATATTAAGATTTCTACCGATGAATTCAGAAATGGTGTTTACTTCTATTACATTTTAACAGAAACAACAAATAGCATAGTTAAGAAATTAGAAATTATTAAAAACTAAAAAAATATTAGAATGAAAATTAAAAAATTTTTGCTGATTGTTTTAGTCATTCTTAGCTGTCTCTCATGCAGTAAAAAGGATGATGATAATCCTGAACCAACAAACACAACAACACAAGGATTAATATTAAAAGTTCAGGACAATTCAAATTCACCTGTTGGTGGTGCAACAATTGGAATTTGTTATACAATAAGCGAAGCTCTCAGCAACACATTTATTGAATCAAAAGTTTCGGATTCAAGTGGTAAAGCAGTTTTCACTTCTCTTGCAAAAGGTGATTATTACTATAAAGTTACATCATCTTTTGGAGAAAAAACAACACTTTTTACGTATAGCGGAGGGAATCAAACAATAATAGTTCAAGTAAATTAAAACTCAATTAACATGAAATACAAAGTTCATCGCATTGAAATCAAGAATGATAATATGCAGGAAAAATTAGAATACTTTTTAAATAATCTTAATGGAGAAGTAGTTTCTATAATTCCAAATGTTCGACCAACATTCCAACTTATGGGAGCAACAGCAAAAATTGATTATATACTTGTTATTGAAAAACAAAATTAATTGTATAAGTAAATTTAGGATTTATAATTGTGCGTTACCTATGAATGGGTTTAAGCAAGCCGTCTGGATAAATTATTCGGGCGGCTTTTTCTGTTCAAAAAAATAGCCCCACAAAATGCAGAGCTACTTAATAATATTTTTCAATTAAAATTATTTTCTAATTACAAGTTTCTTTGTTGTATAAAGCTGTTCATCCACTATTACTGAATAGAAATAAATTCCTTCATTTAAATCTGCAGTTTCCATTCTATAAACTCCTTTGCCACCAATTAATTTTACTTCACGAACAACAGTACCTAAAATATCAAGAATTTCAATTCTTACGTTATTAACTGATGTTGGGAAAAAATAATCAAATGTTGTAAAAGTTTTTGCGGGGTTTGGATAAGCATTTGAAAATTTAATCAAATCGAAATTGTTTTCTTGAAAACCAACACCGGTAATGTGATATTCAACAACCACGAAAACTGTGTCGGTTGGCTGAGTTGCATTAAAAAATATGTAAGCAACTGTTGTAGTTCCTGCATGACCCCAAGGTTCATAATCACCCGAAAAGTTAGAAGTTGATTCATTTGGTTGAAGAATTATAGTGTCAGGAGCAAGAATTGTGTTAGCATTATAACAGGAAGCCCAGCAAAAATAGTTTACACTTCCTGAAATTAAACTAACCTCTCTCTTTTTTACTCTTGTATAAGAAACACTTGTACCATTATTTTTCACATCAATATCTATTGCCATAGCATTTGTATTGATATCACCCCAAAGTTCAATAGTATCTCCATTAGCAATAGGATTTCCATGGTCATCGGAAAGACTTAAACTTTGTGCAAATGTTGTTAATGTTGCTATATAAACAAGAGCAGTAAATAGTAAGATTTTTTTCATAATTTGAGATTTATTGATATAACGCATTTTCTTGCAAAAACTATGCAATTATTAAAAAATTTTGACAAATTTATAAATTTATTTAATATCTGGACGAATAATCTTAGAAGTATGTTACAAAGATTTTGTTTTAGCGTCAAGAAAAAACGGCTGACTAAAAAAGCCAGCCGTTAAAATATTTTGAATCAAATATTAATTAATATTTAATTTCTGAGTATAAACATTATTACCAATTGTTAATTTTACAATATATAATCCTTCTGAAATTCCACTTGTATTAATAGTAGTAGTGTGAATTCCTGATGATTCAGTTCCATTGTTTTTAGTATAAACAAGCTCGCCTAATATGTTGTAAACCTGAACATTTACATTTTGATTTTCATTAAGTAGATATCTTACAGAAGTTTGGTCATTAGCTGGATTTGGGAATAATTCAATAATTCCGTTTCCGCTTGGTTTTTCACTAATGCCGGCAACTTTTGTTGCAAATGCTGATTGCAGAACCATTTTAGTATTGTGATCCTGAACCCATACAACAACATTTAAGTTGTTAAAATTCTCAACTGAATGCTCAGTGGCATGGTTAATAGGAGTTGAAGCATTTGCAGGAAGCCTGTAAGAACCTTTAAATTCATAATGTTGCATATCAGTATAAGGAGTTCCCGGACTTAATGCACTAAGTGTTGTACCATTTGCATCAGGTAACATTTTTTTCATTACGTAATGAAATTCAGTTTCACCGTTTGAGCCGGTATTATTAAAAGTTTCGTTTTCAATTACAGCAATATGCAATTTAAGACCTGCAGGGAATGCAATTTTTGGGTCAACGCTAACATTCACTTCAACAACATTTCCACCTACTGCATAATCAGCAGTAATTGCCATAAATGATGGCTCGTTATAGGCTGTATTTAATAATGCAGATGAGTAGCTACTTGTATTGCCATCCCATCCACCATCTACCATAAGATGTGGAACACTTGAAACATTATAAAGTACTCTTCTTGCATATCCTTCAAGTGTGTAATAAGGATCTCCTGCACCTGGCCAGCTCATTTGATATTTAACACAAGTGAATTTGTTAGGATTAGCACCAAAAACCGATGCTAAATTAGTATTTCCGGCAACACAAGGTCCGCAAGTTGAACTTGTAAATCCTTCAAATAATGGAAGCCTTTGAACAGCACTTGCAGGGTCATATCCTACAGCATTTGTTGATAATGAGTCATTAGCCTTATATTGATCAGCATGACCATTAGGATTGCTTGTCCAAACCTCAATTACATGAGCACCTGCAGTAGGATTCCATGTAGTTGTATGAGCATAATTATATGTTCCGAAAGGGGCAATGCTAACACCTGTTAAGTGATCAGTATTGACTGTTCCGCCATCAACTCTATAGTTTAAGTCAAATGAAGTAATTGTAGCAAGACCGATATTACCAATTTCACCATCGATTGTAACAGCAGTGCCAATTGGACATAAATTAGGTATATCAATTGTATTTACACCCAGGTCAAATGTATCAGGTATAACAGATGCAAGATTATATCCAAAAAGAGCTTCATTTTGAAGCAAACCACCTAAAGTTACAGTTCCAGTAACAATACCTGGTTGAATAAAGAGTCCACCACCTATTGCAGTTCCAACATCACTGCAAGTATGAGAAAGACCTGTTGGCATTCCTGTAGTTGCATGTAATTGTGTAATAACTCCAACAGTACTGGCAGCATTAATAGCCCAAATATATGGTCCACCTGGTGTGACATTGTCATAAGCAGTTCCATAAGTACTTGTTAAACCATGAGTAGTTGCAGGAATAGTTCTTAAAACAGTTCCGCTCATATTTACAAGAGATAGGTCAGTTGCCCAACCACCTACCCATAGGGCATTGCTATCAGGTTCATAGCAAATATTCCTTACTGTAAACCCAGAAGGACAAGTTATTGTACTAACTAATGATGGAGGAGTTGAACTAAAATTCATCTTATAAATAACATTAGTGTTTTTTCCACCATAAAAATAAGTTCCGTCGTATGCAAGGTCTCTTAATCCTGTTACCCCGGCAATGGAAAAACTATCAACCAAAACGCCACTCATGTTTAATTTCCAAATTAAACTTCCACTCCACTGAGCAAGATAGTAGAAATTCCCATCGGTTTCGCAACCTGCAGAACCGGCAGAAGGAATACCTGTGTAGTTAAATTGAACCTGCCAAGCACCCTTTGCACTACTTATATTAGTGGAAGCATTTGGAGAACTTTCGGCATTGCTGTTTGCATTGAATTGAGCAAACATAATTGATGATATAAACATCACCACAAAAAGTAAAGTTAATTTTTTCATAAAT
>JAIPBB010000094.1 GCA_021739805.1 Saprospiraceae bacterium | reverse complement strand
CAAGGTAGTTATTATAATTACTCCTGGTCACCCATAAGTGGATTAAATTCATCATCAACGGCAAATCCCATTGCAACACCTACCGCAACTACAACATATACTGTTACTGTATCAGGTGGAGGATGCAATACAAGCTATACCGACCAAATTATTATATATGTCAATTCAGATACGACAAACTACATATTAGATAAAAGCATGGATTATAAAGTGTGTGATGGAGATTTTTATGACAGTGGGGGAACTGATCCAGAATTCGGCTATCAAAACAATGAAGATTATATTGTGACATTTTATCCTTGTGAAAGCTACAAAAGAGTTAGTATTGACTTTTCCGAATATTTTGATATTGAAGAAAATAATGACTGGTTAAAGATTTATAATGGTCCAACTGAAGCAAGTACTTTAATAGGAACTTATGACGGAGTATCATCGCCCGGAACTTTTACATCAACTCATTCTACAGGAGCATTAACCTTTGTATTCCATTCTGACGAAAGCGGAACAGGCAATGGCTGGGATGCAGAGATATCTTGCACGACACCCGACTGTGAAACAATTGCAGGGGATGCTACTATCACTGATGATGGAAATGGTCTAAGCTCTGGTATGGCCAGTTTTCAATTAAGTGGTAATACAGGTACATTTAGTACATGGCAGAAATCAGAAATTTCAACAGATAATTACATAAATATTTCTGGATCAACAATAAATGATTCAGTTTTTGTAAATACGACAACAAATTTTAGAGCAGTTGTAATAGCCGGAACAACAACATGCTATTCCAGTGTTGTTACATACTTATCAAGTAATAATTATTTCGTAAATGATGATTCAAGAATTGGAGATAATTGGTGCACTGCTGTTGGGGATGAGAATAATGATGGCTGTTCAAATGCAAAGCCGGATAATCTTGTATCTGGAATAATAGAAAACATATCCTTAAAAGCAGGAGATACAATCTTTATTGATGCAGGTGATTTTACTGATGCAATTCATATTTCGCCTACGGATAGTGGAAGCTCAGAGTCAAATGTAGTATTATTAGGTGCCGGTTCCGATAATACAGTAATAAATGCATCTTCAGAAGAAGAAGTTATTGAATTAAACCAAACAGCATATATAGAAGTCAGAGATATAAGCCTGAGCAGTGAAGAAACAAATAATGTTTGCTTAAAAATTTCTGATTCACATTATAATTTAATAAGTAATTGTGCGGTTAATAGTACTCAAACAACAAATTGCCTTATTCTCGGAGAATCTGCTAGTTATAACACTGATAACAATAAAATCAAAAATAGTACAATAACTAATGAGCAAAGCGATGCAAAAAACATTGAAGTTCGGGGTAAATGTAACTCAACAGTAATTCAAAATAATATTATAACAAATCTGGCCGAGGGAATTGGATCCACAGGAATATATTTTAATTATTATTCAGAAGGTGAAGATAATTATGCTCCTTCTACTGGAATAATACATAATAATTATATAAAATTAAATGGAACAGGAATATATCTGAACGGAGGTGATGGTGAGAGTTTAAAGATATGCAATAGTACTATCACCCAGAATATGATAAATATTAATTCTCAGGACGCTAATGAGACATTTGCCATTAAAATTAATTATTCGGGAATAGATGAATATGACACAACGGAAATTAGCAAAAACTGGCTAAAAGGAGCCGAAAAAAGCATATATCTTGATAATACAATATATGCAGATATTAACTGCAACTATATTACAAATTCAAATACCGGAATCCATGTCAATGATGATAACAGCATTTATATAGACTTATATTGTAATTCATTTTATAATGATGACAATAATGTTGTATTTCCAACCGAGACAGCAGCAAACACCTGGAATTTTCAAAATAATATTTTAAGTGTTACATCATCCGAAGGCTCATGTATAAAGCTTTATCAAACCAACAGCAGTTTGCAATTTTTATCATGTGATTACAATTTATTTGACACCATCAATGGTAACGATATAGCATTGCTAGAGGCAACATCCTATAGCTCACTTAATGATTGGACTTCATATGATCATGATGCAGGTGCAGGTAACGGTGATGCGAATTCATTAACAGGAAATCCGGATTTTACGTCTGCTGAAAATGGCAACCTAAGTATATATGAAAGTTCACCTGCAAGTGGTGCAGGTATTAAAATAGATGGTCTTGATGTTGACATTAATAATCTTACAATAGATGAAAATGATGTAGCAATTGGAGCATCAAATTTTCAGGCATACCCTGGAATAGACTCTCCTTATGGAATTTTAAAGAAAAAACTTGACGGTAGTAGCTATTTAGTCAAGAGAGGATACTTAAAGTTTAAGTTCACAGAAGAATATTTCCAAGATACAGGAGCAGCTTTACAATTTAACATCTATGATTGGGAAAGAAAATTGGTTTACACAACGTCAACAACAACATTTGATACAGACCTTAAGCTTGGAGATAATCGTTATGATTGGAATTTTTCAATATGTAACTCAAAACTAAAGTATAATCATTTTTATGTCCTTGAAGTAATTAATAACAAAGATGAGAAATGGTATTTAAAGTTTAAGAATACAACACCATTTTATTTAAGAGTTTGCCTTTTTGACATTGCACCTCAAACATATATTGGTGGATTTTTTACATCATGGCCATAATTATATTAAACGATATCAATATATTTTTTGGATAAAAAATTCTTAATAACAAAAAAATGAATAAAATCAAATTGATATTAAATTCACCATTAGCTCGAATTGTTAATTTAGCTATAATAGTCATAGTCTCATTTACATTTTCATTTTGCTCGGGTGGCAAACTCAAACCTGAAAGCTATATAAACTGGGTTGAAACAAGCCAATTAACCCAGCAATACGAAACAGAAGAATTTAGCTTAAAACTACAATACAGACCTATAGATTATATAATAGTTCTTGAACATGGACAAGCAAGTATAGACAGAAATAATTACTATGTAAAAAGAAAAGAACTGCAAGGACTGGAATACTTTTGTTTACAATTGACAAACAAACATCCTGCTACTGACAATTTAGATGGTTCAGTTCCGGAACAAAACAATTTATCCTATTATTTAATGGATGGCTTGCAGCAGGACATCAGTTTTATTAGTGGATTAGGTACCTTGTATCCGGTCTTATATCATTATGAAGGCATGAGTTCTAATAATGAAAGAACCAATATATTATTTGCCTTTGAGACTACCATGGACAAAACAGCAAATAATACTATTCAAATAAATTCACCACTATTCTCAAATGAGATAATTGACTTTGTTTTTAACAAAGAAATATTAAAAGATATTCCGAAACTAAAAATTAGTAAACGATGATAATAAAGATTCAAAAAAGCAGGTTTTTTAAATTCTTATCTGTATTTATAGCTATTAATTTCTTAATAGAGATTTTTAATCCCATAGCAGTTTTCGCACTAACATCCGGACCGGCACAGCCGGAATTTGAGAGTTTTGCTCCTATTGACGCAACAAATATGGTGGATTTGGCAAGTGGAGATTTTAGTTATAATCTACCCCTAATGACAGTCCCTGGCCCTAATGGAGGTTATCCTCTTAACCTTGCATATAATGCAGGAATAGGAATGGAGCAGGAAGCAAGTTGGGTTGGATTAGGATGGAATCTAAATACAGGATGCATTAGTCGTCAGTTGCGAGGATTACCAGATGATTTTAGTGGTGATAAAGTAACTAAAGCCTATTCCACAAGAGCTAATTGGTCGCTATCAATGAATTGTAATTTAACTGGATGGGAATTTCTTTCTTTCGACTTTGCAAAACTATTGAATATAAGTGCAACAACAGGTTTTTTGGCTGATTATAACTCATATTCTGGAATAAAATTACAACCACAGTTAAACGTACAGTTGAAGACTAATTCGTTTTTTACAGGGCTTGATACAGCAGGGTTGGGACATTTAACAGATTCAATAGCAAAAGATATGGTATCACAAAGTAATGGTATAAGAAATAAAGATGATAAACCTGTAAAAAAAGCATCTCATGCATTAGCACACAAAATATTAGTTGATAAAAGTGACAAAATAGGTACAGATAAAAAACATCGTTTTGCAAGTAAAACAAATACTGATAAATACATTTTATGTGGCAAGGATAAAGCTCATCGTCTTTGTCTTAAAGGAGATAAACATATTGCACCTTTAGTTGGATGGGCAGGAGCTATACATCAAGTTCCTGATGTTGGAGTTCCAATGCAAAACTTTGCTGCCAGAGTAAATGTTAAGTTTGGCAAGGAGTCATCAACTGTGTTTAGTGAACAAGAGGTTTCAGTATATTATGCCCGTCAAGCTGTAGCAGAGAAAGAACGAAGCTTATGTTCTTATGGAACTGCTTATTTACATAAGTCACAGAATAAAGGACAAGTATTAAGGGATTTTTCTCTAGAAAAAGAAAGTGTTGTCAGTAAGTACACTGTAAACCTTCCGGTTCCAGCTTTAAATAATGATGTCTATGTGATTAGTGGACAAGGAACAGGAGGAGTTTTTAGAGCATATCGGTCTGATCTTGGAGTAATGGAAAAAGACAACATCTCAAATAATAAAACAGATATTGGAGTGGGCTTGGAATTTGGAATGCTTAATGACATAAAGTTTGGTTTAAATTATTCTGCAACAATTATTGATCAATATTCAGGAAAATGGCAGAGTGGATTTGGAGATGTATCTGATGTATTAAAATTTGAAGGGACAGATTCTGTCAATAGGCCAGCATATGAGCCATTTACATTTAGAATGATGGGTGAGCCGGTTATCATGAATGATGACGCCAGGTATAAGGAGTTGGGTTACAGTAAAGATGTTAGATTCAAAACAACCAGATCTGGTCTGAATCCTGTTGTTGAAGGTTGCAATTTACAAACAGGAACATCATACACAGAATTTACTCAAAATAAGCGAACAGAAAGACTGCCTGCAATATCTCAAATCCAATTTCGCACATTTAAGGAAATTAAAGATGATGGTAATTATGAATATCCCTATGATGATATTGCGTCAAATTCAAACTGTCAGAACCATCATATAGGTGAATATACTATAATAAATCCTGATGGAATAAAATACACTTATGCAAAAGCAGCTTATAATACTCTACAGAAAGAGGTTATGTTTTCAGTAGATAATTGTTGCAGTGTGTCAAATAAGCTAATAAATTATAATACTAGTGCAGCAACAAAAGAAAATGATCAGGGAAGGGATCATTTATATACAGCAACAACTTTACCACCTTATACTCACAGTCATCTACTAACATCTATAACTTCGGCTGATTATATTGATAATGGTAATGTTGGGCCTTCGTCAGGCGATTACGGTTACTGGGTAGAGTTTATATATAAAGATGGTGGTTTATACAACTGGCGTGCTCCATTTAATGATGCTATATATAGCAGGGGAAATGAGTCAGATGCAGGAGATGACAGGGCAAGCTATAGCTATGGAACAAAGGAATTACTGTACTTGGACACTATAAAAACTAAAACACATTTTGCAGTTTTTCATTTATCAAACAGAAGGGATGGTCGTGGAGCTTATAATGAACATCAAACGGATACTGGTGGAGCATACCAACAATGTCTTGATTCTATTTCTTTATACAGCTACAGCCGTCCTAATACACCCATAAAAGTAGCACATTTTAGATATAGCTATGGTTTATGTGAAGGAATTCCTAATTATACAATATATGGACAAGGTAAATTAACATTAAAAAAGGTATGGTTTACTTATGGTAATAATAATAAAGGAAGACTTAGTCCTTATGAATTCGACTATCATGAATCTAATGCTGATGAAAATCCCGATTATTCAAATATGAATATTGACCGTTGGGGAACCTATTGTCATGATCTAAAGAATGTACAAAATCCATACGTAAATCAGGATGATGCTGATTTAGATTATTATGCGGGAGCATGGAGTCTTAAAGAGATAAAATTGCCTTCAGGTGGAAATATTGAAATTAATTACGAAATGGATGATTATGCCTATGTTCAAAATACCAAGGCAACACGAATGTTCAAGATTACAGGAGTTGGTTCTTATGATGGAGAAAAATTAAAGCATGATGAATTGAAAGTATTTTTTGATCCAGGAACAGGAGTTACATTTACATGTGATGATGAAGTAAGAGAATACGCAAATGGACTTAAAAATGACTTTGTTTATTTTAAAGTTTATATGCGACTAACTGAAAATAACAGAAAAGATTATGTTAGCGGTTATGCAAAAGTTCATGATGCAGGATTAGAGAGCGGAAAGCCATATATAGAACTTGAAGCTGTTGAACATAAAAAAACAGGATGGATACATCCTTTCCGGCTAGCTGGTTTTAGTCATTTGTTTTCACAAAGACCTGATTTAACATCACCATCAATAAATGGAAATGCCAGTTTTAAAGATATAATAATATCCGTTTTTGGGGATGTAATTGATAATGTTGCTAAGTATCTCGATGAATTTCGATACTATAAAACCATGGGATATTGTAAAAAAATAGTCCATGATGAAGACAACTTCCCGGGTTATATTCGTTTAGTAGAAGCTGATATGATAAAAAAAGGTGGCGGGCATAGAGTATCATCTGTTACACTATCTGATAATTGGACAAAGTCAGCTTCATCTTCATACAAAACTACCTATGATTATAGAATTGTCAATAAAAACAACACTATTGAAGACCAGATTATTAGTTCAGGAGTAGCTGAATATGAACCAGCATTAGGAGGAGAAGAAAATGCTTTAAAAATACCAGCATATTATAAAAATGATGCTTTTGTGACACAAGATAATAAACTGTACTTGGAAGAACCTTTTGGTGAAAGTTACTTTCCATCTCCAAATGTTAAATACAGACAGGTCATTGTTAGTTCAGAAACACCTTCAAATGTTACAAAAAGTGCATCTGGCAAAAGTGTGCATAAGTTTTATACTGCTTATGAATTTCCAATAAAAGTTGCAAAAGATAATTTTGTCAATAACTCTGCCGATTGCTCATTACCAATGAAGTTTATTCCTTTTTTGAATATAAAAATATACAATGCAATTGCTTTGTCTCAGGCATATAAAATTGAGCTAAACGATATGCATGGTAAGCCTCGCTCTGTTGCAGCATTTCCACATGGAATTGATGTGTTAAACCCGGATAATGAAGGACAAACGGTTACCTATCAGGAATACATCTACCATACTGAAAACGGCAATCAATTAAAGAATAAAGTGAACGTTTTTAGAGGAGACAAGCAATATAAAGATGAATTAATGGCTCTGAATTATGATTTTATTACATATGCCAATGAAAATAAGATAAACATTTACAATCAGGCAACAGATAGTAACCTTGATATAATTGTTGCAATTACTACATTTCTTCCTATGTTACTTTGCATGTTTAGTGGCGAAGATAGTCAGGTAAGGACACTTGTTACAAACAAAGTAATATACAGAAGTGGAATAATCAAAGAAACAGTAAGCAAAAAAGATGGAATTACAGTTCATACAAGGCATTTAGGCTATGATGCATATACAGGTCAACCTGTATTATCAATAATTGATAATACATTTGAAGCTCCTGTTTACTCATATAATTTTCCAGCACATTGGAACTATGATGGTATGGGCGCAAGCTATTCCAATTACAGGCTAAAGTATAGAGGAACAATTGATGCACTTACCAATAAACAGCTTGTTGAATATTTCCATGTAAATGATATTGTAAAAATTGGAAACAACAACTCCTACATCATAACTGATATTGAAATTGACCCTGCAATAGGTAATCGTATATTACTTTCTGACCCAAGCGGAGTACCCGGAAATATATTTACTAATGATGAAAGCCAATCACTAGATTATTATATAGTAAAACAGGGCTATAAAAACCACCTAAACAGTAGTTCAGGCAATATTGTATCTTTGAGTAATCCTGTTACAGAAAGAAAATTTCCACTTTTTGATACATTGCCGGAATTTGGGCTTAGTGGCACATCTGATGTCTATTCTTTCAGAAGCTGCGACAATCAATCAGGCAATGTTAGAATCTGCCTTGACAAAACCGGTTTTAACGATGAACTGTCCTTTCTCCTTAATCCAACAAATGCTCAATGTGATGGCGAATCGGATTGCATTTGTCGGGCATCGATTATTTTTGATGGACATCATGCTTTACTTGATGATATTGATGATATTGATTCTCTGAAAAAAACCGGTTATAAAGTAAATGTTTATATTGGCAATGGTAATTTCATAACCGGCGACTGGCAGGACGAAACCGGGTGCTTTAGTGAGTGTTTGGATGACGTGCTGAATGCTTCAGCTAGTGAATATGTTCAATATATGCCAACAACAAAAGATTATTACTGGCGCAATTATCTCAACAATGCATATAGGATTCCCAGAAAACAGCAGGGAACTGTAGGGCATAAAACTAATCTTTCAAAAGACGGAGTATATGATTACTTCAAATTATTTAACTGGATTCCGGGTAATAGTGATAATAGCCAGCAACCATGGCGATGGGGAAGTAAAGCAACTCTATACACTAATTCAGGATTTGAGCTTGAAAACATTGACGCACTAGGCATATTTTCTTCTGCCATTTATGGATATGATGATGCTTTAGCAACTGCCGTTGCTGGTAATGCCAGATATTCCGAAATGTTGTTTGATGGCTTCGATGATTATAATCTTACAACTGGCATATCAAAACTAGAGTATGATAATTGGAATATTTACCCGGTTTCCGGTTCATTGGAAATAAAAGATAATATGTCACATACTGGTGAAAAATGTCTTTATCTGGATGATCAGGATTTAACCTGGTCAATAAATCATGTTACAAATTTTAGTCTGAATAACACCATTGAGAAAAAGCTGCTCGCAAATAAAAAATATCTGTTAAGTTTATGGGTAAACCTTAGTAGCGGAGATATAAGTAGTGTAAGAATTAAGCAGGGTAGTACTGATATAACTACCCGACGTGCTGGAAAAATTGAAGGATGGCAACTTGTTGAAGCACTGATAGAGACACCTTCAGGAAATGGAAATATTACAGTTACGATAGAAGGAATTGATGGTTATGTGGACGACATCAGGTTATTACCATATAACGGTTCAATGAAATCTTATGTTTACAATCCTGCTACTTTATGGCTTACAGCAGAACTTGATGAAAATAACTATGCCACTTTCTATAATTATGACGAAGAAGGAGTATTGGTGCAGCTCAAAAAAGAAACAGAAGAAGGCATAAAAACAATTGCTACAACACGTCAAAACCTTAAAAGATAAAAATCATGACAATAAGATATTTCTTCTTAACAATAATAATTCTGCTGTCAGGATTTAACTCACAAGCTCAGAATTATTCAAGCGACATGAAAAAGCTTGCTGCTACCTATATGAACAGCACACAATACTGTATGGATATTAATATTAGAGCTTATGATGCTAAAAATCAACAGGACTACAATGAATTTAAAGCACAGGCAATTCGTAATGATGAAAGTTTCTATTCAACATCCTTTGACGTTTATACCATTATTCAACCACTATATGTGCTACAAGTTGATAAAAAACAAAAAAATATTGTATTTGTAAATAATAAGGAAAATAAAAACTTATACAACAACTCTTTGACAGATGTTGGTTCTATACTCGATTCTCTTACTAAAGAGAACAAAGGAGTAAAGTTTATTCGAAATCAAAATGATTGCAATACTTATGAATTAACTTCAAGTACATATTCAGATTATAAAAAAGTGCAGATAACAATTAACACCAAAAAGAATATCCTTGAAGAAATCGTATTCTTCTATAAAAAAGGACAGACATATAGCAAAGTACAAGTAACTTACAAAATGCGAAAAGCTAGTCAAAGTGAATTAGAGCTTACTTCCGGTAAGAAATATGTTAATGTGAAACAAGGGAAGCCTAATTTAACACAAGCTTATAAAGAATACAGATTAATTATTGCCGATAACTAAAACAGTCAAAGTATATGAAAAAGATAGTTTCGACCTTAGCATTATTTTTAATTTTTTTAATAATATCAAGCTCAACATTTGGAAGTCATGAAACCTATTTGGTTTCAGAACAGGGTAATTCATTAAACACACAAACTGAGCTGAAAATAACAGATCCGCTGTATCAAATAAGCGGATCAACATATTCTATCAGGGAATCTAAAGTAATTGTTAGGCTTCGCTATGATGATAGTCAAAGAAAGTACTACTCTACTAAACAAACTTGGACTGTTCCTTTTGATCTGAAACTCTATTATTTAAACTCCGGAACTCTGGATTCGGTTATTCATGAAAGCAACTCTTTAGAAATAGCTTATGATCCAACGGGAGCATATACAGATATAATGCTAAAAGCTATTGAAAGCGATACTTTCTTTTTTAAAGCAGTGCTTACAAGTAATATTACAGGTTCTCCTTCATTTCCATCAGATTTATATCTTGATTTAGAATTACAAATAGAAAGATACTTTGATTTGGGAACGTATCTGACTTGGGTGGACTTTGACTCGATTTACAAAAACCCTGACTCTTGTAATTGTAATATGGATATGAATACATTACCGGTTTATTGGAAATTTGTTGATGGAGCCGAAAATTACGATCTTGAATGGCTTTTTGTCGATATTGGTGACAGAAGTTTTACTAATCTTGACCTTTCCTTTTTTGAATATGATTTTCGTAATGCAACTCGAATAACAACATCATTTAACCATTACGAAATCCCACTGGGATATCCTCGGGGATTAATACTAGTCAGAATAAGACCGATAACCTATAATGTAAAGTCTGATAAAAGTCTTGAAAGAGTTGAAGGTAAATGGTCGCATACTTCTACCAAAGGCAGTGTTTCTCAATATTGTTATAATGCTGCTTATAAAACTATTGATGCTCCCAGATACTTATTTAAATATTGTGGGCTTGAGCCTTCCTTAAACTGGCAATACAATATGACACTTGCTGAAGATGGAAAACGAAAAGAAGTTATTAGTTATTTCGATGGAAGCTTACGAACACGACAACAGGTAACATTAATTAATTCTGACACAAATGCAATTGTCGGGGAAAGCGTTTATGATTATCTTGGTCGAGCTTCAGTAAATATTATTCCGTCTCCGACACTTTCTCATGGATTAGAATTCTACAATACACCGGGAAGTGGAACAGGAATGTATAACGGAAGTTTCAGTAAATCAAATTTTGATATTGACACTAAAATTGCTGCTCCTGACCCACTTGATGTAAGTTCATATATTAGTGGAACAGACCAATATTACTCTTCATCAAATCAGTTTCTGGGAAATACCTTCCTCGAAGCAATGGATTATGTTCCGGATGCAGAAGGCTATGCATATACTCAAACACGATTTAAAAACGATGGCACAGGACGAATACATAGCCAAAGTGGTGTGGGGCCTCAATATAAACTGGGTAGCACCAAAGAAACAAAGTATTATTACTTCGGGACATCCCAAACAGAACTTAACAGGCTTTTCGGTACAGAAGCCGGCTCAGTAAAGCACTTTCACAAACAAATGGTAAAAGACCCAAACGGGCAAGTTAGTATTTCATACCTCGACCAATACGATAGAGTTGTGGCTACTGCACTTTCTGGCAATATACCACCAAATCTCATTAGAATTGACAGTGCTCCCGACGATACAGCAGAGATAGCAACAAACTTCATGAGGACAAACGACATAGATACCACACTGGGAATTTCCAGTATTAAAACCGTTTTTGGTATTTCATCACCATCTACCAGCTACCGTTTAGTATATGAAATGGACGACACTCAGGTTTGTGATACTTGCACCGGTGTTACATGTAAAGATTGTGAATACAGACTTGATATTAAACTGTGGGATGAAGAAAATGAAATATTTCTTTATAAAAAATCATTAAGTGGTACATTAGAAAATCTTACTTTAGATACCACATTCATACTTGACATTGGAACATATAGCCTAAGTAAGGTTTTATCTCTTTATCCTAACATAATTGATAGTGTTCTGGCTGAGTATGCAGAAGAAATCAATTGTATTGACACACCTGATGTTTATATGCCCCCATGTGTTACAACTTGTGATTCAATGTGCTACTATTCATATTATGTTCAGGATTCTGCAGGTGTGTGGGGTTATATAAATGATTATGGAAGAGATACAACTTCAGCGGTAGCACTGGAGTTAATTGATAGTTGTAAAACGCTTTGGTGTGATAGTATATTAAATTTAGGCATGACAGAATGCGAGTTTAAATATATTTCCCTGAAATATGATATTAGCCCAAATGGACAATATTTTGACAATACTCCTAAAAGATTTATCAAAAACCAATTTGGGATGGATTCTATACCGAATAGTAATTATAGTTCTTTACAAAATGATTGGCTAAGAACTACTTTAAATGGAATTACAATTAATGAATTCATTAGCACTTTTAATGATACTATCGGTACTATAATTCTCTCCAGTTCCGTTAGCACAATATCTACTTATGCTGCTGCTAATGGTTTTACTCCAGATAGTTTATATGACCAGTTACGCCAAAATTGGGATGAGTTTTATGGTCACAGATTTATTAAATATCATCCTGAATACTGTCTTTACTTATATTACTGTGAATTTACACCAACATTTTATGATGAAGAGAAGCAAGGTGGAGCAGGATGTGTAACTCAACCAGTCAAAGCATCATATTATGATGAACTTATGCAAAACGCCGATTCTACTGAAGCTGCAACATCTGGTTATTATAATCCACTTGCTATCACAGTTAATTCATCAACTAATGGAGCTTTATACGATAACTCAACTTATATTGATGATACTGGAAATAAAAGTGATCCTTTGTTTACATATGATGGAATGTACGATCAATGCATTATTAACTATTTCAGGACATATCCTGCCCTTAATCTTAGCAGTTTAATGCAAACCAAATTGCAGAACTTCTTAAAACTACCTGGTACAAGTAATTATTACAGTATCTGGTATGTAATGGACGATCCTGATGATATTGAAAATGATGCACCGGATTTATTAAACGACGATATTGAAGATTTTTTTATTACACTCCACGACACAATCTTTGCTGACACCAATTACAATACGTATATGTTCTTTAAAAGTGTTTATAAATTCTACAGAAACCAAATTCTTCAAACTTATCTTCCGGATTTTAAATTTCAGGATTTTGCAGATAATTATTCCTGTAATTGTTCGGATACTCTTTGGCTGGAATTGGATTCAACAGATGAAAACATTATTGTAACAACAGATGGATTTACTCCTCACTTTTTCAGGGATTCTATTTATGATTATGAAACATTTACAACAGCCACTCTAAGCTCCCTAATTGGAAATAAATTAACAAAATCAGCTTGTGATTATTGTAATAAAAATGCTGATTTATGGATGGAAGAACTCGAAGCTTGTATAACTTCCGGAGACTCAGCAACTGTTCGTGACTTGCTGGTAAAAATATGTAAGAACGGTGCTGATAACAATTACCCCAATGGTCACGATACAATAATATCAGGTCCGGGAGTTGGTTACGGTGGAACTACTTATTATGCTTTTAGCGAAGTGATTGGTGATTTTGCTGTATGCTCATGGCCTCCTCGTATCCAATATCCACAACCTGCATATAATCAGGCTGATTGTAATTGTGATAATTTGCTTAATATTCTGGACTTTTATGGTGTATTGTATAATGAATACACAAAAGCTACAGATACTCTTAAAGAAATATTCGACGCAAACTATACTGTAGGAAATGTAACACGCTGGATGGATCATTGTGCTAATGCATGGGTGAAAGATACTAACTTCTTAAATACTTATTACTTTCCTGATGACCTAAAATGTGTTAATGATACGCCAAGTATTCCTGACCCCTTACAGCAATTTATTGATGATTGTGAAAAAAAGAGACAACAGAGTAAAGAATTGGAACAAATTACCAGTGTTAATCAAATTAAAGCTGAATTAATTGAGAATTACAGGTTGAAGTATTTGCATAACTGTATAGCTAACATTAGTACTAAAGAAAAATTTACAGGCACATACAAGCTCAACGAATACCACTATACTCTTTACTATTATGACCAGGCAGGTAATCTTATTAAAACAATACCACCAACCGGAGTTATTCCGATTAAATTGCAGGCAAGCCTTGATTCGATTGATGATTTTCAGGATGGAACAATTACAACTCCTGTTTATCCTGAACATTGTATGATTACAAACTATAAATACAATAGCTGGGAACAACTTATGGAGCAAACTACTCCCGATGGTGGAGAATCCAAATTCTGGTACGATATAGTGGGTAGACTGATAGTATCCCAAAACGCTAAGCAAGTTGATAATTATGCATACAGCTATACTATTTACGATGAACTCGGAAGAATTAAGGAGGTTGGACAAGTTTCTGATCCAACTGCTCTAATGACAGATGAGCTTGCTTATGACACAAGTAGTTATAGCACATGGCTGGCATCGGGTACAATTGACCAGGTAACAAGAACCTATTATGATGGCAGCGAAATTCATCCTCAAAGTTTAACATTTGAAAACTTACGTAACAGAGTTAGCACGACTGAAATTGATAATGATAATAATGGGACAGCAGAACACCAAAGCTGGTATAGTTACGACATACATGGAAATGTGAAAACGCTATATCACTATAATCCATCTCTTGCTTCTTACAAATTACAAAACCAGAGAGTTGATTATAACTACGACCTGGTGAGTGGGAATGTGAATATGGTATCATACCAAAGGGATGAGCCTGATGAATTCTACCATAAATACGAATACGATGCCGATAATCGCATTACAAATGTTTACACATCACATGATAGCCTTATTTGGGAGCAGGATGCAAAATACTTTTATTACCCTCATGGACCGTTGGCAAGAGTTGAAATTGGGGATAAAAAAGTGCAGGCTACCGATTATGCTTATACACTACAGGGATGGTTAAAAGGAATAAACAGCAATACCCTTGATTCAAGTCATGATATTGGTAAAGATGGATTGCAGGATGTGAACAATCTCAATAACAATTTTGGAGTTGACGCTGCTTCTTTTAGTCTTTTATATAATGGAAGTGATTATTCTCCTATAGGCACAATAGCTGCTGCTGATTATTTCCTTGCAGCTAATGCAAGTGAATTGTTTGGTGGCAGTACTTCTGATTATTATCTTTTTAATGGCAATATTGCTGCTATGGCAACATCAATTCATGATGATAGTTATAATAAAATTCCACAGGCAGCCATTTATCGTTACGACCAGTTGAATAGGCTGAAAGAAATGAAAACCGGAATATGTGCTAATTTAATTACCAATAATAGCTGGACAGGTGTTAGTATAGGCGATGTTTATAAAACCCAATTAACTTATGATGGCAATGGAAATATTCTTACTCTCTTTAGAAATGGAAAAGCCGGCTCATTAGGAATGGATGATATGACTTACCATTATGACTGGATTGACCATGGCGACCATAAAAAAGGTAAACATAGCAATAGGTTGTTCCATGTTGATGATGATGCTACATCTTCCTATAATGACGATATTGATGACCAGGGAACTTTTAGTTCAACTCATGCTACCATAAACTCTTTAAATAATTACCAATACGATGAAATCGGAAATCTTGTTCATGATTTTAGTGAAAGCATCGATACAATCAAATGGAATGTTTATGGAAAAGTAACTGAAATAATTCGTCTTGACACATCATCATTGCCAGACTTAGAATTTTTGTATGATGCCACTGGGAATCGCATTGCCAAAATTGTAAAACCTTCTACTGCATCTGCTCCAAGTGATTATATTACTACTCATTATGTGAGAGATGCTACTGGAAATATAATGGCTACCTATACTGAACAAGACTTTGGAAGCGGTTCACCTGACATGGATTTGCAATTGGATGAGCACCACATTTATGGTAGTTCAAGGCTTGGCATAAAAAAATCAAATATTAGATTGACTAATTTCGAAAAAGATACTATCTTTGAACGTGAATTAACAAATAAGTTCTTTGAATTATGTAATCACCTTGGTAATGTGCTAACTACAATAACGGATAGGAAATTACCTGAAGTGCATAGTAGTGTGGCGGATTCTGTGGGATATTTTACTGCTGATATTGCAAGTAGCTCTGACTATTTTCCATTTGGAAGCCAAATGCCGGATAGGAATTTTAGTCCGAATGATTACAGGTACGCCTTTAATGGGAAAGAGATGGACAACGAAGTTTCTGGAAACGGAAATCAATATGATTATGGTTTTAGAATTTATAATCCTAGAATTGGGAAATTTTTAAGTGTGGATCCGTTGACGAAAGATTATCCTTGGTATACACCTTATCAGTTTGCCGGTAATAATTCTATTAAGTTTATTGACTTAGATGGTTTGGAACCAGAGAACAATCCTGAATCTCCGGAAAATCAGGACAATAGAGATC
>JAIPBB010000093.1 GCA_021739805.1 Saprospiraceae bacterium | reverse complement strand
AGTATATTAAAAATACTTCACAACCCAACACATCAAAAAAGGAAACTGTATTGAAATGACAAAGAAATAAAATGATAATTAAAAAGAAATCTAAAAAATATATAAATTAAATTTGTAAACAAAAATCAGGACGAGTCACGGGTTGCAAGTTACGGGAAACTTAAAACTTGAAACCTGAAACTTGAAACATAATTAGTATTAACAAAATAATCAACTTAAACAATATATTAACAAAGAGTCTAAATGACCAACAACAAACAAAATACTGACAAATTCTTTCATGAAGTGGCTTTAAAATATGAGGAAAAGCCACCCTCCTACTCATGGACGAATTTGGCTGATAGTCTGGCTGCAAAGAAAAGAAAAAGAAGGATTGTCTATTTCAGGCTTGCTGCTGCTGTTATTGCTTTGTTATTCGCTTTTAGTATTGGATATTTTTATTCAGCTTATAAAACCAAAAAAGAAAACCCACAAATTGCTAAGGATGAAACAAAAATACAACTCCCAATTGAAGATGATGATATTTCTAATGATAATTCATTTACAAAAGATAATTTAACCGAAGTTCAAACGACTAAAACCGTTAAACCAGAAACTACAAATTCAAACAAAAACAAAAATATAGCAAAACCAAAAACATATAAAACCTCAACAATAATTGAGAATAAAACACAATTTGCTTATAAAAAGAAAAATACTAATGATAAGCTTATTGAAGACAAAACTGAAAACATTGAAATCACACAAAATCCTGTTGATAAAACTTTATTTTCTGATACTAGCTCTAGTAAGCAAGCCGAAATACCTAAAGAAAAAATTGCAGTAAATTCTGAACAAAAGCCAAAGCAAGACAGTCTTAAACTTGACTATATTCCAGATTTATTGAATACACCAGATTATACAAATCCAATTGCACAAAACGAAAAACCTAAAGAAAGCAGGTGGAGTATAGGAGGTGAACTAGCACCAACATACTCTTTCAGGTCAACAAATAGTTTTACGAATAATAATCAGGAAACCGCATCAAATCACCTTATGTATGCACCAGCTAATTCCACTACTACATATAACGAAGCTCCGGTTGTAACTTATTCAGGTGGATTCAACACAAAATATGAGTTATCAAAACGTTGGGCATTTCAATCAGGAATTTACTATTCAAAATTTGGTCAAACTTCAGATTTTGCTGTCAGAAGCAATGCCGACCAATCTATTTACACTAATACAACAGCCGGACATTTACCTTTGGATAAAGAAACAGTAAGTTACAAACCAATATTTGGAACCGCTCAAACAACAATAGTAGAAAATGACAATAGTTTAATATTATATTTCGATTATCTTGAAATTCCCCTGGCTGTCAGATATAAAATTATTGACCGAAAAATTGATTTAAACCTAATGAGTGGAATTTATACCGGCTTTCTTGTAGGAAACAATGCTTATATTGATAATAATGGTAATAAAGAAAGCGTCGGAAGAACTGAAGACATCAATACTATGATTTATACTTCAATGTTAGGTTTTGGAATTGAATATGGAATTTCAAAAAAAGTCTCTTTAAACATTGAACCTTTATTTAAATACTCTTTGAAAACAATTAACAACAGTGGTTACATTTATAAACCGTATTCTTTTGGGGTTTTTACTGGGGTGAGTTATAAGTTATAGGAAGTACTATTTCATTTACCTTATACTATTTAAATATAATCTTTCATTTTTTGCACATTTACAATTAAAAGTAACATTGTTTTTCGGGAAAACCTGTTTATATAGATTTATTCGGTCATGCAAACTAATTTCATAATTGAATTGCTTACCAAAATACAAAATCGGTTGAGCGAATCCTAAAATTGGGTCATGGAATGGTGGACGCCATCCATCATAAAGGCAAAATTTCGTATGATATTTCCAATGTGCGCCAAGAATTAATTCAGTTAGATACTCATCTACTGGATTGTCAATTATAATCTTTGCTGTAGTAACTTTATCACACGAATAATTTATCTTATTAATAATATTATTCATTCGAAAAGTCATTAACAATCCGAAAATAGTTAAACATATTGGAAGAATTAGAACAGATAGTTTATTTCTTAGTTTTTTATTCCATACTTGCCAAATTATCCAGATAACAAAAATATATGGCAGCAATATTACTGCTCCATAAAAATTGAAAGAATCAAATATTCTTGTTAGATATTTTTTATTTAAGAATCGTGAAATAAAGTAGATTGGAACTATAAACAGAGATTGAAATCCTAACCAAAATAAATATTCAATACCCCCAAATATGATTATATAAACCGAAATAAATAACCCAACACCTAAAACTAATGGATTTAAAAAATTGTCGAAAATTTTTCCTTTTAAAAATAAAATGACAACTAAAAATATAGAAAAAATAATCAATGCAATTTTTGTCCATTTAACCGGGATACAAAACAATTGATAATCATTATTAAAAAAACACCCAACCGATATAGCACAAATTAAATAAACAATGAAATGAATTTTTGCAGGAAAAATGAAATACTTTTTTTGCTCATTATTTAGTAATCCATAAATTATAAATAACATGAGTATTATTCCTTGAGCAATTACAAAATATATTTTGGCACAGAGCATAATAATTAGCCATTTGTTTTGAAGGAATTATAACGTATTTCTCTAAATTATATTGCTAAAACTCCTAATGCAACCCCTTAACCCTAGAAACCCCCGCAATAAAATCCTTTAGATAAAATGGTTCGAAATAGGCAACATCTTCAAAAAGTTTATTTTGAAACTTTTTTTCTGAAATACAAATCATGTTTTTAGCTGATGGTAATCCTTCACTTTTGAAAATTGCATTTGGGTGGGTTATGGTTTCTCTGCATTTGTCTGCTCCGTCACCAAAGAAATATATTTTGTTTTTTGCCAGATATTCTGAAAACGAATTTTCATCAATAATGTCGGCTTTAATTTCTCTTACTTCATTATCATCTGCATCAAAAAGTGCGGTGTAAACTTCCATGCGCTTTGCATCAATCATAGGGCAAAATAAAGCATTTTTATCATTAACTACTTTAACAGCACCAAGTGCCATCGCCTGAAGTGTGCTTACAGAAATCATTGGTTTATCAAGAGAATAGCATAAACCTTTTGCTGTTGAAACTCCAATCCTTAAACCTGTATATGAACCAGGACCTTTGCTAATAGAAACAGCATCTAAATCCTTTATTTCAATTTGTGCATCGGCAATAACTTCCTGAATAAAAGTTGTAATAAGTTCAGCATGTGAATATTGCCCACCCTGCTCACGAAAAGAAATTAATTCCCCATCTTTTGCAAGAGCAACAGAGCAGATTTTTGTTGCTGTTTCTATATTTAAAATTAGAGCCATTTTTTTATTGTCATTTGCCCTTCGGGCGTCATTTGCTTCGCGTCATTTGTAGTCATTATGTTGTCATTAAGTTGTCATTAGGTTGTCATTAGGTTGTCATCCTACGGACAAGTTTAGGTTGTATATTTAACAATTAACTTGAAACATGAAACATGAAACCTAAAACCTGAAACTAATCTTTTGTCTCAAACAACTTATCTTTATCCACCTTTTCTACATCCTGATTGTTTTTTAGCTTTTTGTTAATTGCGCGATAAGGAGCAACAACCACTTCGTCACCTTCTTTCAAACCACTTAAAATCTGAATATATGTGTCATCCTGAATTCCGGTTTTAACTTTTTGCATTCTCACTTTGCCATCATTATAAACGAAAACATATTCAACTACTTCTTCATCTTTCTTTTTGTTTTCATCCTTTTTCTTATTTTCATTTTCATTTCCATTCTCATTACTGCTTTCATCAACTGCTGTCATATCATCACCTTTAAATCTAGTGTCTCCACTTGTATCGCTTCTTGTTGTAACTGCCTGAATAGGAAGTGTAAGAATGTCGATTGCAGTCTGGGTTTGAATATCAACTGTGGCGGACATCCCGGGACGGAAAGGCGAAATATTTGGTTTATCTTCCGAAATTAAATCTTCGTATGACTCTTTAAGTATTCTGATTTTTACTGCAAAATTCGTCACCTGGTCAGCACTAATTCCTGTGATTTGTGCAGAATTTGCTATTTCGGTAACAACTCCTTTAAATTTTCTATCCTGAAAAGCGTCAACTTCAATAATAGCAGTATCATTAAGGCTGACTCTCACAATCTCATTTTCGCTAACATTAACATTCACTTCCATACGATTTAAATTTGCAACCCTCATAATTTCCGTCCCTGCTGAAAATTGCGAAGCTCCTGCAACTCTTTCGCCTTTTTCTTTACTTAATTGCGAAATTGTTCCGTCCATCGAAGCATAAACAGTTGTTTTTCTGAGATTATCAGCGGCTTCTTTCAAACCTGCTTCAGAACTTTTCACCTGGAATTCTGCAGCGATTACTCCTTGTTTAGCTGCATCAACTTCAGCTTTGGCAACTTGAAAAGCCGACTTTGCAGCATCAAATTCCGCATCAGAAATTACTTTTTGTTTATACAATTTATCATTTCTGTCGAATGAAGCCTGAGCATTGATGAACTGAGCATTAACCTGAGCCAAACGGGCTTTTGAATTTGCCAGATTTGCTCTTTGGGTGTTTAGGGCAGCCTCCATTCTATCGAGACTCGACTGATAAATATCGGGGTTGATTTTTGCTAAAAGGTCACCCATTTTAACATCATCGCCTTCTTTAACATAAATCTCCATTATTTCACCCGAAGCATCAGGATTTACAATAACTTCAACTTCAGGTTGGATTTTACCATTGGCAGCAACTGTTTCGATAATTGAACGTTTTTCAACTTTTTCGGTACTGACTTTTGTAACTTCATTTTTGCCAATCCAGCCATTCTTTTTCGCAATTGCTAAAAAAATTATTAAAACTATTCCGATGGAAATCCAGATGATTGTTAGTTTTTTCTTCTTTGGATTATTATTTTTTGATTTCATATTTGGTTATTTGTGGGTTTTGGTATTAATATTTTAAATCCTAAATAATTAGAAGTTTAGGTATCTATATACTATTTGAAATTAGAAATTAGAAATTTGGGATGAAACTTTGGTGCTATTTATAAAGGCATTCAACTTTGGACCTAGTTTTTCAATAATATTTTGATATTTTTCAGAATCTGAACTATTAATAATTTTCCTTCTAATAAGTTTTCGTAACCATGCTTTAGTTTCTTCAAACGAACCTCTGGAATATATATAAAATCTTTTCCTATCAGCCGGAGTATATCGCCCATAACCTTCTGCTATATTAGCAGTTATACTATCGGATGCTTTAATAATTTGATATCCAATTGTATTTTGAACCTTATTATTCCACTTATCAAAATCATACCAAACCAAATCAGATAATTCTTCTGATAGTTTATAAACATCTAATTCGTAAACGTTTTTCATTTTTTCAATTTCTAGTTTCTATTTTTTATTATCTGGAATGATTAACATAAGGTGATTTCATTTTCTTCCTTTCCCCGTCCCTAAAGGGTGGGAAGAAAATCAACATCACCCTTTAGGGATGGGGAAAAATGTTGATTTTCTATTTAATTAAAACTCTTTGTTAATCATTCTTGATAGTCATTTTTCCAATTTCTATTTTCTAATTTCTAATTGGCTTCGACTTCGCTCAGCCTGACAATGTTTGTCATATTGAGCGTAGTCGAAATATCTAATTTCCAACTTCTAATTCAAATTCAACGGCTTACCCATATAAAAATCCAATACTTTCGTTCTGAAAATATATTCATATTTCGCCTGAAGTAATTGAGATTTTGCTGTGATTAATTTATTTTTTGCGTCATTATATTCAACAGAATTTACCATTCCTACATTAAACTTTTGCTCGGTATATTTAAAAGATTCAGCTAAAGCAGAAACAGATTTTTGAGTAGCAGTAAAGCTGTTTAAAGCCGCGGCAGCATCGGCATGAGCCTGTTGTATGGTTTTTAAAAGTTGATTTTTTTGAAGCTGTAAATTATACTCTGAATTTTGAATTCCAATTTTCGCTCTTGTAACAGAAGTCTTAGTTGCAAAACCATTAAATATCGGGATATTCAAATAAAGACCAACAGAATAATTACTATTATCATCTAATTGGTTGGAAAAGCTTTTAGTTTCATAAGATGAGTATTGAGAGTACAGACCGTAAACAGTATCAAAACCGGAAGTATATCCAATTGGAACGACTGAGTTAACAAGGTCTTTTCCAATTTGATTAGCACCGGAATAGCCTGTTCCGTATGAGCCACTAATCGACAAACTCGGGCTTCTGCTTCCTTTAGCTATGTCAAGTCCTTTTTCTGAACTTTTAATTTGAAATTCAGCACTTTTAATTCCCGGTTGATTATTCACAGCAAATTCAAAAATTTGGTCTGGTCTTAAAATAGCCGGAGTTTCACTACTTATTGATAGTTCTGGTTTTTCAATTTCAAACGACTCAGATGCATTAAGGTCTAACAACTGAATCAAAGTCAGGTAAGAAATATCCAATTGATTTTTTGCGTTTACAACATTTAATTCTTCGGATGCTGCCTGAGCTTCAATGGTTAATAATCCACCTTTTGCCATTGTTCCGGCTTCAACAAGTTTTTTTGTCCTTTCAACCTGTTGCAGTGTTATTTCTAACTGACCCTGAGCAATATCATACATCTCAATATTATAAAGTATTTGAAGATATGCAGTAGCAATTGCAAGAGCCATATCATCTTTCACTTTGTCAACATTATATTTGCTCGACATCAAGTTGAACTGGTTTTGCTTAACAGCATTTAAAAGCTGAAAACCGTTAAAAAGTGTTACCTGACTTTGAATATAGAAATTATTTGATCGGATTCTTTCGGTTGTAAATGTACCTGCAAAACGGTCAATCGTACTTCCATAATTATAAACATGTGTTCCACCAGCATTAAGATTGGGTAAAAGATTTGCACGGTTTTGAAGAAGATTAGCTTCATTAAGTTCAACATTTAAAAGCTGTTGCTTAATCTGAATATTATTTTCCAAAGCATAATCAATGCAATCACGTAAACTCCAAATCTTTTGACTATAAGTCTGCGACACAATTAAAAAAGCGAGAAGAAAAAATATGAGTTTTATATTTTTCATAGAAGTTCAAATTTAATAAACCAAAATTATTACAAAATATTATGCCAACGGAAATAATTCATTGAAGTCCTGTGGTTTATATCTAATTCCTTAACAATTTACAATTTTCCTTGTCCAATAACGAACCCATTAGTGCGAAAATGGACAATACAAAAATAATTCTTTTTATGAACATATACAGTCATCATCTTTAAATGGCTAAATAATATTTTAATGTTCTGGGAAAGGAATTAAAGCTATAAGTAAATGGATGAATACTATGAGTTTTGCATTTCCTAAAAACACCTAAAATATCTTATTCGTTTTTTGCCTTACTCTGCATTTCACTTAGTTCAGATAATACCTCTGAATAAATGTCTGCCAAAGTATTAATGTCTTTAGTATAATATCGTATGCTATTAGTGAAATCTTCAAATGAAATATTATGTTTTTCTAAAACATAGCTATAAAGATAATCCTGATATTCTTCACTTTCTGTAGTTTTTCCATATGCATAACGAGTAGTACCTTCCACAAGATGAATATCAACCATTAGCTCAACCATCTTTTCTTTAGGAATAATATTTCCGGGTTTAGCTTCTGTGTTGTTCTCAGGCTTTTTGTTGCATGAAATAGCAAGTGGAATTAAAATAAGAAATATGTATTTTTTTAATTTCATAAAATTCTAATCTGTTAGATTAAACTCTTTAAGAGTGAATTATATTGCATTTATTTTAATTGTCATTAACTTCGTGTCATTTGCTTTGCGTCATTCATTCTCATTTATTTTTTTAATGACGCCCGTAGGGCAAATGACAGCGAAGCGAATGACTTAATGACACTTAATCAACAATATTCTATTGAAATTTATTATATAGTGTTATTTCTGACAAAATTAAGAACTTTTTATATCCTCAATCCAGTTTTCAATCATTTTTAAACCAAAATCAGTCATTATTGATTCGGGGTGATATTGCATTCCACAAAGCTTATATTCTTTATGACGCAAAGCAGCAATATTTCCATCAATATCTTTAGCAATTATCTGCAAGCAATCAGGCAGATTATTTTCTGTAATTACCCATGAATGATATCTTCCGGTATTTATATTCTTAGGAATATTTTTAAAAACACTTTCAGATTCATCAATAATTGTTTCAATTGCAACTCCATGCAAAACCTCCGGTAAATTAATTAATTGTGCTCCATAAGCCAGCCCAATAGCTTCATGACCAAGACAAATTCCCAGCATTGGTATGGTTGAGCCATATTTTTCAATTAAATCAAGTGTAATTCCTGCTGTTTCAGGAATTCCAGGCCCAGGTGAAATTATTATCGCATCATATTCAGCAACCGTATCCAAATCAATTTTATCATTTCTGAAAACAAATAATTCATCGACAAATTGTTCAGCATAGTGAACAAGATTGTAGGTGAAAGAATCGTAGTTATCAATGATTAGGAGCTTCATATTATACTAAAATTATTTTCAGATATAAAACCTAATATGTTTTAAAACCTGTTAGGTTTTATATCATAAATTGTAAATTTTAACCAGATATTCTGTAAATCACAAAAAACAAAATTCAAAAAAATTACAATGTTCAATCCCGATATATATCGGCCAAAAATCGAACTAGCATTGAGCAATCTTCAGGAGAAGTTTCGAAAATTGAAATTTGAAATTTTGATGTTATTTGTCATTTGGTACTTGTTTTTTGTGCTTATTTGTTATTTGTATTTTGGTTCTTAGTTCTTGATTATTTACTCATCAAGTCCTTCCCCAAATCAGTTCGATAATATTTCCCTTCATATTTGATTTTTTCAGCATTTTTAAAAGCATTCTCCAGAGCATTTTCCAAAGTTGCTCCATAAGAATTAACCGCAATCACACGCCCGCCATTAGTTTTCACAACATTATTTTTTTCATCATAAGTAGTTCCTGCATGAAAAACTGTGCAATCAATTGTGTTCTCAATTCCGCTGATTAATTTGTCCTTCTCATATGAACCCGGATATCCACCTGAAACAAGCATCACAGCAACCGAATATCTTTCATCAAATTCTACATTTATCTTGTCTAAAGTTTCATTACTTACAGCTTCAAATAATTCAACTAAATCTGATTTCAATCTTGGCAAAACTGACTCAGCTTCAGGGTCGCCCATTCTTGCGTTGTATTCAATAACAAAAGGATTTCCTTCAACATTGATTAAACCAAAAAACACAAATCCTTTGTAGTCTATTCCTTCTTTGATTAGCCCTTCAATTGTAGGCTTAATAATTTGCTCTTCAACTTTCGACATAAAAATATTATCGGCAAATGGCACAGGTGAAATAGAACCCATTCCACCGGTATTTAAACCTGTGTCTCCTTCGCCTATTCTTTTATAATCTTTTGCTTCCGGTAAAATTTTATAAGATTTCCCATCAGTGAGTGCAAAAACTGAAAGCTCAATTCCACTTAAAAATTCTTCGATTACAACCTTACAACTAGCATCTCCGAATTTTTTATTTTCAATCATTTCCCTAAGTTCTTGCTTTGCCTGTGTAAGATTATCAATAATAAGAACACCTTTCCCGGCAGCTAATCCATCTGCTTTTAAAACATAAGGAGCTTTAAGAGATTCTAAAAACTTAAAGCCTTCTTCGAGTGATGATTCATCAATAGTTTGAAATTTTGCAGTTGGAATATTATGTCGTTTCATAAATTCCTTTGCAAAATCCTTGCTTCCTTCCAATTCAGCACCTGCTTTTACAGGACCGATTACTCCAATATGTTTAAGTAAATCATCATTAAGAAAATAATCATGAATTCCATCAACTAAAGGAGCTTCAGGTCCAACAACCAGTATATTTATATCTTCTTCAAGTACAAATCTTTTGATTCCTTCAAAATCACTTAAACTAAGTGGGACATTAACACCAATCATTCCAGTTCCGGCATTTCCCGGAGCAATAAAAAGTTTCGTAAGTTTTGTGCTTTGATTTAATTTCCATGCGATTGCATGCTCTCTTCCACCACTGCCTAATAATAATATTCTCATAGATTTATTCGTTTCTTGTTACTTGTTACTCGTCTCTCGTTACTCGTTGCTCGTTGCTTGTTTCTCGTTTCTCGTTGATTGTTACTCGTTGTTCGTTGCTCGTTGCTGGACACTGAGCGTTTTTATCTTGCTCTCACCTTCTCATGTTCTCGTGCTCTCATGCTCACACCATCACATGCTCACATGCTCTCCCATTCACCCCTTCTCCCCTTATCAAGCTCATTGCCTATTGCCTACTTCTTCCTTCTCCTTCTCCTTAGCCTTAGCCTTAGCCTTCAACTACTCCTGCAATTTATTACCATAAGCCAAATCACCTGCATCACCAAGTCCCGGGACTATATATGATTGTGCAGTTAGTTCATCATCAATAGCACCAACCCACAATGTTACGTTGTTTGTTCGCAAATAGCGTTTCAAATAGTTTATTCCTTCCGTATGGGCAATTATTGTTGCAATATGAATGTTTTTTGGTTTTCCATTATGTTTTAATTCTTTAATAGTAAGCAACATTGAAGCTCCGGTTGCCAGCATTGGATCGGTAATTATCAAATCTCTATCGTTTAAATCAGGGCTTGTCATATACTCAATCTGAATATCAAATTTACCATTCTTATCATGTCGCCTATAAGCTGAAATAAAAGCATTTTCCGACCTGTCGAAATAATTTAACAAACCTTGATGTAAAGGCAAGCCTGCTCTTAAAATTGTAGCTAAAACCGGATGCTCTTTTAGAACCGACATTTCAGATGTACCTAAGGATGTAATTACTTCGGTTTCTTTATAATCCAGAGTTTTACTTATCTCATACGCAATTAATTCACCAATGCGTTCAAGATTTCGCCGAAAACGCATACTATCCTTTTGTATTTCTACATCCCTGATTTCAGAAACAAATTGATTAAATAATGAGTTCGATTTTCCCAGTATATTTACTTTCATAGCTTTAGGTATAAGATGATAAAATTACAACATCACAATAATTCTCGTTCAGGAAACTTTAATTGCTTAATTTACAAAAATAGTTAATTCCTTAGGGGGAAAAAAATATTTTCTGTTTTATAAACTAAAAAGAAATCCCAAAAATGATATTTTATTAAATATTCCTTCTAACCCCTTTAAATGCCCTAACTACTATTTTCTGTAAAAATGGTAATCTGTTCAAATAAATGTGCAAATAATAATACTCCTTAGCTCCAAAGCTTTTGTAAAAACGAGCAAGATTTTCATCATTTGAGCCTTCAAAATCAAGGGTAATTTCTTTTTGGGAGTTTTCCTTTATGTATGAATCAATAAGAAATGACATTGCTCCATTTTCTCTTGCTTCATCCGATGTGCCCGAAAAAAGGAAAATTGCTCTTTTGTTGCTTTCAACAAAAAAAGCTCCTGCACAAAGTTCATTTTTCGCAGAGTAAGCTCCATAAATCGAGACTTTATCATTATATATGCATTTATAAATCAAACGCCTTAATCTTTCATAATCAGCATCCTTAAGAGATTTTATGTTTTTTCCTTTGTTATTTCTGAACAACGAAATAACATCTTCGGGTTTAAGGTTTTTCGAAATATTTACTTTTTGTTCTTGTGCCTTCTTTATATTTCGTTTTACATTTGATGAGTAATTCTTAAAAATATTTTCATAAGAATTTATCAGCTCCAACTCATGAGTTAACCACTTTTCCTTTTTAAGTTGTGGCAAATCCATTTCATTAAGCTTGTTCAGATTGATTTCTATTAATTTAAATCTTGATGGAATTGCATTAAAAAATCTATTTGTTTTCTCAGTAGTTATTCCCTGAGTTGAGAAAACACCTAATTGTTGAGTAAAAACAGGCTGAAATAAATAATGAATATTTGCTTTAGAATTAAAGGTAAGTGGAAATACACTTACATAATCATCTTCAACTAAAGCATCCCAACTATCGCAAACAATATCCAAATACCATGAATAAGCATAAACCAATCCGTTAATGGAATTTGAAATACAATTATTCCATTTGTCGAAATCAATCTCCTGGCTTGTAAGATATCTTATCATAATAATTTCAAATTCTAAATATTAAAGCTGAAAAAAACAAATTACAAAAGACAAATTACAAATAAATTCCAATTTTTTAATATTCAAATTCCACAATGATGCTAAAAATAAACATTCTGGGTGTATCGAAACAAAATAATTAGGCAAGTCCGATTTGGAATTTTATACATTGTTATTTGAAATTTATTTGTTTTTTTATGCTTGTTTTTTGGAATTTATTTTTGCTATTTATTTGTTATTTGTCTTTTGGTTTTTGATGCTTAATTTTTTTATCTTTTGTCATTTTCTATTGCATATTTTATCATCTCCTCATACGCATCTTTCCATCCAACCCATCTTCCCTGATTGCTTAAAGATTCGTTATGCCAAAGACTGATAAAGGTTCCATTTACAGCTTTCACTTCATCAATCAAAGGTTTCACATACGACATCACATCATTTGCTTCTATCTTCATATAATCTTTTAAAGTCCCTTCCATCACAGCAAATGGATGAATTCTAAGATTCGTAATAATATCCATTTCCAAATCATAAAACAAAAACGGGCTACAAATACCTGCTCTGAACCCAACCTGCGAAGCATAGCCCATAGTGTAATCATCTGTTATGTCCATGCTTATTAGGTTTCTGTATGTTTCTGGTAAATGAAGTTTTAAAAAATGCTGCCTGCTTTTTGTAATTTCTTTATTTAAAATATGTGATAAATTTCTAATTTCCTTTTGAAGTTTTCCCGAAACCGAATTAGAAGTAAAAGATGGGTGAATTCCCACGTCAGCATAATCGCCAAGAGTTTTTATCAATTCCTGGAAACTTCGATTGTAGGTTGGGATATTTTTATCATTTAAACCATAATCGGCAAAAAGTATAAAGTAAATCGGATCTAGCTCATATTTTTTTTGAAGTTCCAGTTGGTAATCATAAGTATCAAAAGGGTCAAGGATGGCACCCATGAGAACTTTAGTCCTTTCGACTATTTCAGGAATATTGAATTTTCCAATTGATTTAAAATATCCTCCCAAAATCCTTAAAAAACCTTTTAGCTTATAAGAATAAGCCGAATCAATGTCTATAGTAGGAATGAATTTATAATTAGGTTCGTTAGTTTCAAATTCAGGATATTTATCTTGTATAAGATGTTTTATTTTTTGTGCCCAAATATTCACAACAGGTTTGTTCAGGAATCCATTTTGAAAAGCCATACTTTCAGGAGCATCAAATCTGCCATAAATATCTTTCATAAAAGGTAAATACTCTTCGTATCGTGAAAGAAGATAAAAGCTAGCCGCAAAAGGGTCGAAAGGTAAAGCGGACTTCTTTTTAAAAGTATGGAAAAACACATTTATTCCTTCGAAATCAACAAATTTGAAATCTTGCTCAATAATTCCTTTTTCAAATAATAATTTTCGGGAAGCAATATATAACTCATCTTCAAATACCTGTTCGGAATAATTAAACTTTGGTCCTTCATATTCCTTAAACTCCATTTCGTCAATAGTAAAAGCAAATTCAACACCTAATAATTCATTAAAAATTAGGCGAAAAATGTAGTTTAGGCGATTGGTTTTTTTTGTTGTGTATATTAGTAGCATTGGTTGGCTTTATTATTCTATTTTATTGATTCTATTGCTAAATTGTTCGATGGCTCGATGATTCAATTGTTAAATTGTTCCATTGTTATTCTATATTCACTATAGAATGTTTCCCCCCTTCTTTTATATATAACCCTAAAACCACAAAGTGGTTTAATTTAAATAACCATAGGTGAAACCTGTGGTTAAAATGAAAAAACGAAATTAAAGAACCCTAAATGGGTTCAACAAATTGACAATAATATCTAATATCAAATTACATCTCATATTCAAAAAATATTGAACCCTTTCAGGGTTCTGTTTTCAATTTTTGTTTTGTTTCCCTGAACTTCGTTCAGGGCTATTTATATTCAATCCCTTTAGGATTGATAAGTTTTAATAAATTTGATTGTAAATACTTCAAAAAGTAACATTACAATAATAATTAAACCATTTTCTTAAGGACTTACACTAATCAATTCAACAATTAAACAATTAAACAATTTAAAAATGTAACAATGTAACAATTCAACCATTCCCCAACATCTCCCCACAAATAAACTCGGCAGCCTTTCCATCACCAAAAATCAAAGGAAAAGTCAAAGACTTTAAATTTTCAAAATGATTATAAGCATTCAATATTTTAGTTTCATCAGCATCAGCGATAATTGCATTTCCGCTTGCTACTATTTCAACCCATTCAGTTTCGGGACGCATGATAATACAAGTTTTGCCAAAGAAATATGCTTCCTTTTGCACTCCACCTGAATCAGTAATTATCAACTTTGAATTATTCTCCAGCTTAATCATATCTAAAAATGAAACAGGCTCCATGATTTTAAATAAATCATTCTGCTTTATAGAATCAAACAAACTCTTTTCTAAATTCTTTTCCAAAAGTTTTGATGTTCTTGGATGAAGCGGAATTACTACCTGAACTTTATTTTCAAGAGAGATTTTATTCAAAGCAGAAAATATTGCATTTAGTCTTTTTGGCTCATCAGTATTATTATCACGATGAATTGTTCCAAGAACGTAATTATCCTTTTGTATATTATTGTCAACTAAAACTCTGGAATTTTTCTCAGCAATTTCAGCAAAGTGAAGGCTATTATCATACATCACATCACCACAGTGATAAATGCCGGGATTGTCATTTGTGAAAGGTCTTTTATTGTCAGGATTAAATCCTTCTTTAATTAAATTTCTAAAACCTGTTTCTGTAGGTGAAAACAATAATGTAGATGCATGGTCACACATGATGCGGTTAATTTCTTCGGGCATTTTCTTACTAAACGACCTTAATCCTGCTTCGATGTGAACAATCGGAATATGAATCTTAGCTGCTGCTATTGCTCCTGCCAGGGTAGAGTTTGTATCTCCAAATAAAACGATATAAGCTGGCTTTTCACGAATAAGAATTTTCTCAATTCCTTCGATCATAAGAGCAGTTTGCTGTCCATGACTTGCTGAACCAACATTCAAATTATAATCAGGTTCAGGAATTTGCATTTCGTCGATAAAAACCTTCGACATATTTTCATCATAGTGCTGACCCGTGTGAACAATAACTTCTGTAATTTTCTCTGAAAATTTTTCCCTAATCGCTCTACTTAAAGCTGCTGCTTTTATTATCTGTGGTCTTGCACCTATTATCGTTACTATCTTTAGCATCAATTTTATATTAACTTTTATTCTTTCTATTTCCTTTTTAGTTGCTTGTTTCTCGTTGCTCGTTTTTCACTAAGTTTGCTTCATTCGTCTACTTGTATGTCATTTCGGCTCCGCTCAATGACCACTATAATTGATTCCCATTATCCATTCTCATGACTCTCATGCTCTCCCCATCACTTGCATCCAAACTCAATTGATTTCAAAAACGCTCAAACTCTCACAATATTCCTTCATCAGCAAAGCTATAATATTTTTCGTCACCAATTATTATATGGTCGAGTACCGGCATTTCTAAATTGGCTCCGGCTTCTTTTAATTTCTTTGTTAATTTAATATCAGCATGGCTGGGTTCAATGTTTCCTGAAGGATGATTATGACAAAGAATTATTGAAACAGCATTGTTTTCAAGAGCAATTTTAAATATCTTTTTAGGATCAGCAACTGTACCTGATACTCCACCTTCGCTAATGCAAACTTTCTTTAAAATTTTATTTGCCCTATTAAGCAACAGCATCCAAAATTCTTCATATTGCGAATCTGACAAAACATCCTGAAAAGCTTCAAAAACTTCACGACTTGTAGTAATACGTTTTTTGTTTAAGACTTCAGAACTTCTACGGCGTTTCCCCAGCTCAAGAGCTGCGACAATTGAAATTGCTTTTGCCTCTCCAATACCATTATATTTCATCAAATCGCTAACTGATAGTTTTGTAAGCTCAATTAAATTATCATCGACATCATTTAAAATTCTCTTAGTGAGGTCAACGGCTGATTCTTTTCTATTTCCAGAACCTATTAAAATGGCTAAAAGCTCCGAATCACTTAATGCACTTCTGCCTTTCAACAAAAGTTTTTCTCTGGGTTTATCGTCTTCAGCCCAGTTTTTTATTGAGGTTTTGACTATATATTCGTCCATTTTTGAATTTTGATATGTTTAGAGCGAAAATATGAAAATATTGGATAAAAAAAAAGTCCTCCCGATAAACAGGAAGACTTCAATAAATTTCTTTTCTTCTCTTATAAAGAGTTAAGCTGTTTTGTTAATTTAGATTTTAGATTAGCAGCTTTATTTTTATGAATGATATTACGTTTTGCGTTTTTATCAATTACTGAAAGTAAAGTAGGGAATATTTCTTCAGCATCTTTTTTTACTGTAAGTAATCTGAATTCTCTAATAGCATTACGCATTGTTTTTCCATAA
>JAIPBB010000092.1 GCA_021739805.1 Saprospiraceae bacterium | reverse complement strand
GCCCAACAACGCTTTTTTTTGACTGTTTTTCCATACTAAAAAAGTTTTATGAAACCATTTTCATAAAACTTTTACTTACCCTTAGGGAATAAGGTTATTCAGTTGATTTTACCAACCATTTTTGAGTATTATACCTGATATTATTTGGAATGATTACGAAATGTGTTTTCCTATTTGGGATTTATACCAAGGACAAATTTAAGTTAAAGAAAACATCACTATTAAAGATTCTTTCTTAGCTAATCTTTCAACAACGACCTCGAAATAATTATTTTTTGAACTTCGGAAGTACCTTCATAAATTTGAGTAAGTTTTGCTTCGCGCATAAGTCTTTCAACATGATATTCTTTCACATATCCATATCCGCCATGAATTTGAACAGCTTCTGTAGTAACTTCCATTGCAATGTCGGCAGCGTATTGTTTTGCCATAGCACTTGCGGTTCCATAAGCTTGTCCGTTGTCTTTAAGCCATGCAGCTTTCAAACAGAAAAACCTAGCTGCTTCAACTTTCACAGCCATATCCGAAAGTTTAAATGCTATTGCCTGGTGATTGAATAATTCTGTACCAAAGGCTTTTCTTTCTTTGGAATATTGAACAGCCCTTTCTAATGCACCGGATGCAATTCCTAAAGCTTGTGAAGCAATTCCTATTCTTCCGCCTTCAAGAGTTTTCATTGCGAATTTAAAACCGAAACCATCTTCACCGACCCTGTTTTCTTTTGGAACTTTCACATCCGTAAACATCACTGAATGAGTGTCGGAGCTACGCATTCCCATTTTGTCTTCATGGGGTCCGAGTGAAATTCCCGGGCTGTCTTTTTCAACTATAAAAGCATTTATTCCTTTGTGAGCTTTTTCAGGATGAGTTTGTGCAATAACAAGATAAATTGAAGCTGAATTTGCAGATGTAATCCAATTTTTGGTCCCATTAATCAAATAATAATCTCCTTTATCTTCGGCTGTTGTTCTTTGGGAAGTTGCATCCGAACCGGCTTCAGGCTCTGACAGTAAAAACGCTCCAAGTTTTTCACCTCTTGCCAAAGGTGGAAGATATTTTTGTTTTTGCTCTTCAGTTCCAAATTTTTCAATACCATAACAAACCAATGAATTCTGCACCGACATAATCACACTAACCGAAGCATCGATTTTCGAAATTTCTTCCATTGCGAGAACGTAAGAAATTGTATCCATTCCGCCCCCATCATATTTTGGGTCAACGAGCATTCCCAGGAATCCCAGTTCTGCAAGAGTTTTTACGTGATGAGTAGGAAATTCAGCTTTTGCATCCCTTTCAATCACATCGGTTAAAAGATCTCTTTCTGCAAAGTCTTTTGCAGCTTGTTGTATCATTATTTGCTCTTCGGTAAATTCAAAGTTCATAATATTATGGTTTTATAGATTAACGAAACATTAAAATTCAAGCTAATGTTGAATTGAACAAAAGTAAGAAAATAAGATTGAAAAAAAAATGAGAAACTTAAATTCTTCTAAATTTAATATCCTGTTACTAAAAGTCGTTTTGCAGCACTTAAACTACAAGATGGATGATAGTGAGAATAGGCTTCTGCGGCTCTTTCACGAATTTGCAATGCTGTTTCATTTTTTACCCATCCACGAATTGCCCACTCTAAAGTGTAAGCTTCAGGAGCCATAAAGCCTGTTGTCCACAACAGAGGATTTGCTCCTGACTTTTTGATTAATGGAGAAAAATAGGATTTGCTTATACAAGCTAAAATTATAACATCCCGTTTTTTGGAATCAACTTTTTCCGGAATATAATCAATATAAAATTCCATCAATCCATTATGACCACAATAGGCAATCAGACTTGAGTTTCCACCAAAACTGATTTCAACTGAATCAACAATAATTTTTTTCTTTAAAGAACCTGATGAAGCTTTCAGAAAATCAGTAATACATTGTTTGATTTCTGCTCCATCATAGGCATCGGCAACAAGATACATGGAATTAGTTTTATGTTTAAAAACGCAACGTTCAATAATTTTACTTTCAGGATTTTTAATTTGCTTGATTAAAGTCCAGTCAGCACTTTTCTTAAAATATGTTCGCACTCCATAACCACAACCCCAATACAAATTATTATTTGCATCTTTTCCGTTTCCAATTTTTGGAGGAACAGGCACAATTCCTTGATTTTCATTATCGCAAAGAGCAACAAAAACATGAATGGTTTTAGTAGTTTTCTGAGCAATAGAATTGGTGTTTAAAATTAATGTAAGTATAACAAAACACAAAAAAAATTTTGATTTCATAAAATGAGTTTTCATATTAACGTGAATAATCGCATAATCTTATCTGTTTTTAATTTACTAATTTTGCCACAGTTTTTTTATTTTAAATGATTATGATTACAGAAAATTTTGTTGAAATTAATTCAATAAAAATCAATTATACGATTTTCAATTCCGAATTCATTTCTGAAAACAAGCCTTTTTTAGTCTTTCTTCATGAAGGATTAGGAAGCATTGGTCAGTGGAAAGATTTTCCTGAGATAATAAGCACAAAGTCAAAGCTACCTGCAATGGTTTACGATAGATACGGTTATGGCAAATCCGATAAGCTGAAAGAAGAAAGGGCTGATGATTATCTTCATACAGAAGCCTTTCATTATCTCCCTGAAATTCTTACTCAACTTAAAATTTCTAATAAATTAATCCTTTTCGGGCACAGTGATGGCGGCTCAATTGCATTATTGTTTGCTTCTGCTTTCCCTGAAAAAACTCAAGCAGTAATTTCAGAGGCAGCTCATGTTTTTATTGAACAGATTTCAATTGCCGGTGCTTTAAAAGCCAAAGATGATTTTGAGAGTGGTAAACTTAAAGATGCTCTGAGAAAATACCATGCGGACAACACAGAGTCTATGTTCGCCGGTTGGGTTAACAAATGGTCTTCGATGGATTTTTTCGATTGGAATATTGAAGAAGCTTTACCAAAAATCACAGCTCCTGTTTTAGTGATTCAGGGAAGGAAAGACCAATACGGAACCTGTGAGCAGGTGAAATCAATTTTAAATAATACTTCCGGTCATTCAGAACCATTAATCTTTGATGATTGCGGACACACACCGCATTTTGAGAAAAAGGATTTGGTTATTGACAAAGTGCTTAAATTTGTTGGGAATTATAAATAGTACTTTTTTTAATATCTAGTTTTTATTCTTCTTAAAAGTCCCTACTTTTGAATAATTAATTGTCAAACCTAATTTCTAAAATCATGGCAAAATCAAAGTTGTATGTTATAGTAGTTTTTTCGCTTTTAATATTAAGTAGTTCGTTAAAAAGTCAAAACGAAAGTGAGTTTTATGGTAAATGGAAATTCATTAAAGAAAAAAGCACTGAAATCGACCTTTATGATAATCTTGAAGTTGAGTTCAAACAAGATGGCAAAATGTTAATGATAGTTCAGAAATGGGGCGGTAGCAGATATTATGCTGATACAATTAGAATTACAACTAACGAAAAAGCAAATAAAGTCCTCGTAAAAAATCGTGTTTTCCCGACAAATGTTTTCATGGGTTTATCAATGAAAGTTGGTTCAAGCCGTGAAATATCAGCACATTGGGAACAGCAGGGGAAAATACTGAAAGTAAAGGAAAAATTCACAATTCTTGCTTCCCAGGGTGAATTTCCAATGACAGTGAATCATACTTATGTTATTTCCGAAAACAAAGAAACGATAAGTTATACAGTCAGTCGTTCATCACGACTTGAAGCAAAACCAATAAATTATCTTTTGAAAAAGGAAAATATTAATAATGCCTTTTTTATGAAGCTGGAAAGCGATTGGGAAATCGATAGTAAACTCGACAAACAATCAATGCTGATTGGTTTACAAGGCTTGGTTAATCGAAATGCAGCAAATCTTTACTTTCTGTATCCTGACGATTGGGAATTTAATTATACTCCTTCAGTTTTTAATTTTTATAAAGACAAAAAGAATTTCAGTTTTAAAGAGTTGAAAACTTGTGAGCAGGCAATTAAAACTTTCAGAGAATATATTAAAGCTTATGTTGTTTGGGATAAAAAGGAAAGAACTTCTTTGATTGTTGCATTCACAGTTGCAGGTTTGGAAGATGCTTTGGTTGTTAGTGAAGAAATGATTCCCATGATGGAAAAATTTAACATTAAAAAAGTTGAAGATTTCAGAGGGAAATTCAGTGGTCAAAGCGATGCGGAAATTTATACATGGGCATATAACAAATATTGGAAAAAATGCAGCAAGGATTTTGTTTTATGGATGGGTGGCGAGCATGGAAAGGTAATGAAACCGGGAATAGCAGACTGGGGAATCAGTAAAAAAGCTTTCTTCAACGACCTTTCAACTGTTCAAAAAGATACTGCAGAATATGAGTTAGCCGAGAAAATTCTTAGCGAAATGAATCCAATGTCGATGGTGATGGGCTGGCATTCCTACAAAAAAGATAAAGAACGCGACCATGTGAAACTAACATCAAAATACGGTCATAGGGTTGAAGGTCTGAACACATTGCCAAACCTGAGTTTTAGCAGTAATGTTCCTGTTTCACAAGGATTTGTTTTTAAAAACCATCATAATATTGAAGCCGGCAAAGTTTATAAACCTGAAAATAAAGTTTATATAACCTGTGTTCAAACTGATGGTCTTGGTTTGGGAGGCTGGACAAAACCCGGACGTGGTGAAATTCCTTACGCATGGGAAGTAATAATGAATTATTCGTGGATGGCTCCAGCAATGATGGAGTATTTTTATACAGAAGCAACACCTAACGATTATTTTATCGGAGCATTGTCCGGTCCGGGGTATATGTATCCGAAAGCTATTCCGGCTGAAATGTTTCCCGGGCTTCTTGATGAAACAAACAGGCTTATGAAACTGCTCGACCTAAAAGTATTTGAAATTATGGATTATTCCGAAGGGGCAACAGTTGAAGGAAACACAGAGCTTACAAAAGAAGTTGTTGATGCATATTATAAAAACATGCCTGATGTTATCGGTTTTATTAACGGTTATGCTCCTGCATACACCTTTACAGAAAGAAATAAAATACCATTGGTTTCTTTTGATTATTATCTTTCGCCAAGCAAAACAGAAGAAGATGCTGTTACAGAATTACACGAACTGGCAGCTATAAATAAAAACAGACCATACTTTTTGTTGGTTCATATTCGGGAATGGAGCGATATTACAAGAGTTAGGGACATTTTAAGTAAACTCGGATCGGAATTCGAAACTGTACCCCTTGATGTTTTTTTGAAAATGGCTGGTGAAAATCCAACTTTTAAAGAGAGGTTTTTGAAAAAGGAATAATTTTAAAGTCTAACTCTTTATACGATAGATGAATAAATTTATGAAAATTTGTCATTCAATTTACATTACATTTCAATTTAGAAATTTAGGATTGAGTTAATTTTATACTAATTCATCTTTGTAGAAGACTTTACTGGAATTTCTATCCCACACATAGACATATCGAGATTTCTACATGTTTTCAAACCCACTAGAATAAAGACTTTCATGCAATTATTCCTGTTTGGCATGATATTAGATGAGCCTATTTTCAATTAATCTAAAAAATAATATCATGAAAAATCAATTATTAAATAAATCAATTATCTTTTTATTCTTAATGACCAGTTATAGTTTTTCTTTTGGTCAAACAATGCCTAACTTTTCAGGAACACCAACAACAGCCGGATGTAATACTACAATAGCTACATGGACTCCCAGCACAGGACATATAATGGAATTTAAAGGAGTAATTTATGATTATCCGGTTAGCGGTCAATCAACATGGCTTTATGAAGTATCCACTTCAACAGTGAAAAAAGCTAAAGCAATTAGTCATACATCATTTCCAATTAATCTGACTTGTGTTAATATTGTAAATAATAGTGGATTAATGGTTGGGAAATACACTTATAGCAATGGTACATACGGATTTAATAAAGGAGCCGGAAGCCCGGAATTAATAAATCCTGATCCAAAAACAGGCATCGTAGGATTAAAATTTGATGAAGGATTTGATAATCAATCCACAGCAAATTATTTTTATGTGCTTTCATCAAAGCCAGATATTACATCTACAACAGCTGCTGTAAAGGCCGGAAATGAAATATATTATGCAACTGTTTGTGGTCCTGATGTTTTTGCAAAAGTTCCACTTTCAATTACAGGAATTAATTCACATTATAATACTAATGATGCAGTTGTTTCTTTTACAGTAAATCCTTCTTCTGCTATAGTTAGTGGAAATGGAATAAGTGGTTCAACATTCAATCCACAAACAGCTGGTGGTGGAACAACAATTATAAATATTCAATACACACTTCATGGTGGATGTGGTGTGCAAAATGATACAATTCAAGTACATATTGACTGTGCTCCAAAGCCAATTACAATTATAGGATTAGATACACTCTATCACATGTTTGATAAACTTCCTATTAGTTTAACAGCTAATCCATCAGGAGGAACTTTTTCCGGTGCAGGTATTGATGAGCTTAATTCAACTTTTACACCTTATGCAGCCAAAATCGGCACACATCTTATTACATATACTTATGGCTTGGGAAATTGTTCATGGGACACTACTACGGAAGTTGATGTAAGTTGTTGTGTTGTTGAAGTATCAAATAATTTACCAGCTAACGTTGAACTTCAAACAACAAAACCAAGCAATTACCAACCGGTTATAATTAAAGCCTATCCATTAGGAGGCCAATTTGTTACTACTTCTGCCGGTCTTACAGTTATTTCGACAAAAGCAGATTCTGCAAAAGCAGAGTTTGACGCTTATGTTGCCGGCCCCGGTAAACATATAATTGAATATATCTCAGTAGATAACGGTGACACCTGCTCTACTGTAAACGAAATAACCGTTACTGAAGATGATAGCTCTCCTTTAGCTGTTGAACTTTTAGAATTTAAGGCTAATATTCAGGATGATGTTGTTCATTTAGAATGGAAAACTGCAAGCGAAACTAATAATGACTTATTCACAATTGAAAAATCTTTAGACTATATCAATTGGATTGAGGTTGGAACTACACAAGGTGCAGGCAACAGTAACATTGAGAATTATTACGAATTGTTTGATTATACTCCTGCCGAAGGAATGAATTATTATAAACTTACACAAACTGATTTTGACGGTACAAGAGAAGTGTTTGAACTTGTTTATATTAACTTCCAAAATATTTCTAAGAATTTAATTGTTAAGGAAGTTTACCCAAATCCTGCTAGTGATGTAATTAATTTAAAATTGAAATCTGACACGGATTTAGGTCAAGTTACAATTGAAGTTATTGATTTATTTGGCAGAACTGTTATAAAACAATTTGTTGAATTATCATCTTTTGAGATTATATCTTCCGTTACTTTAAATAATATTGAAAAAGGATTTTATTTCCTTAATGTTTATTCGAAAAATGAAAAACCCGTTACTATTAAGTTTATGAAAGAATAATAATCTTATGAAGTAGCATCTAAAATATATTTTAGGGATTGATTGAAAATCGGTAGAATTGAATTCTACCGGTTTTTTTTTAATTAAATATCTACGAATATTGTGGTAATTTCAACACGAGTCCCAATTGGTTTATTATCTGAATCTTTTAAGTCAATAATATTAACAGATAATTGTTCCTTGCTTTGTTCACTGAGAATTTCAAGCCTCTCTTTTGTAATCAACATACCTTTTGATTTATGTTTCATGCCCGATTCGGCTTTCTTTTTCTGTGCAAGCTCACGCCCAACTCCATTATCTTCAATTGAAACGAAAATAGTATTATCAAGCAATTTAAAATGAATATAAATTTTGCCTCTTGTTTTCTTATGCAGTATTCCATGCAGTATTGCATTTTCGATATAAGGCTGAATTAACATTGGTGGTATTGCTATAAACTCCAAATCTATACTTGGGTCAATTGTGATTTCATAATCAAATTTATCATCAAATCTAAGTTTTTCAATATCCATATAGTTTTCAAGAGTTTGCAATTCATCCTGGAGACATACAAAAGCCTCTCTGGAATTTGATAAAATCAATCTCATAAGCTTTGAAAATTTCGCAAGGTAATGGATGGCTTTGTCAGTATCTTTTCCTACTACGAAGCTTTGTATGGAGTTTAAACTGTTGAAAATAAAATGAGGATTCATTTGCAACCTTAATGACTGTCTCTCCAGTTCTATTAGTTGCTTTTCGATATTGTGTTTTTTCCTAATATTTTTTATTCGTTGAGTGATAAGAAACCAAATAATACTAATTATAAAAACAAGTGAGAGAATTCTAAAAAGCAATGTATTATACCATGGAGGATGAATAATAATAGTGATTTTTGCTCCTTCTTCATTCCAGATTCCATTATTGTTTGAACCTTTTACATTAAAAGTATATGTACCGGGTCGAAGCTGTGTGTATTCTGCAATTGCTCTGTCGGCAGTAGTTGACACCCAATTTTCATTTATGCCTGTTAATTTGTATTGGTAATTACTTTTTGCCGGATTTGAATACTCAAGGGCTGCAAACTCTATTGAGAAAAAGTTATCATTATGTGAAAGATTAATAGTGTCTCCATTTTGAATTTCATCGGTCACCAATTTGTTAAGGACTTTGAAAGAAGAGATTATAATTTCCGGTACTATCATATTTTTTTCAATTGTTGAAGGATAAAATGAATTATATCCATTCATACCTCCAAAATACATCTGCCCTGTTTTGCTAATAAAGGCTGCATATAAGTTGAATTCATTACTTTGAATCCCATCCTGGATATTATAATTTATAAATCTTTGGTCATCAGCATTAAATTTTGAAATACCATTATTTGAACTTAACCATAGGTTTCCATTTTTATCTTCTAAAATATCATAAATAAAATTATCGGCCAAGCCGTCAATTTCAGTATAATAAGTAAACTCATTTGTTTGTCTGTTTAATAGATTTAATCCACCACCAGCAGTTCCAATCCATAATCTGCCGGATTTATCTTCATGAATAGCAAAGATTTTATTAAAACTAAGACTTTTATTATTATTTAGCTGATGCTTAAATATTTTGAATTTACCCGTTTGTTTGTTAAAAAGATTTAAGCCATTATGTGTGCCAACCCAAATATTGTTATCATGGTCTTCATAAATTCGATAAACTATATTATGACTTATGCTCCCGGAGTCGGAGCTATGATTGAATAACTCTAATTTGCCGGTTTTTGTGTTTAGCTTATTTAAGCCAAAAGCAGTACCAATCCATATATTATGTTCACTATCTTCAAATATAGTTTTCACACTGTTTGAAACTATGGTATTGGGCTTGTCGTCTTCGTGTTTGAGATGGGTGAATTTTTTTGTTTTAGTGTAATACTTGTATATTCCTTGGTTATCATCGGTCCAAAGCCAGAAATTACCATTATAATCTTTTACAATTCCCTTAATATTTAAATTGAAAATTGCAGTACTTTCTTCTGGTAAACCTTCAATTGGCTTTGGTTTTCCTGTTTTTATATCAAAAAAATTAACTCCTTTTTGAGTTGCAACCCACAATCTTCCTTCATCATCTTCATTAAAAAATCTAACAAGTTTATTGTTTAATTGGAATCTTGTAGAATTTTGATGATAATGTTTAAATATTTCGATGTTTCTATCAACTTTATTTATTCCTTTCCAGGCAGTTCCAATCCAAATTATCCCTGACTTATCCTCAAAAATATCATAAATGTAGTCATTACTAAGGCTTTGATCATTTAATGGATTATTTGTGTATTTATAAAAAATATTGCTGTCGGGATCAAAAATATTTAGTCCACCTCCCATAGTGCCAATCCAAACATCACCTTTTCTGCCTACTTTAATTGAATAAATATGATTGTTGCTAAGAGAGTTAGAGTCGAGATGATTGTTTTTATATGATTTAATTAATCCTGTATTCAAATCAATTACATTAAGTCCATTGTCGGTTCCAACATAAAGTAAATTGTTTTTAGCATCCTCTTCAACACACCAAATTATATCGTCATTAACGCAATTTTTACATGTGTTTGCAGTGCAATAACAGTTTAATTCATTTTTCACAACATTGAATTTATTTAGCCCATGAGCAGTTGCTACCCAAAAATTACCTGCTTTATCAATAGTTAAATCCAGGATATTATTTCTTGATGCAACTTTGTTTAGCATTTTCGATTTAAAAGTAATAAAGCTGTCGCTGCTTCTTACATATTTATTCAAACCATTTTGAGTTCCAATCCAAATAGCTCCATTATTGTCAATTTTTAAAGTGTGGATTGAATCGTTACTTATGCTCTTTGGGTCATTAGGATTATGAAAATATTGTGTAAATTTTCGATTTCTTCTATTGTATTTATTTAATCCATTGTCTGTACCTATCCATAAATTGCCTTCCAGGTCTTCACAAATTGCATTAATTGTTTGGTCGCTAACACCATTTGCCTGGTCTAAATAGTTTGGTTTGTAGATAGTGTAATTTATTCCATCATATTTATTCAAACCATCCCAGGTGCCAAACCATATTACGCCTTTTTGATCCTGGAAAATACAGCGTACAGAATTCTGCGACAGACCTTTTTCGAGTTTGATGTTTTCAGTTGAAAGATGTTCGAATTTAATTCCCTGGATATTTTGAGCAAGCGAATATGAAGAAATGAATAAAAAAGATACAATTATTATAAAAGTATGAAATTTTTGATTTTTTGAAAAAGTGAAAATATTCATAAATGGATTCTTTGAAACTTTAACGTTTAAATCTGTTAATGGTTTCTTAATCGCAGTTTACTGCCATACCTCTTTAATACAATCTTTTGGATTGTTTTTTATGTTTCTTCTGGATTTTATTAACTATTTTTTTTCCTTTTCCTCTTTTAACTTTTGTTGTAACGCAACTTGTTAAAAAAAATGGACTAATTAATAAAATAATTATTAAATACTTTCTTATTTTAAACATGGTTTACTTCCTCCGTTTATAATAATAATTCATCTCCCGGTTTTTGAATTCCTTTTTTTCGTTTAGGTTTAAACCATCGTCTCAGAAAAGACTCTTTTTTAACACCATGGAAAATGTCAGCTTTCCGTTGAAGTCTTTTCATTTCTTTCTGCGTTTCTTTGCTTTGTATTTTCTTTTGTCTTTTAACTGCATATTTATAAAGACGCTCATCATCCTTTTTTCTTTCTTTCTTAATAAAAAGCTGTTCTTTTCTTCTGCTTTTTTCATTTCGCACTTCATGGCGATGAGCAGAACAGCCAAAAAAAGATGGCAAAAAACAAAATAATAAAATAATTATTGTTTTAGAAACGTTCAATTTCATTAAAAACCTAAATTCAAAAATCGAATGCAATTTACGTATGTGTTTTCTCATTTGCAAAATAAATCAACTATTTATTCTATAATGGGATATTATCAATTAAATTTGCACTTATATTAAACTTAACTTTAGCCTATTATCATGAATAAAAAGCTTTTATTGTTTTCTATAACTATTTCTTTTACAGCATTATTAATTTTTGGGTGCAAAAAAAAGGAAGCATATCCTTTAATTCCAAATGTATATGTAAATCTGTACATTGACATAAACTCTGCATTATACAGCGAATTGCAACATGATGGCGGTTATATGTATTTCACAGGTGGCAATAGGGGAATTTTAGTTTATAGAACAATTGATGAATTTAAAGCTTATGAGCGTACTTGCCCCTACGACCCCGATAAAGACTGTGCTCGGATAGAAGTTGACCAAAGTGGTTTGTTTGCAGTTGACTCCTGTTGTATGTCGAAGTTTTTGTTATTAGATGGCTCGGTTCATAGTGGTCCATCAACTTTGCCTTTAAAACAATACCGCACCGATTTCGATGGTGATTTTTTGCATATTTATAATTAAGGTAAAAATCAGTGCCTGGAGTGCGTGGAGTTTGAAGTGTCTGGAGTTGTTGATTAACACCAAAAGGCTTAATAAATCATAATTTATAAACCAAAAAACTCAATAGCATTTTTAGTTGTTACTTCTGCAATATTTTCAATAGGAAGCTTTTTGATTTCTGCAATTTTCTCTGCTATCAATTGAATATATGAACTTTCGTTTCTTTTTCCCCTAAATGGTGTTGGAGTAAGATATGGGGAATCGGTTTCTAGTAGTATTTTTTCAAGCGGAACTCTTTTAACTACAATGTCTAAGCCCGAATTTTTAAAACTTACAACTCCTCCTATGCCAAGCATAAAACCAAAATCCATTACAATCTCTGCCTGCTCAAGACTTCCTGTAAAGCAGTGAAAGACACCATTTAATTGCGAACAATCAATATCATTTAAAACCGTAATAATTTCATCAAACGAATCACGACAATGAATCACAACAGGCAATTTGAATTTTTTCGCCCAATCTAACTGCTCTCTGAAAACAATTTCTTGCTCATTAACAAAAGTTTTATCCCAATATAAATCAATGCCAATTTCGCCTATTGCATAGTATTTCTCTTTTTTAAGCCATTTTTCGGCAATTTGCAATTCTTCGGCATAATTTTCTTTTACAGAGCCGGGATGCAAGCCCATCATAGGAAAACAATTTTTCGGAAACAATTTGCATAAATCGTGCATTGGATTAATAGTTGAACTGTCAATGTTTGGTAAAAACATTAATTCAATGCCGGTTTTAATAGCTTTTTCGACAACAATTTTCCTGTCTTTATCAAAAGCATCTAAATATAAATGTGTGTGAGTGTCAGCCAGAATCATTGTGCAAAATTAGTAACTATAAATAAGTATTAATATCTAAAAAAATCAAAGTTATGAAAAAAACATTGTTATCAATTCTTGCAGTAATTGCTTAACAAAATAAAGATGCAGAGAAGATAACCCTTGTAATAAATAACTTCGGGACACATACACAAGGAGCACTAAATGAAACATTCAAGCCAAACAGGTTTTAATTTGTAAATACTCCTAAGCATGGCAGTTGGGTGTTTACCAGAGCCGAATATAAAAATCTAATTATTGATAGTTTGCATTATTGCCAAAAAGAAAAAGTTCTTTTATATAAAATACTATTATTTGTTAATACTGACAATTTTGAAGGTACTACAAAAAGATTCAACAAAAGAAATGGGGATTTTAGGAGGAATTAGTGTAGCAGCCTTCAAGTACTTTAATTGCCTGGAGTTTGGATTTAATAATTTTAAAATAAATAAAGCCGTTCTATTGGACGGCTTTTTTGTTTATTTTGTATTTTTACCCAAATATAAAACGATTAAACCCAAATCCCATGAATAAAAAAATCATAATTCTTTTCCCAATCTTTTTAGTATTATTATTTGGATGTAATAATAATAAACAAACCGAATCGGAAACAGCAATTATTAATTCCACTGATTCCAACCAAATTGAGATTGTTGAGAAGCAATTTTCATTAAATAATCATCTTACGATGGCTGTATTGTTTCATCAAAAAGCAGCTGAATATGAGGCTTTGTGCTACCAAGCTTTTAATACGGCTAAACTTATGCTTGATAAAGACTTGGAAGACCAAAGCATTGATAAAAAGCGTGCAGTTGTTTTAGACATTGATGAAACAATACTTGACAACAGTCCTTATGAAGCAAAATGCATACTGGAAGATGTTAATTATCCTGCATATTGGAGTGATTGGTGTAATTTAGAAAATGCTAAAGCTTTGCCGGGTTCAGTTGATTTTTTAGATTATGTAATTAATAACAATGTTGATGTTTATTATATCACCAATCGGAAAATTGAATTATTGAAAGCAACAAAAAACAATCTTCTTAAACATGGATTTCCGATTATAGATGATAATCATATTATGATGCAAACCAAAACATCAAGCAAGGAATTCCGCAGAAGAACAATACTTGAAAATCATCATATTTCATTGTTAATTGGTGATAATCTGAATGATTTTATGGAATGTTTTGAAAATGTTTCAATCGATGAGAGAAAAAAATTAACAGAAAAATACAAATACGAATTTGGCAGAAGATTTATAATCATACCAAATGCTATGTATGGCGAATGGGAAGGAGCAATTTACGATAATAATTATAAAATTCCTGATGATGAAAAAGCAAAAAAAAGATTTGAAAGTATAACAGGATTTTAATTTATAATTTGAAATTAATATATGTTTTGCAAATTTCGAACGTTCACCTTTTTCAAGACGAATATGAGTATATATTTCGAGATGCTAAAATAATTACATCAAACAAGCACTTTAGCCACAATTCATTTATTTTAACTGGCTTTTCTTTGCTGCATCAATAATATTTGAAAAATATATTGCAAATGGTCTGTATGCCAGGTGTGACCATTTTGAGAATGGAACTTCAATCATTAACATTGGAAAAAGCACCATTAAATGGAATACATACATGTAGTATGTAGGAAAAACCATTCCATTTATCCTGAAAATATGTACAAGTATCCCTGAAATTGTTGTTAAAAAAAGTAAAATTAAAAATGTCCAATCTGTTATATGCGAATGTTTACTTTTTTCGGCACTCTTTTTAATTCTAATAATAAAAAAATAAACCACTCCTAAAGTTAATCCTACGGTAGCAAAATAACCTAAAATTCGTTGTGGATGCCACCAGGCGTAAATATTATCTGTTTGAAACCATCCTAAAAAAACAACAATCATTGTAAACAGGAGAACATAACTAATCATTAAGTACCAATGAATTATCCAGTATGTGCTAAAAGTGAATTTTTTTCCAGTGGTTTGAGCATCACATTTTGAAAATTCTTTTTGAGTAAAAAAATGCAATATAATTTTCCAGAATTCAGTAAAATAAAGTTTAAAGGGTACTTTTATACTTTTATTTTTAACAATTATTTTCAAATACATATTAAAAATATTGGTTAAAAGAAAGAAAGCCAACAAACCTCCCATTATCCAATCCCCCATTTCAATAGTTTTCCATGGAGCAAATGTATTAAGTTTAACACCTCCGTCAACTGTAAGTTCTGTTGTCATAGGACCATGATAAAAAATAAAAAGAAGCAGTATTATAGCCGCAAGAAATATAATTGTTCCAAATTCCCAAATTTTCGATGTATATAGTTTATATCCTAAACCAGTCCAATCATATTTTGAAGTGAGATATCTTCTTAATGACATCATTAATTCACCGGGATTAGCTTGTTTAGGACAAGTTGTGCTACACTCTCCGCAATAATAACATAACCAGGGAAATGTTGAAGCCTGTATTTCAGATTCTAAGCCTAAAACACTTAATCTTACCATATTTCTTGGAAATGAATTATTTTCATCCGAGAGAGAACAAACAGCAGTGCATGTGCCACAATTATAGCAGGCATTCAAATTTATTGCACCAAATTCTTTAAGCTCTTTTGCAAAGTCGGGATTTATTTTTGACATAATTATTTAGCCTTTTGTATTAATTTATAAGAAAAATATTCATCCATATCATCAATTTCGCCTGTTTCAATTTCGCCATATTTTAGAAGCGTCATCAAATTATATGTAACTACATCTTGTTGAAGTTCTGTTTCTTTAGCAATTTGCGGAATGCTTTTCGGTTCATCTTTAAGAGCATCGATTATAAGTTTTTTTATCCTTATGAATTCTTTTCTGTTAGCTTTTACTTTTTCCGAAACAGTCCGTTTTTCTTTTATATAATTAATTGTTTTACCTTTTTCTACTTCCATTTTTTTATGTTTTTCTATTAAATGAAAAGATTAAAATTTTATTCAACTAAAGCATCAATCATGCTTTCAATTTCGACATCAGTATATCCTATTAATTGAATTGCATTTGTAGGACAAACTGGCAAACACATTCCACAACCTTTACAAACAGTTTTATTTATCACAGCTACTTTTTTGCCATTATAATCTTCTTGTAAAATTGCATCATAAGGACATATTTCAGAACATTTATCACACCATTCACATGCTGTTTTTTCAACAATAGCGAGTGTTGGCTCTAATTCAATTTGTCCTTTACTAACCAATGAATTAACTTTTGCAGCTGCCGATAATGCTGATTTCACTGATTCGGTAACATTCAAAGGTGCCTGGCATGCACCTGCAATTAATACTCCGTCAATTACTGTTTCAACCGGACGAAGTTTGGGATGAATTTCATTATAAAATTTATCACGACCGATAGGTACTTTCAGAATTTTGCTAATTGAATTATCTTTTCGAGGAACTAATCCTGTAACAAGAACAACCAAATCGGCATCAACTTCCACTTCTTTATTTTCAGTTAAAAAGTCATTTACTTTTACAATTGTATTTTCTCCTTCTTTTTCCACAATCGGTGGGCAATCTTCAAAAGACTGTAAATAAATGTCTCCTTTTTCTGATGATTCGGCATATAAAACTTCTTGTTTGCCATAGGTTCTTACACCTCTTGTAAAATGAAAATTATTTATTTCTTTATACTTATTGCGAACACTTAATGAAGCATGAATAGCTGAAGTACAGCAATATCGGGAGCAATATTTGTTTTCCCCATCCACCTGACGACTGCCAACACAATATATATAAGCAATATTTTTTATTTTTTTATTTTTATAAATAAGCTCAGTTTCATTAAGCTCGATTAATCTTTTTAACTGCTGAAGTGTAATAACATTGTCTATTTCTTTGTAACCAAATTCTCCGGTTTTAGGTTCATAAGGGT
>JAIPBB010000091.1 GCA_021739805.1 Saprospiraceae bacterium | reverse complement strand
ATTCATATTTAATCCCTTCAGGATTATTCAATGTTTATATAAACTTTGTTATTAATTTCAAAAAGAAATTAACTCACATTTAATCTGGTTTTACAATAAAGTACTAAATAAAATTTCCCAGCCCATCAAAATAAAATTTTGCCAAATTAAATCAGGCTTTCAAAAAAAAAACTAATGATTACATTGATGTCCGTGTTCATGTTCATGGCCGTGACCATGTCCACTAAATAGTGTTCCGGAGTCAACGATTTTTTCATCCAGAAAAGCATTAACTAATTCATTTACGTCTCCGCTGCAACCTCTGGCAACCTGAATTCCATAGTGATTAAACATAATTAGTGTCTGCAAGAAAACTACTTAAAATCAAAATCTGTCGGGTTTTCTTAAGACACTATCAATTAATATTATTAAAAAAGCAGCTTTTATTATTAGGGTATATTTAAGCTTTTAATATCAAATTTCCAGGCAGGGATTGCTTTTATATCGCCAAATTTTTCATCCTGTTCCATAGTTATTATAAAGCCATTTTTCACAGAACATGTACGCATAGCATTTTTCAATCCCTTTAATTCTCTTTCAAGATTTTCGGATGTTAAATGCCAGCATACCTGAACAGCTAAAACTATTTTATTGGCTTTTCTCACCAAAAAATCACACTCAGAAGATTCGTCTTTATAGTAAAGAATATCACTATAAACATTCTTCAACATAAGGAATACTGTGTTCTCTAGCATCCTGCCTGAATCTTCACTAAAGGATAAACTGATTGACTTTCCCATTGCTGTGTCGATTGCATACACTTTTTTTGGATTGTTCTGTTGCTGTTTTATTGAAAACGAGAATCTGGGAAGTAAATCAATCAAGTAACTTTCTTTCAAATAATCACAATAATCGATAGTAGTCCTTACTGATTTTATCCCAATGATTTTTGTAATATTATTAAAACTGATTTCCTTACCAATATTGCTAAACAAATTAGAAATAAGCCTTAATAATATGTGATCATTTTTAATATTACGCCTAACTGCTATATCCCGGATAACTACATCTCTAGCCAGGGATCGAAGGTAGTCTTCATCTTCTGATATTAGAAATTCAGGAAAGCCCCCTTGCTTCAAATAGCAAGTAAAACTTTCAACATTTGCTGTTTGTGATTTCAGTGTTAAATACTCTTTATAACTAAAAGGAAAAAGCTCAAGTTGAAGATGTCTTCCTGTCAATCTTGTACCAAGTTCACGGCTTAGTAAAGACGCATTAGAACCAGTAATAAATATTTGAAATCCTTTGTCGTGTGATGAACGTACGAATTTTTCCCAATTGGGAATATTTTGAATTTCATCGAAAACTAAGAACTTAATATTTTCAATAATTGCTATTTGCTCAAGCTTTTGAAAATCACTAGCATCAAACCCATTAAGCCTGATGTCTTCAAAATTCAAAAAAAACACCGAATCATACTTATTTAGTGTATATTTAAGCAGAGTACTTTTGCCACATCTTCTAATACCGCTAACGACAACTATTCTATCGCTGTTTAAAGGGATTTCTATTTCTCTTTGAATAATTTCTTTTAAAGGATTAAGCTTAAGATTATCCTTAAGTATTTCCCTGAGTCTTTCTTCTGTAAGCATAATAATGTTTTTTTTGCAAATATACAAAGTTTGTATTTGAAATACAAGTTAGTTTGTGTTCGCAATACAAAAACAAATTAGTAACTCTTCAGCATTTATCAGAAAACTAATAAGCTTTTAATAAAAAAAGCCCGATTCAAAATTAAATCAGGCTTTTAAATAAAAATATTAAAAAGCTAGTGATTACATTGATGCCCGTGTTCATGGCCGTGACCATGTCCACTACATAGTGTTCCGGAGTCAACGATTTTTTTATCAAGAAAAGCATTAACTAATTCATTTACATCTCCGCTACATCCTCTGGCAACCTGAATTCCATATTGGTTTAACATATTTAAAGCTCCTTCTCCCATATTTCCGGCTAACATAACACTTACGCCTAATTGTTTTAAAACTCCTGCAATATTTGATTTGCAGCCACAGCCTTGTGGTGATTTGAGCAATTCTGCTTTTTCTACTTTATTGTTCTCGTCAATTGTGAAAATTGTGTAAAACTCACAATGACCAAAATGACCATCGACTATATTATCTCTTGTTGTTGGTACTGCTATTTTCATATGTTGTTTATTTTATATTTCTATTCATAATTTTTGCAAAAGAAAGTATATAGTTAATACTATCAAATAAAAATTTAGTTTTTTTAGTAATAAAAAAACCTAACAGCTTTTGGAAAGCTGTTAGGTTTATAACTAATCATATAGTATTTTACAAGGTAAGTCCTGCTCTGAAACCGAAATAATTAATATGGTCGCCTAAGTTTAAGCTTATTCCGCCATAAACAAATCTCCATCTCACTGTACCACCAACTCTAATATATTTAGAGTTTACATCTAAATCATTTTTCTCATATTTAGTTGTTGACAACTGGAAATTGTACAAAACATCAGGAGCAATTGTAAATTGCTTATAATTTATTAATCCTCTTAAACCTAAAGGAATTCCTATGTATCCTAAGGCTTCTTTACTACTGTCGATAGGAGCAAATGCTTTCATATCAAATCCCCAAAGGATTCCCATTGGTAAGCTTGTAAGTTTTTTTAATCCAATAAAGTTATGGTATTGAAATCCTAATCCGAATTTTGCACTATCGGTTTTGTTGTAATATTGGAAATTATACTCATTTGCTCTTCCTTTGTCTTCAAATCTGGCCCTACTTGTAAATCGGATATTATATCCTAGAGGTTTAGGATAATCTTTATATCCAAAGTTTTCAATTCCTGCACTAAATGTTTTGAATATATAATCTGATTTATCAAACTGAGTAAATGAAAGACCACTTCCAGAAGTTATGCTTTTCTTTGGTGGAGTGTAAACATAAGTTGGGTCATTAGCAAGAGTAGTTTTATCACCACAAGGACTTCCTTCCGGTAAACCACCGATTTTAGCAGCTGTTTGTAAAATAGTCAGTAAATCAGCATCACTTGAAATTGTTTCTTTAACAACTACTTCTTCTTTTTTCTTTTCTTCTTCCTTTTTCTCCACTAATTCTTCTTCTGTTCCTTCTTTTCCCTTTGGTGTGTTATCAATAATTTTTACTTCAACTCTACGATTCAAAGCTCTGCCTTCTTCAGTTTTATTACTTGCAACCGGCATCGACTCACCATATCCGACTGCATTAATTCTTGCTGAAGAAATTCCTTTGTTCAGAAGATATGACCGAACTGAATTAACCCTATCCTGTGAAAGCTTTAAATTGTTTTCATCTGAACCAATACTATCAGTATGACCACCAAGCTCAATATCAATTTTATTTTTTTCTAAGATTTCATAAAGTTCATCCAATGAAGGAAGTGATTCATCTTTTAGACTTGCTTTACCTAAATCAAAAAAGATATTATCTAATTGAAATGTAGCTCCTTCAGTGGCTCTTTGAACTTTAAAATCTTTTCTAACATCAACAAATTTCTTTTCTTCGGCTAACCATGCATATTTTCTTTCGATTATTGCCATATTTAAATCAGAAACTGCTTGTTCATAATCTTTCAATAATTTTTCGTATTCTTCAAAACTACCTTTAACATCTGTTGATTGTGATGTATTTAATTGTTTGAGTTTTGAATTGTACATATCAATTTTTGCAATCAGTTCATCAATTTTCCTCTGGGTTTGTTGTCCGATTATATTTCTGATAGTTTCCTTGGGAAGAAATTTTGATGGGTCAGACAAATCAATTTCTTCGGAATAATATAAAAATCCTTTCATATTAATTTCCATTAAAAATTTCTCAAAAGGTAAATTAACACTGTAAGAACCATCACCTGCGAATGAGGGAATAACGGTTTCGAGTTTATTAGTTTTTAAATTAGTAAATCTCATATTTACTGCAGCAGCAGAATCTAACTCATTTTTTACAAATCCATAAAGAGTGATTGTTTGTTCGGGTCTTGCAATTTCCGGAATAACAAATTGAAAAATATCTTCTTCTCCGGGAGCTCCAACTTCATTAGTTTTCACAGTATATCCAATTGTTCCGGCTGTATTTACAGAAATATCTTCATCATCCTGAAGAGTGTTGATATATCTTCCTAAATTTATTGGTTTACTCCAATTAGTCCATGTATCATCAAGACGCCTGGTCATAAAAATATCCTGGCTTCCAAATCCCATATGACCATATGAGGAGAAATATAGAGTTTTACCATCGGCAGCAAAGGAAGGCCTGGTTTCATATTTGTCAGTATTAACAGTTTTACCTAAGTTTTTTGGTGCTGACCAACCATTTTCTGTGAGATTTGAGACATATAAATCACAACCGCCAACATGATCGCCTCGCTTTGCGTCCGTAACAAATACTATTGATTTTCCATCAGGGCTAATTGTTGCCTGGGCTTCCCAGGCACTAGTGTTGATTGCACCTCCAAGATTACAAGGCAATGACCATCCACTTGCTGTATTGACTGAGTAAAACAAATCGCCGCCACCGAAAGTACCTTGATAATTACCAAATAAAATAACAACATTTCCATCTGCTGTCATTGCATACATTGTTTCATGCGATGAAGTGCATAAATCAGAGAATAATATTGGTTTACCCCAGCTTCCATCTGCTTGTTTTATTGAGTACCAAATGTCTTCACCACCTTTTCCGCCTTCACGGTCAACCGATTTAAAATATAGTCGCTTTCCATCAGCTGAAATTCGTGGAACAGATTCAGTTTTTTCTGAGTTTACTAAACCCGGAACCTGACGCATAGGTACTTCACTGTCGTTTCGTTTCAAAATATCAATAAACCAATTTGCATAAGCAGTATCAGCTTTGCTATACTTTTCCTTGTATTTTTCCATTGCAATAATTGCATTAGTAAAATCCTTAACAGCAAAATAAGATTTTGCCAGATTATAATACTTCCCTGCATCCGATTTAACTTCTTCGGTGTAAGCAGCAATTGCAACTTTGTACTGTTTTTCTTTAAAATATTTGTCACCTTGTGCAAAAATTTGTGGCAATCCTAAAAGAAAACAGAATCCTAATAGTAAAATAGTTTTTTTCATTTTCTGATTGTTTTTAGTTTTCCTACTCGTAGGCTTTTCGGTTCCGCCTTTTATTATTAATTGTTTTGATTAAGCATTCATAAAAAATCCTAATTTTTTACAAATCGAAACTTAAATACAATGCAAATTTATTAGCCAGAAATAGAGAATCTATCAGTAGGGATACGTAATTTATGGTGGGTATTTATTGATGTAAAAATTTGTAAAACTATTTTCTTAATAGGTTTTGAATTAATTGATGGAAATAAAAGGCTTGAATTATTAAGCAAATAATCTCAGGCTGACAAGGTTTAAACTTGTTAGTTAAATCAAAAAGCAAATTAATGAAATGGAAGAATTATCTTGTCAGAATAATCTTTTTAGTTTCGGAATAATCTTTCGTAATAATCCTACAGAAATAAAGTCCGGAATTCAAATCCATACAATTAACATCAATTGACTGTTGTCCAATTGGCAAATTATTATAAACTGATTTTACAACTTGACCAAAAGAATTATAAATTTCAATATTAATTTTCGATTGAATTGGGTTTTCGATTTTTAATGTGAATTTATCTTTAAATGGATTTGGATAAATCTCAAATGACATATTCCTTTCAACATCATTGATAGAAGCAGGTGTTGCTATAGGTGGAAAAATAATGTTATCTATCCAGGCACAGTCACTTCCGGCTGATTGCATATTATCCTTGGTGTAAACCCATTTGAAGATTGTTGTGCCGGCAGCAACAGCAAACTCTTCTTTCGACCAATTAATAATACCATCCCATTTTCCCATAGATGTATTATTAATGAAGAATTCAAGAAAGTCATAATCTTCTCCCCAGGGGTCATTTTCACAGCTTACTTTTTTATAAAAGGAAATTGTATCATCAATCAAAACGTCCAGTGTCAAGGACATAATTGTCGATTGACTGTTATTAATAACTCCCGATTTCATACAATACTGACCAGCATAAGCTTCAGTTGATATAGTCCATGGGTGAGATATAGTTACTCCCCAGTTAAACTTTGAAAAGTCACCACTTTCAAAATCTTCATCGACAACTCCAATTTCAATATAGAATGTGTGTTGTGTATTATAAGCTCCGGCTCCAAAATCATAGATTAATCCAAATGTTGTTCCCAGCGGTAAGGTTGAATCCACCTTAACCGTGAATGATGCATTTTTCGAACTATTTGCATCCAATGTGTCAAGTTGAAAATAGGCATTAATAACACTTGCTTTCATAGAGGATGATGTTAAAAGTCCAATAACATTTGAACATTTTGAATGCCCGATATTTTTTGATTCAATTGTTATAGTTGCTGTTTCGCCGGGTTCTAATTTGCCGTTTCCGTTTCCATTTGCAAAATCATCAACAGTTAAATTCCCAACTTGAAATTTCGGTGCATTTATTAAAAGATTTAAACTTGAAGTCCAATTGTTAGAATTAGAGTCCTGGATTTTCAATTCAAATATTGCTGTGTGATTGTCAGGAACATTATTGGCAATTGAAACAGAATATGCGTTTATTTGAGTTGATGTTGTACTATCAACAATATTTCCCCAATTAGCTGTTGAATCAATTATAGTGATATATTGGTCGTTAGTAGATAAGATGGCACTTACACCATTTGCTACGCTTATACCAATATTTTCAAGAATCACATTCAATTGAATACTCTCACCAAAGTCGGCTTGAGCGTTATTGTTTCCGTTTAAATCATTAATAGTATTTGCTTTTAAAGTTACGTAAGGACCAATAGCTGCAATAATTGGGATATCAATAACATAAGGAATTTTATTATAGGCAGTAACAACAAGTTTCATTGTATCAATATTAGTCAGTGCAGAGAAACTTATGTTAACAGTTCCACCTGAAACCAATCCTGTTCCAATAATTTGATTATTGATTGTTAAAGCAGCTAATGCCCCATTTTCGTTACAATTAATTTGAAATTGATTAGCACCCAGAAAAACAGTTGGAGTATGAGTTACAACTATAGCCTGTGGAGTATCAGTTCGAATCATTAGGGATGGGTCTCCGAATATATTCCATGTGTCAGCCATTGTAGCTCCCTGTGTGTTGTAATCATCAATCATTTTCATGCAACCATTCATTGAGAGTCCACCAAAAGTTCTTTTAATATTATTTGAATATGTTTCCACTAGAATATCAACCATTTCGTCCTGAGCATCCATTGGTGGATCCCAGCTTTGATTAATAGTTGACATTAATGTTGCAATTGCACCTGTTGGATTACTATTATTTGTTGCTCTAAGCCATGCCTCGGCGAAACAAGTATTACTAACAAAATTTCCATTCACACATGCAACCGACCAAATAAAAGGTAAGACTTCGGTATTTGTTAAATTATTTACATTAGAATTTGAAAAACCTGAGGAAGAAAAAGCAGTAGTTGAACCATGCCCTGTATATAAAACCAATCCGGCTCCGCTATTTAATGTAGTTGCCACCTGAGATGGTGATGGATCACCACTTGCATCTAATCCTCCCTGGCTTCCGTCAAAAAACTCAAATTTTTGATTATAAGTATATGCCATTAAATCGGTCTGCATATTTCTAATGTGTTCATAGTCATATTCATTATCATCACCGGGACCTTGCTCTGATGCTATTCCGACACATTTACCATAAGCTCCGCTAACATTGGGATTTAATTCATAAGTAATTGTTCTTTCTACCTGGGTTTGAGCATCAGCAATTGTCTGGGCTGAAAAACGCCCGACAAATAATTCAGGATAAGAGTCGTTTCCTGTTAAATATCCATAGGCATTGTCAGAATGTCCACTGCTAAGAGTATTTGTAGGAATTTGGGCAGCATCTCCGACCAACAACAGAAATGTCAATCCCTTGGTATTGTAGTAATTCGTAACATAAGCTTTAATTGCACTGGCAGTAGTTCCGATTGAAGCAACATTTACGATTTCTGTTTTTCTTCCGCTTTGGTTTTTCCAATCAACCAATGGCTGCATAGTAGCCATATAATTAGTGTCTGAAATAATAAGCATATTGCCAACTTCAGATACCGCAGTATATTTTGATGAGTTGCTGTAATTCTTGAATTGATATTGATAGATGGAAGAGTATTCTGTAATTAATTTTTTTGGCTGGTTATTTCTGACAAATTGGTTTTTGCCATTATTGCTTTTTTTGCTGATTTTAACAGTGATATCGTAATAAACTCTAAGAGTTTTTGTTATTGGGTTATATTGAAAAGGATAAACCACAATTGTTTGAGCTCGATAATCTCGCAAAATATATGGGTCATTAAGTGAAGCTAAAACATCCGGAAAGAATTTATTTTCTTTATAAGCTTTTCCATAAGAATAGGGGACTGTGTTTGGATTAATATCTCTGGTTAGGTTTCCTTTAGAAGGAGCAATATTTATATTTTTAAAATCTTTAAAGCTTGACGAAATTACCTTTACTGACATTTCAGCCATATCAGGTATAATGACAGATGCAGTTAACTTTTTTAAATCCGGTGCATCTTTTATCAAAAGGCTTGTTGCTTCATCTAACATTGGAATAGATGATGATTTCCCATTTACAGAAATATCTATAAGCTCAAATCTATCAAAAGAAAACATCAATGTGCTGCTTTCGATATTAGACGATAATAAATCTATTCTTGTTTTTGGTGATGGATTTTCTCTGACTGTTTGCCAATTTTGAGCAGTAATACTAAAACTAATTAATAAACTGAAGGCAATTAAAAAGTGTCTTTTCATTAAGTATATTTGTGCAGGTTACTAATTTATTCAGCAATAATTAATTTTTTTGCTGTTGTACTATTTTTTGTGTTGAAGATTATATAATATACACCTTTATTCAATTCTGAAATATTATAACTCAAATTATGATTTCCATTATTAACAGTTGCTTCGTTCATTAAAAGCTTCACAAATTGACCATTAATGTTATATATCCTAATTGTTAATGGAGTTTTTTCTTCTAATTTAAATGTGAGATTAATAACATCATTTGCCGGATTTGGAAAAACATTAACTAAAAAATCATTTAAATCATTATTAAGTGTTTTAACAGTTGACAATAAAGAGTTTTGTGGAAAAACAATATAATCAATCCATGCACAATCACTGCCTTCTGAATAATAATTGTCTTTTGCATATATCCATTTGAATGTGTGCTGACCTTTAGAAACATGAAAGACTTCCCTGCTCCAATTATCTATGCCATCCCATCTTGCTATTGAAGTATTATCAATTTTGAACTCTAAATAATCATAATCATTTCCGTAAGAGTCTTCTTCGCATGAAACTTTTTTGTAAAATGAAATAGTATCATCAACAATTACATCCATTTGAATTGACAATTCGGATGTTTCATCGTGACTAATCGGACCTGATTTAGCAGAGTAAATACCTTCAAATATTTGAGTTGAATCTGCTGTAGAAGCATCTATTATTGTCCATGGAAGAATGCCGCCTGAATTCCATGAATACTTTGTAAAATCTGATGTTTCAAAATCTTCGTCAATTATACCAACCATTTGTTGCAGTGATTCATTTCCATAATAATTTCCTGAGCTAACATTATATTCAAACATGGTAGTAGAACCATTCCAGGTTGCTGAACCAACACTTACAGTGAAGCTTGCATTTGCATTTGCACCAATAGCCAAAGTATTGAAATTATGTGCACCACTAACGGTGATAAGACTGTTTGATGACATTAAGGTTCCAATTGAATTTATTGCGTCAGCATGCCCATTATTTGAAGTATTTATGATTATATCAACAGTTTCGCCAATATCCAATTTCCCATTTCCATTTCCTGATGTATTATCATCTATCACAAAGCTGTTTATTCTTAGAAGGGGTGCATTTAATACAACTGAAAACACTGAATTCCATTGATTTGACAAACTGTCTTCAATATGAATTTGGAATTGGACAATGTGTTGATCCAACACAATGTTATTTACCATAAAAGAAAAAGCCCCGCTTTGTTTCGATGAGTCATTTGCTGCAATTGAACCCCAGTTATGTAAAGAATCAACTATTACAATATTAGTGTCAGTAGAAGTAATTTTAGCAATTACCTGTGATGCAGAAAAATTTGTCAAATTATTTAATGTAACATCGAGTACAATACTTTCACCAAAATCAGCTTTTCCATTATTATTACCTGAATTGTCTCTAATAATTCTATCTTGAAAAACAATATATGGACCATTTGGAAGACCAACTACAACGGTTCCGGTAAATGGTTTTCTATTATGTTTGCTTGCAACAATATCAGCAATACCAGGTGATGTGAAAGGGTTAATATTGATATTTGCTACACCATTTGAATCAGCCAATCCTGCACCATGTAAAACTCCGTTCATTGAAATTCCTACATAGGCATTAGGTTCAGTATTTACTGTAAAACTTGATAACGAAAGTGGCAACACAGGATTGTATGTTACGTTTAGTGAAGATGGTATTCCAAGATAAGGCATCAGTGATGGGTCACCCATAAGATGATAAATTTCCCAATAATAATTCCTTATATTAGAAGCTGACTGAGTTACTGCAAGATTTCCACCAACCATAATCTGAGCTTGTGTAACATACCATTCTGATTGTGGTTCTCCATGGTCATGAAATAATCTATCATAAGCTCCAAGTCCTGTTCCGGCATAAGTAGGATTAGGGCCAATACTTCCGAAACCAACTGCCCAATAATAATCTTCATCCCAATAGGAAAGATTTGCTGCTCCAATATATCCTATTGCTCCTTTTTTATTAGCTCGTAAAAGAGCTTCACCAAAACATTCAGCATTATTAAATTCATTGGTAGAACATGCGTTTCCAATCATTAAAGGATATTTATTCTCATTAGTCAAAGTAAGAATATTAGAAGTATTAAATGAAGGATTCGACCATCCGTAAGTGCTTCCATGTGCGGTATAATTAACAATACAGGCTCCATTATTAACATCCTGAATAATTTGGCTTGCTGCACTTCCTGAACTTGGATGCAAATATTTTTTAGTGTTTAGACCATGCGCAAGATTTACATAATTTGAAGTAGCATAATTAATATGACCATTTCCGTAAATTGGAGCATTCTGAGCATCCACTCCGGATATCATAACAGCAGTGTCAAGAAAGCTGGAATCAGGCATTAAAAACTGCTCATATTGCAATGTTTTATCAATTTGTGAAGCAAGTTGTGGAAGTGTACTTGCTGAGAATCTACCGATATAAGCTTCAGGGAGTGTATCTCCGGTATATTCTGCGTAGAAAAAATCTGAAACATGCGAACCGGTAGTTTGTATTCCAGAAAAAGCCGGAACCTGTGCAACATCACCAACAATCAAAATGAAAGTAGGAGCAGGGTCATTTACTGTGCCGGCATTATAAAGCGAATCAAGATAACTTTTAATTGAAGTCGTTGTTGAGCCAACATTAGGACTATTTGTATAGGCTTCTATTACATTAAATCCTTTTTTAGTTTTCCATGCAACAAAAGGAGCCAATAATGATTGAAACATTGGATTAGAAACAATAACGTATTTAACAGGGTATTTTGTAAGAGTATCCTTTGAATTTGAAGCTAAGGGCTGATAATTAATTATAGAACTTTCTAAAGAAGAGAAATATGGAGAATAAGCATTTATTTTCATTTCTTTAGTTTTTGAAATGTTTCCTTCAACAAAATGTATTTTAAAGCATAAATCATTATAAACCTTAATGGTATTTGTAACAGGATTATATTGAATTGGCGAAATATTAAGTCTTCCAAGATTTACACCTCGCATAATGCCAAGCTTATCCACAGAAACCAGTTCCTGAGAATAAAATCCGTTTGTAGAATAAATAGTTTGATTTAATTTGAATTCGCTTTTGTAATTTTCAATTTTGGGAATAGGTGGCTGAGCAGGAAATATTTTGGTATTAATATTATAATCAGAAAGTTTGTATTCTGCTAAATTATAACTTACAATTTCAATACTAATGTTTGCATCTAAAGGAATCTCAATTAGTCTGTGCATTATAGGCAATTGAGGCTTACCAACATCAAACGAAGACCCATAACCTTCAATTTCAATGCTATGGAATAATTTTTCATTTATTACAACATCTGCCAGCCTAATTTCTGTGAATGAAGTTGAAATGTTTAATTCAGTATAAGAACTATTGTTGATAGTGAAGCTTGCCTCACTGGTATTAAGTTTAATGTTTTGGGAATAAGTGTTTAAAGAAAACACCATACATCCAATTAACATAGCCTTGGCTAAAAATCTTCCCATCATTTGTGCATTTATGTTCATACTATTAAAATTCAGAATCTATAATTTAAAAACTTACAAAATTACTATTATATACACTAGAATAGCAATTAATAAGAAAATTTAAGCTAAGTTTCATTGTCAATAACTAGACAATAAGTTTGATAAATGGTTGCATTAAATGAAAAAACTATATTTCTAAATTAGCAAAAAAGAAATTCTTCTTATTGTAGTTTTTTGCATTTTAGCTTATTAATAATGATATTATTTGTTATATTTGCCAAGCATTAAATTATTAACAATAAAAAATTTAAAACTATGAAATTGAGTATTATAAGTACATTAATTGCAATTATTTTATGTTCAGCGGTATATTCTCAGGACATTAACCAAAAAGTAATAGACACAAAAACCAAAAAAGAAATATTGGTAGGAAAATGTGATCGTGAATCTCTTGATATGGATGAATTTGGAGAGATTTACAGAAAAGGTTTCGACACTTATGAAACCCAAACTGAAAAATTAATGGAATTTGGTGATATTATCCCGGAAGCGAAAATAGTGATGGTTTTTGGTGTATGGTGCGAGGACAGTCATAAACAAGTTCCAGGTTTCATGAAGATTATGGAGGAAATCGGAATAAACCCTGAAAATATTAATTTTATTTGTGTTGATAGACAGAAAAAAGCCGGTGATTTAGATCTTAAAGAATATGCGATTGAGGCTGTTCCAACATTTATATTCATTAAAGACGGTAAAGAATTTGGTAGAATTACTGAATCTCCAAAAAAATCTTTAGAGGAAGATATTTATAACATATTTAATGAATATCGAAATTCTAAATCAGATGCTGGAGACGACATGGATAGAAGCAAGGAAATGGATGATGGTGCAGAAAAACCAGATGGCAATAAAAATGATAAACCCAAAGCTACGAAACTAGCTCCAACAAATGTTAAACCTAAAAAATAATAAGGATTCGGCTTTAAAAGTAAATAAAGGTGTTGAGCAACCCCCTTCTATTAATAAAGAAGCAATTGACAGGTTTAAAAACACTAAACACGAGTTATTAAAGATTACTGATTATTATGATGGTATATTATCAGGAAATAGAACCATACTTAGTCAGGCTATAACTTTAGTTGAAAGTTCGCTTGAAGAGCATAGCAAAATTGCACAAAAACTTATTAAAAAATGTCTCCCACATTCTGGTAATTCAGTTAGAATAGGAATTACCGGTGTTCCGGGTGTTGGCAAAAGTACATTTATCGAAGCTCTTGGAAAACTACTGACAGCATCAGGAAGAAAGCTCGCTGTTTTAGCTATTGACCCAAGCAGTGAACGAACAAAAGGAAGCATACTGGGAGATAAAACCAGGATGGAGCTTTTAGCTAATGATAAAAACGCTTTTATCCGTCCTTCACCTGCTGCCGGTTCGCTTGGTGGCGTTGCCCGAAAGACAAGAGAAAGTATTATATTAGCAGAAGCCGCCGGATATGATACAATTTTCATTGAAACAGTAGGAGTGGGGCAATCGGAAACTGCTGTATATTCGATGGTGGATTTTTTCCTTTTATTAATGCTTCCGGGTGCCGGTGATGAACTTCAGGGTATTAAAAGGGGAATTATGGAAATGAGTGATGCCATTTTCATTAACAAAGCTGATGGTGAAAATATGTTAAAAGCTAAACTGGCAAAAGCAAATTATCAAAATGCACTTCATCTGTTTCCGCCAACCGAATCGGGCTGGATTCCAATCGCAGAATTGTGCTCGGCATATACTAATTTTGGGATCAACGAAGCCTGGAAAATAATTTCAGACTATATTCAATTCACCAAAGAGAATAAATACTTCTATAAAAAGCGACAGCAACAGGAAAAATATAGGATGTTTGAAAGTATTAATGAATCCTTGAAAGCTATGTTTTATAAAGATAAAGAAATTCAAAAACAGCTTAAACAAATCGAAAAGGATTTAGATGAAAATAAAATTAGTTCCTATGATGCAGCAAATGTACTTTTGGAATATTATATGAAGGCTAAGGCTTAGGTGGTAATCGGTGTTCGGTAACCGGTAATCAGAAGGCAAAAGTAAAAAGGCAGAAGGCAAAAGTAAAAAAAGGCAAAAGGCAAAAGGAAGGCAGAAAGCAAATTCATAGCGTCATTGCGAGGGAGGAACGACTGAAGCAATCCGTTGGAAATGGAGATTAAAGTTTACAAACAGATTGCTTCGCTTTACTTCGACTTCGCTCAGTACAGGCTGCTTGCAATGATGAAACCTTAAACCTGAAACCTGAAACCTTAAACCTTAAACCTTAAACCTGAAACCAACTTATTTTTCTGAATCAAATAATAAACAGAAGTGGTGAAAAAATCTCTCAACCACGGAATTGATCTAAGAATTTTGATTTGCTCTTTAGGCTCAAGATTAAATTTATATTTATAGGTTGGATTGATAAGATAGAGAATTCGTTTTGAAATACTATATCCGGTTTCTTTTGATATTTTTTCAAATCTTCGAATTGAAATACCTGTATCCCAGGTTTCAAGTAGATTATCAATTGTAGGTTTCGGCTCCTTAAAAGCTAACAACAACATTTTATATAATGCACGTGGAAGCAAATGAATATAAGGGACTTTTTTCAAAAAGCTGACACATATTTGCTGGTGACCTCCAAAAGGCATTTTCCATGGGGGCATAGTGAAGAAAATAAAACCATCTTCATTTAAAAACTGTCTTAAAAAATTAATCACTTTTTTTTGGTCATGAATATGTTCAATAACATCTTTTAAAATTATAAGATCGTATTTGAATGGAAGCTTTTCAGGGTCGATTTTATAAATATCCTCAGCAATAAAATTTATCAGTCCTTTTTCTAATTCTACCTTCATAAAGTGTTTTGCATGTTCAACTCTGCTTTCGCTGATTTCAATACCGGTGCATTGAACCCCCAAATCAGTAAATGCTTTTAAAACACCTGCTTCTGCTGAGCCAACTTCTAAAACTTTTGGGGATTTTTCAAAATCAAGATGCTCATTAACAAAAGGGACTATAAAATCATGAGAGTGCTCATATTGAAAATTGAAATATCGTTCTTTATCTGTGTGAAAATCGTAAGCCATAATTAAAATTTTAAGCTGCAAAGATATAGTTTTATTTTAATTCATTATAAATAAGAAATTAGCTTGAATAATAATGGTTCTATACAAATCTGAGCGTATAAATATTATGGTTACATGCAATTATGATGGAATCGAAAACAATCTAATATTCAATAAATCTCAAATAACAAAAGACAAAAAACAAATAAAACTCAAAATCCAAGCTTCAAAAACTCAAACAATACATTGCTAAAGTGAAAAAACACCTTAATATTATCATCATTAAAACATACTAAAACCTTATATGATATCTAATTTTTGAGATTATTATTATATTCACTTAATTTTGATTATTGATTATTTATAAATTGAAAATTATTTGTCATTTGTTTTTTTGATATTTGTTATTTCAACTATTTTTGTAGTAATACCTTAAACTAAAAAATTGCATTATATGATATTAGAAACAAAAATTATTGATGTAACATTAGAAAATCTTCATGAACACCCTCAAGCAATTTGCTTTATAAATCCAAAACATGAGTTTTACAATCTTAAAGTTGATTGGTTAAAAGAACAATTTAAAAACGGTTTGAAAATTAAAATGCTTTTTGTCAAGGGAGAAAAGAAACCCGTTGGATTTATTGAATATATTCCGGGTGAACATTGTTGGCGAGCCATTGATGCAAAGGATTTTATGTTTATTCAATGTCTTTGGACAAATGGCAAAAAATATCAACATTTGGGTTTGGGTACTCTGTTACTGAATGAAGTTGAAAAGGATGCTGAAAATAAAGCCGGGATTGCTGTTGTTACTAGTGATAATGCTTTTATGGCAAACAGAAACATATTCCTTAAAAACGATTTTGAAATCATTTCAGAAAGCGGAAAAGACCAATTATTAGTTAAACAATTTAAAGATGGCAAATTACCTTCAATAAACAATTGGCAAGCTGAATTAGAAAAGTATAAGGGTTTGAATATTATTTACTCGAAACAATGTCCCTGGGTGGCTCGTTCTGTTGAAGAATTAAAACCAATAATTAAAGAGTTGAAATTAGACCTAAAAATTACAGAAATTAAAACTCCTGCCGAAGCACAAAAAGCACCTTCATTATATAGCGTTTTCAATTTGATTTATAATGGAAAATTATTGGCTGACCGTTATATTTCAACAACAAGATTTAGGAATATTGTTGAGAAGGAGATAATATAAGAACTAAAAAAGCTTTAATTCAGCTTATTCCAAACTTTCGCAAACTCACATTCAACAGGCTGATAGTCACCAAATAAATCATTTGTTTTGAGAAATATAAATCTCTAATTTTTAAATAATCATCCCTTGAATTGTGGATTTACGTTAATTAATGAATTCGATTCTTTGTTCGTTTGACATACATTTTGATTTTT